>NZ_CBDDRA010000044.1:0-33781 GCF_965232925.1 Tumidithrix helvetica PCC 7403
TCTGGTGCTCAATGGAACCGTCACAATGTTGCTCAAGTCTTGAAGCATCGTTGTGCTTACCTCAACGGTTATTTCTATGCCCCTAAGTATATTTACTCAGTGCCTAATTGAGATGCTCCCAATGAGATATCTGAAAGTGCCTTCGCTGCGATTACAAATATTCTCCGACAAGATCGAAAATCATTATTGCAAAATTTAATTATCAGTATCGACCATCCATCTATTGCAATAAAAAAATTTGCATTAAAAGAACTTGCTAAATTTGGTTCTGACGCAATTGAATCTCTCGATAAATTACTGGATCTTGCTGCTAATAATGTGTATTTAGAAGAAGATTTGATTTTGATAAAAGCCTTCAATGCCGCCAATACAATTATCACACAAGAAGATTTGATAAAAACCATCAATGCAATTATCACAGAAGAAGATAAGTCAGAAGTATTACAAAAATGCATAAATCTGCTAGAAGGTGATAATCCTAAATTATTACCTTTCAAACTAATAAAAGATTTAAACGTCTCGCCAGAAGATAAAAATAAACTGGAAAAAGCTCTTTGGGATTCTCTCTATAAATGTCAAAAAACTGATTTTGTTAGCAATCAGATTTTTGATGTGATTTATGAGATAACAGAGAACAAAGATAGACTAATCGACAATATTATACTGAATAATCGATTCTTAACCGAACAGAAGTATGGGTTAATTTTTGGATGGATAAAATTCAGAAACTCAAGTAATCTAAGCAGTGTTTTAGTAGAAAAGTGGAAATCTTCTAATGAAGTGAAAGAAGTTATTTCAAATATTATTATTGAAGCTATAAATGATGGGGATTACAACACAAAAATAAAAACTATAGGATGGTTACAAAATGTATTATCTGATAACGACTTACCACCTAATCTTCATAAACAAATAAAGCAAGTACTAAGTAAGCAAGCTTTTGGTTCTTCTGGGTCTGATATTCAATCGCTTGCAAAAAATGCATTAAATCAATTAAATCAGTTAGATCAAATAGAGCATCCACAGGAATATTCGAATCAAAGCGAGGATGAAAAAAAGAAAGAAGTTCTAGAAATATTCCAAACAAAAACATTTACTGAACAAATTGCTTATATTCAAAATCTAATTGAAGCGGATGCTAATGAAAGAGATGAAAACCTACAATTTATTGTCGATTTATGGATACAATGGATTGTCGATCTTGATACCGATAAAGCATCTCTAGTAAGAATAACTGCTGACAAAATACGTACTACCACTCATGCTGTAATACCTCTTGTAAACCAGCTTGAGCAAGGTTGGCAGGCAAAAGATGATTTCAAAATTAAAATTCGTAACAAAATTATAGAGTCTGAAAAAAACCTAGACTGCTTGAAGCCTACATTTGGGACTCTCCTACCTCCTGCTCAGCAGAAAAGTCTTGAAGGCTTAAGAGAGTGGTTGAGTTCAATTAAGGAGCAACCTAGTAACTATTCAGAGCAAATTAGATCGGAATTTGATAAAAAACAAGCTGATAGGCAATTAGCTGAAAAAATCCTTGAAATACTTGTAAAAGAGGAGATAGACAATTTTAAGCTGCAAGTACAAAAACGTATTGCTCGGCAGTTGGCTGATATGAGCGATGATAGATTTTTTGCTACCGCTTCTAAAGAATACGAAAACATCAAAGAAGAACTACGAAAACATGCTGTACCAGCACTGGCACGTAGATTACCCAAAGAATCTGATATCGAAATTCGTGAGAGTATGGCTCGTGTTTTAGGAAATGTTGGCGGGACATTTGCTGTAGATGCTTTAGCCCAAGCTGTAGTTGGCGAAGAACGAACGAGAACGGCTCGTCAAGATTTATTAGCTAAGTATTATTTAGAGCCATCAAAGGCACGTAGCGAAGAGGCAGCTAGCATATTAAAAGGAGCAGTCCAAGAAGCGAAAAAAACTCTGTGGATGCTGCAAGGTTTGAATGTAGCGGTTTTTGCCGCAGGAATAATTATGCTTACAGGTGGTGTGTTTATAAGCATAAATGGTGAGAATGAAGCAAAGCGTGTTGCTGGCGGGTTAGCAGGAATTGGTGGACTTTCTGGTCTAATCGTTCAAATGGTCAACGATCCCCTCAAACGCATTCAAAATGCCATGTCAAACTTAATTCAAGCCGAAACTGCTTTTACCAGTTTTATTTGGGAACTGAACCTGAATGGTACTTATATTCAAAGCCAATATGTTGCTGAAGGAATTATAAGCAATGAAGAGATCGATCAAACCGTCGATCGTATTGAAAATTCCATGAATTTGACTATGAATCTGGTTTCCGAGCATTTAAATAGTGAAAATCAAGGCATTTTCCCTCGACTAAGTAGCTTAGTTCCTCCTGTTAGCGAAGTTGAGAAAGTCATAACTATCTACGGTCAAAACCTAAAAAAAAGGGACACTACAAATAGACTTGTTGCGATAAACCACAGGTTAATTGACTCAGAAGCTATCACGTCTTGGAATGAAAACACAGTTAAATTTAAGCTTCCATCTAAAATTCCAAGTATTGGAACTGAGCATGGATCGGTATGGGTCAGCTTATTTGTTGACGGAACTGAAAGTAATGTTCTTCCCTTGCAAGTTTTAAGAAATCCATCTCCTCCTACTTTGAATCTTGAGAATAACGACCAGTTATAATTGCTGATTTGAATGCTTGGCTGCGCGATCGCAAATCAAGGCTAAAATTAAGGGAATAGAATGCCGATTGAAGAGGAAACTATGCCCAAAACAGCAGGTGTAATTCGTCAACTTAGCCTTATCCCATTCTTAGCATTAGGAATGCTGCTTCCCCAAACCGCACAGGCAAAATCTCCCCCCATCATAAGATCGGTGCGGGGAATTACCTTCACGCAGTTGCAATTTGTAGCCTCAGAGAGCAAACCTATTCCAGCACTAGAAACCGCAATTCGCCAAGCCTCCCCCAGCTATGTAGACGCTGTTCGGAATAAATTTACGCGCCCTGCTACTTACTCTTACAGCCTGATAGACTTGAATGGAGATGGGAAGCCTGAAGCGATCGTCTATCCCCAAAGCTCCTATTTCTGCGGTACTGGGGGTTGCACCTTGATGATTTTTCAACCTGATGCCCAAGGCTATCGTTTAATTGGCAATATCCCCGTCAGTCGCAAGCCGATTATTGTCACCAACCAAAAGACCAACGGTTGGAAAGATTTAATTCGTCGTACCGCAGGTGGTGGTTATCCGCTTAGCTATTCCTATTTGCGCTACAGTCAGGGCGAATATACGGTGACCAACGAAGTGCCCAACAATACTGCTGTGAGGGGGAAAGCAGTACTTACCGACGATACGGATAAAGGCTTTGAGTTGAAAGCAGAATGAGTCACCCCTATTGAGTATCCCCCTTACAAAAGGGAAGATGAGTGTTCCATTCTTTTGCAAAGGGGACTGGGGGGATTCCTTGGGATGTATAGCGTTTGAGGTTTTCTTATCCCAAGCTGAAGTTATCCTAGTAAAAAACTAGCTCATAACGCTATGAAAGAAACTCAGCGCATCTTTGAGAGCGGCAATGAATCCGTCAATCTCTGACTTGGTATTGTAGAAATACAGACTTGCCCTTGCCGTTCCACTAATACCGAGATAGCGATGTAAGGGTTGCGTGCAATGATGCCCCGACCGAATTGCGACACCTGATTGATCTAACATTGCCGCAATATCATTGGCATGAATATCGCCCTTCACCGTAAAAGCAGCCAAACCTGCCCTGTTTGTCAGAGGTCCATAGATAGTCAAGTCAGGAATTTGCTGTAATTGTTCGATCAGGTATGAAGTTAATTCTTGCTCGTAGTCATGAATTTTATCCATTCCGATCGCAGTGAGATAATCCACAGCCGCACCTAGGGCGATCGCTTCGCCAATGGCAGGCGTACCTGCTTCAAATTTGTGAGGTGGGTCGGCATAGGTAGAGCGATCGAGAAAGACCTCGGCAATCATCTCACCACCGCCCATAAACGGTGACATCGAACGCAGCAGATCTAATTTGCCATACAGGAACCCAATTCCCGTAGGCGCACACATTTTGTGTCCAGATGCTACCAACCAATCGCAATCCATTGCCTGCACGTCAATGGGCATATGTGGAATGCTCTGACAGGCATCAATGAGAACCTTAGCCCCCTTAGCATGCGCCAGTTGAATAATATCTACGACAGGTGAGATACAGCCTAAGGTGTTGGAGACATGAACCACAGACACCAGTTTCGTCTTGTCGCTCAGTAAGGATTTGTACTGCTCTAGGTCAAACTTGCCTGTTTCTGTAGGAGTAACAAATTTCAGGACAGCCCCAGTTCTCTGTGCGATCAACTGCCAGGGCACAATGTTGCTGTGGTGCTCCATGACCGTGAGGATAATCTCATCGCCTTTTTGCAAGCTATCTAAGCCCCAAGCATAGGCAACCAGATTGATCGCTTCACTAGCATTGCGGGTATAAACGATTTCTTGCGGCGATCGCGCATTGATAAACTTAGCGACCTTCTCTCTTGCCCCTTCATAGGCATCCGTAGCACGACCACTGAGGGTATGTGCGCCGCGATGCACGTTGGCGTTATCATGCTCGTAATAACTGCGCCATGCATTGAGAACTGCGATCGGTTTCTGGGAACTTGCCGCGTTATCAAAATAGATCAAGGGTTTGCCATTTACTTCTTGGTCTAAAATTGGAAAGTCAGCTCTTACTCGATCGGCTAGGGATGTTGCGGAGGAGTCTATAGAGGAATCAGTCAAAGACGGTTTGACGTAAGCTAAAGTCATGATGCGTATGGGACACCTGTGAAGTTAAAAGAGAATTTAAAACTGGCTAATCAATTTTTTAACCTAATTTGCATTTAACTATAGCGATCCTTAATTGTTTGCGAACGTAGTACGAGTTTCCAGCCCATACAGGCAAGATGCCTATGCTACAAATTTACAACTTATTTAGGAGCGTTATATATTGTTTGCTAATTGCATCTTAACATCGCATCTTAGTAGCAAGAGTTACCAAAATTCTTTCTTAGTAAAGGTGCAATAATTCAAAGCATTGAGGTCTATATAACTCCAAATCAATGTGTATTTGTACGAGATCGACAAAGATTGCTAAATCTTTACGAGTAAGTCCTCAAAATTCTACAACATCACCCAATTGGGTGAACGGCGTGGGGGATGCTTCGATCTAAGCCCCAACCTATAATCCTATGGTTACTCCTCTTGCAAAATAAATTAGGATTGTTTATCGCAATTCCTCCACTTAATGCCACATTTTATGGATGAGTCAGCAGATATCGTTAAAGGCAAAATTTTAGTTATTGACGATACACCCACTAACATCGCGCTTTTAATGGATTTTCTGCCCAATTGGGGGTATGAAGTAGAAGCTGCAAATTGCGGCATGGCAGGACTAACTGCAGCAAAAATATTTGCTCCAGATTTAATCCTCTTAGACATCAAAATGCCCGACCTTAATGGCTATGAGGTTTGCCAACAGCTTAAAGCAGATCCAACAACGCAAGATATTCCTATAGTTTTTTTAAGTGCCCTCAACGAGATCCTAGACAAGGTCAAGGCATTTGAAGTAGGGGGCGTAGACTACATGACAAAACCCTTGCAATTGCGAGAGGTGCTCGTGCGTGTAGAAAATCAAATGTCTTTGCTAGCGGCAAAAGCTGAGATCAGAAAATTAAATACCGACCTTGAAGAACGTGTAAAGCTAAGAACCGCTCAATTAGAGCAAGAAATTCAAAAGCATGTCTCAACTCAAAAACAATTACAGCATTTAGCTTTCCACGATCCCCTCACAGATTTACCCAATCGATCGCTGTTTATCGAACGACTCGCACAATCGCTGAAACGGATCAAATATCGTTCCGATTATCGCTTCGCTGTTTTATTTCTCGACTGCGATCGCTTTAAGTTGATCAATGAATCGCTCGGACATCTGTTGGGCGATATGTTGCTTGTAGAGTTTGCCGATCGGCTCAAGCAAATCATTCGTTCTGTAGATAGTGTGGCACGCTTTGGTGGCGATGAGTTCTCAATATTATTGGAAGAGATAGACGATCCTAAGGATGCGCTCGATGTTGCAAACCACATTCTAGAATCCCTCAATACAGGTCCTTTTATCTTAGGAGACAAAGAGATTTTCATCAATGTCAGTATTGGCATTGTTTTTGGTCATCCAAGTTACGATCTGCCCGATACAATTTTACGGGATGCCGATACAGCCATGTATCAAGCGAAAGAAAAGGGGAAAGCTTGCTATCAGGTCTTTCATCCCGATATGCATATTTTTACGCGCAAAGCCTTTGAATTACAGACAGATTTACGCTTAGCCCTAGAGCAACAACAATTTATGCTCTACTATCAGCCTGTCATTTCCTTAGCCACTGGCGATCTGGCTGGCTTTGAAGCACTGATTCGCTGGAATCATCCTACAGAAGGCTTTATCTCTCCATCCAAATTTATTCCCGTTGCTGAGGAGACTGGACTGATTGCCCAAATTGGGGAATGGACATTGCAAGAAGCCTGTCGTCAAATCAAAGCTTGGCAAGAAAAGTTTGGCAAACAATTCTCTGTTAGGATTAACGTTAACCTCTCTGTCAAACAGTTTTCACTCCCCGATCTAATGGAGCGCATCGATCGCATTCTTTCTGATACAGGTGTTAACGGCAGTATGCTAAAGCTAGAAATTACCGAAACCGCAATTATGGATAATGCTGAATCGGCAGACTTGATTTTCAAACAGCTTAAGGAGCGAGAAATTCAACTCTGTATTGATGATTTTGGCACGGGCTATTCCTCTCTCAACTATCTCCATCGCTTTCCAGTTAAGACGCTTAAAATCGATCGCTCCTTTATTAGCATCATCGAAGACGGCAATCTAGAGCACTCTCATCAGTCTTTGATCGTACAAGCGATCGTTACTCTAGCGCATCAATTAGGAATGGACGTTGTCGCTGAAGGGGTTGAAACTGCTGAGCAGGTGATGTATCTCAAGCAGATTGGTTGTGAATTTGCCCAAGGTTATTACTTCGATAAACCTCTACCTCCCGATCTTACAGAAAAAGTAATTATTAAAGGCAGCTATTCAATTTGATCCCAATTTTAATTAGGATCGTGGATTTAATCACGCATAATTCTTGCATAGGATGTGAAATAGTCGCTCTGGTAATCATCTGAGACGATCTCAGGTAACTATCGTGAAACCTAGAATTTAAAGACAAAACAGCTTTCCTATGCACCATAATCCCATTGATATCGAGAATCTTAGTTATACCTATAGCGATCGCACGCAAGCCCTTCGAGGTGTGAATTTATCGATTCGGGCAGGAGAAAGCGTAGCACTCGTGGGTGCAAATGGTTCGGGGAAATCAACACTGCTGCTGCACCTCAATGGGGTATTACTGCCGCAGCAAGGAAGTGTGAGTATTGGCGAGAAATCAGTCAATTCCAAAAATCTGCGCTGGGTGCGAAACTTTGTGGGTTTGGTGTTTCAAAATCCCGACGATCAGTTGTTCATGCCTACTGTCTGGGAAGATGTCGCCTTTGGCCCGATGAATCAGGGGCATCGCGATCGCGAACTCGATTTCCGCGTGCACCAAGCTATGACAGCCGTAGGTTTAGATCTAGAAATCTATAGACATCGCCAGTCTCAAAATCTATCGGGGGGCGAAAAAAAGCGGGTGGCGATCGCAGGGGTAATCGCCATGCAGCCGCAGGTGCTGGTATTTGATGAACCTTCTGCACAGCTCGATCCGCGATCGCGCCGCCAGTTGATCGAGCTATTACAGAGCTTGCCTGTGACCCAACTGATTGCGACCCACGATCTAGATTTAGCCCTAGAGATATGCGATCGTACCGTTGTACTAAGCCAAGGGCAGATCGCCTATGATGGTCATACCGAAACCGTACTGAGTAATGCTAAATTTCTTGCCAGCCATGCCTTAGAGATGCCGCTCAGCTATAGTCGCCCCTATTGCCTCATCGAACATGCTCCTGTAAAAGCCTAGATCGCATGGGACAGGCATGCGAAAGCCTCCGATGGAACTGCCCCTGCGAACGATCGTTCTGTTCTAGTCTGCGTTTTGGCGATACCAGTCGATTGTATTTTTTAGCCCCTGACGGAAATCGACCTGAGCCGTAAATCCGAAAGCTTGCTTAGCACGCTCAATATCAAGACAGCGACGGGGCTGACCGTTAGGCTGATCGACTTGCCAAACAATTTCCCCATCAAATCCCATTAATTCGCAAATCAGCTCGATCAGGGTCTTGATCGAAATTTCATAGCCTGTTCCTAGATTTACAGGATCGGCTTCGTTATAATGTTGGGTTCCCATGACAATGCCACGCGCCGCATCTTCCGAATAAATGAATTCGCGGGTGGGTGTCCCATCTCCCCAAACATAAAGCTTGCGATCGCCCTGTTGCTGCGCCTCATAGACTTTACGAATCAACGCAGGAATCACATGGGAACTCTTAGGATCGAAGTTATCCGCAGGTCCGTACAAATTCACTGGCAATAGATAGATACCATTAAAACCATATTGCTGGCGGTAGGATTGCAATTGCACGAGTAGTGCTTTTTTGGCGACCCCATAGGGCGCATTGGTTTCTTCGGGGTAGCCATTCCAAAGATCGTCTTCTTTAAAAGGAACAGGCGTAAATTTAGGATAGGCACAGATCGTTCCCACACAGACAAACTTCTGCACGCCTGCTTGATAGGCAGCATGGATGAGCTGGGTTCCCATAATCAAATTGTCATAAAACAATTCGGCGGGTTTTTCACGATTTAAGCCAATCCCACCAACATGCGCGGCAAGATGAATCACGATTTGCTGCTCTCGTACGACCTGCTCGCAAACAGATAGAGACCGCAGATCGTAGTCGCGCGATCGCGGAATCGAAATTAGGTCTTTGTTTGCTCCTGCTGCCAATAGCTGTGCGACGACCTGCTGTCCTAAAAAGCCAGCACCGCCTGTGACTAAAATTTTTTGCGTACTTAGGTTACTCACTTGATTCCTCATTTAATCTTCAATAGTTCGCTAAAATTCGCTCAATGTCTTTGACCCATATACAAATAGGTCAAGATTACCCCCTTTAATTCCCCCTTACACTAGCCGCAAAGCAACTTTCCTAAGTGGAAAATCGGAAGTTTGCTTCCCTTTCCCTTTGAGAAGGGCTAAGAAGGGGTACTTCTCTACCAATTTGCAGTGCCAGAATTTTGACGCAACGTGGCAATATCCTCTGAGGGACTTCCATTGGGTGTTTCTAGTCCCAATGCCTGCATATCGGCATCGACCATCAGGCGAACCAAGTCTTTGAAGGTTACCTTAGGCTCCCATCCTAGCTTCTGCCGTGCTTTTGTAGGATCGCCTAACAACAATTCCACCTCGGCAGGACGGAAGTAACGAGGGTCGATTTCCACATAGTCCTCCCAATTGAGATTGACATGGGCAAAGGCAAGTTCTAAAAACTCGCGAACGGAATGGGTCTCACCTGTCGCAACCACATAATCATCAGGTTCGGGCTGTTGCAACATCAACCACATCGCTTCTACATAGTCTTTGGCATAGCCCCAGTCTCGTTTGGCATCGAGGTTCCCCATAAACAGCTTTTTTTGTTTCCCCGCAACGATGCAAGCGATCGCCCTCGTAATCTTACGGGTTACAAAAGTTTCCCCCCGCCTAGGACTTTCGTGATTGAATAGAATGCCATTACAGGCAAATAAGTTGTAAGACTCGCGATAATTGATCGTTTGCCAGTGGGCATAGACCTTAGCACAGGCATAGGGACTACGCGGATAGAAAGGCGTTTGTTCGTTTTGAGGAACTGCCTGCACCAAGCCATACATTTCTGAGGAGCCAGCCTGATAAAATCGCACCTCATTCCCTGTGCGTTGCTGATATTCGCGAATGGTCTCTAGCAAACGTAGCGTTCCCATACCTACGGTGTCTACCGTGTATTGGGGCGAATCAAAACTCACGCGTACGTGAGATTGTGCTCCTAGATTGTAGATTTCGTGGGGTTGAACTGCTTCTAAAATGCGTCTGAGCGTCGTCCCATCTGTGAGATCGCCATAGTGCAGAAATAGTTTAGTCTCTGGTAGGTGGGGATCTTGATAGATGTGATCGATGCGATCGGTATTAATTGTAGAGGCGCGACGTACAATGCCGTGAACTTGATATCCTTTAGACAACAAAAGTTCCGAAATATAGGAACCATCTTGTCCAGTAATTCCTGTTAGGAGGGCTCGTTTTGAATTACTCATGTAGGTTGCAAGCTGATGGTTGGTGGATGTTAAGTATGAACAAACAATGAATTATTGGGTTCGATCTATAGCATACCCGTCAAACCACGATAAAACCACTATAAGTGTTTATGCTCAATCAACATATTTTCAAATTCTTCGGGGGGCACAGGACGACTAAACAAATAGCCTTGCATGCGATCGCAGCCATTTCTTGTTAAAAAATCCAACTGCTCTTCCGTCTCAACGCCTTCAGCAACGACACGCAACGATAAATTATGGGCTAGCTCGATCATGGCGATCGTAATAGCGGCATCATGCCGATCGGTGGTGACATCTTGGACAAAACAGCGATCGATTTTTAGCGTGTCAACGGGAAAATGCTTGAGATAACTCAAGGAGGAATAGCCCGTACCAAAATCATCGATCGCAATTTGGACACCAATTTTTCGTAGTTCAGAAAGAACTTGAATCGTGCGATCGCTATTTTGCATGATCTCACTTTCAGTTAGTTCAATTTCTAGGTAATGGGGGGCAACATGGTAATCTCTTAAATTTTTGGCGACCGTTTGCCGCAGGTTATCTTGCAAACGAAAGTGCTGACCCGAGAGATTGATGGCAATCCGACCATGGGGGATTTCCTTTTGGTGCCAAGCCTGAATCTGCTGACAGACAGATGTAATTACGAGTTCACCTAAACGGACAATTAACCCTGTCTCTTCAGCGATCGGAATAAATTTACCAGGCGCAACTAAACCCAACTCAGGGTGTTGCCAGCGAATTAATGCTTCAGCGCCAACAATTTGCTTAGTTTTTAGATCGAGTAGAGGTTGGTAGTGGATCCGAAACTCATGGCGATCGAACGCTTGATGGAGGCTATTTGCCAACGCCATGTATTCGGAAGATTGCGTGTTGAGTTGAGAACTATAAAACTGATAGCAATTTCTGCCTTGAGCTTTGGCATGATACATGGCAAGATCGGCACTTTTGATCAATTCATCCGCTTCATGTTGGTCGTGAGGGTAGAGCGTGATGCCAATGTTGGTCGTGATAAAGATGTTCTGATCGCTCAGGCTAAATGGTTTGGCAAGCAAATCTAGAATTTTTTGAACTTTTTGTTTGACCTGATCGATACTTATTGTGTCAGCAAGGATGATCGCAAACTCATCCCCCCTGAGGCGAGCCACAACATCAGAGGGAGCTACATGTCTTCGCAACCTCTCAGCAAGGCTTTTAAATACGCGATCGCCAATATCATAGCCCAAGGAGTTATTAATGATATTAAAGTTGTCAATCTCTAACAAGAGTAAGGCGATTTGCTTGTGATTGAGTTGCGAATGCAGAATAGAATCTCTCAGCAAACTATGGAACAAAATCCGATTGGGCAGTTGCGTGATCTCGTCATAGTGGGATAGGTTCTCTAGTTTGACAGCAGCTTGATCGCTCTCTTCTTGATAGTGTTCTTTAATCGCATTATATTTGCGGAGGCGGGCAGCGATCGACCCCAGAAGCTCCTCAGAGGTAAAGGGCTTAGTTAAGTAATCGTCTGCACCTAATTGCATGGCTTGACGCATGTCAGCTTTTTCGGCTTTTGCTGTCAAGAAAACAAACGGAATCATGCCCGTTTCAGGATTTTGTCGCAAAATGCTCAAGGCTCCATATCCATCTAGCTCTGGCATCGCCACATCCGAGATAATCAAGTTGGGTAAATGGGTCTGAGCCATATGTACACCCACCAAGCCATTCTCTGCCCCCAAAACATTAAACCCCTCATAGGTCAATGTCTCCATAATTTCTTCACGGAGTGCATCGATATCCTCAATTACTAAAATTGTAGTCATAACTGAACCGGAAGTAAGAAGGTAAACGTTGTGCCAGTGTCAACCTCACTTTGCACGCTGATTGTGCCACCAAGCAACTCTGTCGATGCCATGGCGATCGCCAAGCCCAAACCAGTGCCAGAGATCTTGCCCACATTACGAGCGCGGAAAAACGGCTCAAAGATGTGGGCTTGGTCTGCAAGAGTAATCCCCACGCCCGAATCGGAGACTTGAAACGCAAGGCGATCGGGTTGCTCAGATGGCTGTATGACAGTTAACACGATCGCGCCACCCATCGGAGAATATTTGATCGCATTAGAAAGCAGGTTTGTTAAAATTTTATGCACAAGGTTGGCATCAGTAATACAGGTTTCTTGTTTACACAGCTTCTTAAATTCTAAGCTATGCTGCTCTGTTGCCATAAAGCGAATTTCCTCGATCGCATTTTTGCAAAAACTCTCTAATTGAACCTCTTGAGGTTTTACAGCCAATCGACCTGACTCGACCTTGCCAATCGTTAACAACTCTTCTAACAGGGCAGTCATATTTCTGATCTCCTGTTGAATTTTATCAAAGTGGGTGAGTTTTTTCTCTTCAGACATTCTATCGCTGTAATGCCGCAGTAGATCGCTTGCTACTTGAATGGTTGCAAGCGGCGTACGAAATTCATGGGATGCCATTGCCACAAATTGTGACTTTAACTCATGCAGTTCCTTTTCCTTTTGTAAAGATCGCTTAAGTTCCTCTAGACTATTCTCTAGTTGTGTTGTGCGTTCTTCGACTTGCCTTTCTAGATTGCGATTTAGTTCTTGAATGCGGGTAAACGACTCGGCTTGTTGAATCGCAATCGACACATGGTTAGCAATTTTCTGAAGGGATTCGATTTCAAATTGTTGCCATTTCCGAGGTTCGTAGCACTGATGGGCAACCAACAACCCCCACAATCGATCACCAAATCCAATCGACACCACGAGGTTGGCTCGAATCTGAAACCCAAGCAGTAATTGCTTGTAACACTCGCTAATTGGCTCAGTCTCGACGTCATTAACACTGCTGTAGGCACCATGATAGTACTTAGCAATTCGATCTGGGTCAAAACAAGGATCGTAAATCGTTTCACCCAAAATGGCGATCGCTTGATTCATGGCAGACTCAACCACAAATGTGCCGCTCCAATCTGGATGAAATCGATAAATGAGTACCCGATCTGCTTGCAATAGATGACGAGATTCTTCCACAGAGACCGCTAAAATCTGGTCGAGGTTAAGTTCTCGTTGAATCTTAAGGGCAATCGTCCCAAGTAGGCGTTCTCGTTCGTTCTGATAACGCAGCCACTCTTCAGTCCGTTTGCGCTCGGTAATATCTCGTAAGGAAGCAATGATATAGGTAACTTCTCCATCCTTTTGCGTTTCAAAAATTCGCATCTCGGCGGTTATCATTTGACCATTGGCATGAAGAATATCTATGTCTGTTCTTTCTCCAGCTATGATTGGTAAACCAAATTCTTCTCCAATCAATTCTTTAGTTCTGCGATTAAACAAAACTTCAGCAGCATGGTTAGCATAGCGAACAATTCCTGCACGATCTACGACAACCACAGCATCTAAGTGTTCTTGGATTAAATCAATTTGATCTAAAATTTCCTGCATAGAGACGATCTACTGTAGGTATAACCCAAGTTTGCATTACCTGTTGAGCCCTAAACGATACAATTAACTGCGAGCTGCTACTCCCAATTGGGCAAAGAGAATTGCTGGAACCAGCGCACCACCACCAACCCATTCTGTTTCGCTGCTCAAATCTATCAACTCTTTAAAGGCTGAAAAAATATTGCCAGCTACCATGGTATTTTTTACACGCCCTACGATCTTGCCTCGTTCCACTTTATAGCCAAGGTCAAGGTTGACTGAAAACTCACCTGCCAGTTGATTGGACTGACCAGCCCCCAAAACTTGATCGACAATTAACCCCTCCTCCATCTGCGCGATCAGATCGGCATAGCTCGTCTTACTTGGCGCAATGCAGAGGTTGATCGTGTTAGGGAAAGGGCGAGATAACCCTCCTCGAAAACCATTGCCTGTCGATCGCCTTTCAGCCTTTGCTGCCCAACGCCTATCCCAATAAAAGCATTCTACCGCACCTTGGTTGACAAATGTTTTGGCTGAAGTAGGCGTACCTTCATCGTCAAAACCACAAGCCGAAACGCCGAGGGCAGGGTCTTCAAATATGGTCAAACGCCGATCGAACAGGGTTTGCCCCAATTTATCAGCGAGGGGAGAGGCTTTTTGCGCGATCGCTTGCCCAGAGAGGACGGTATCAAATAATCCCCCAATCGTGCTAGCTACGGCTCTAGGTGTAAATAACACGGGTAAAGTGCCACTGCGAACTTGGGCTAGGGATTCCGACCATCGATATTTTTGAATTACCTGTTCTACAAGGCGATCGTAATCAGGCTCGCCCTGACGCACGACTTCATAGCTATAGGCTTGAAGAAAATCTTCGCCCTTGACCAAGTTGCCACCCAAGCTAGAACTGGTGGTGTGATTGCGCCTTGTTGCCATCACACCTAAGCTGGTGGCGATTGCGGTGAGACGCGATCGAAGATGGAAATCGACGTTAACTAAAATCTCAGGATTGTATGCTCTGACTTGGCTGATGAGGCGATCGCCGATGGTAACTAGACGATCGGTTGTCGGTTGCGGGCTCAATTCAGCTTCAGAGGTAGTATTAGAGGGGATGGCTTCTGAGGCAAATTCAAAATCGGCAGGCTCACCGATCTCTGCGGTTTGAACTGCGGCAGCAACAAGATCGTCAAGGCGAGATAAATCCGTAGAGCTGGCAAACCCAATTTTGCCATGGGCAATTACCCGTAAAGCTACCCCCTGCTGTGCTTTTGTTTGTAGGCTTTTGAGCCGATTGTTTTCAAACTCAATCGGTGTATCTTCGGTGCTGAGATAGTAAGCCTCGGCAGACTCGGTGCAGGTTTTGGCTTGGGTTAACAAATTGTCTAAGGTTTGCTCGGGCGAGAGCTTGGCGATCGCAGATTTCAAGGTTTTGTTAAATCCAGTTTTGTTAAATGTTTTACACTCTTATAAGTATATCCATAGCCATTCGATTTACCGTCTATCTTCTCGGGTAGAATTGATTCCTGGCTGATAGAATTAACGGTCATAGGGTAATCAGTTTTGCCTATGTCCTGTATTCTAAGAGAACCTTCAAATTAGAACTTCTACATATCGGAGAATCACTTTATGTCAATTGAGTTAAAGGTTCCATCGATCGCCTGTTCGGGCTGTGTGGATACGGTCACTAAGGCAATCCAGTCTGTCGATCCCACTGCCACGGTGACAGGCGATGCTACGACCAAGATCGTATCGGTTCAAGCTCAAATTAGTGAGGACGAAATTAAAGCTGCGATCGCTGCCGCAGGTCACACAGTTGCTTAATTTACATGCCAATTTGAATTCTGTGCGATCGCAACGTCATCTATCTTTAAAAGGGTCAAAGAATGAAACTGCTTCAACAGTAGATCCTGTGTTGAAGTCTTCACTAAATATCTCTGAAATTTGATAGATCCTTGCCGTTGCCCAGATTTGTGCATCCCAAAAGCTAAAGCTGTGAGTTTCTACGCCGCGAACTGCTTCGAGCAAAACAGCTTTTGTGATATAGCGGTTTTCAAATGAGAACAGTACGGGCATCGCACTCCGCAAACCAACCAGAGATATCAGAACGAGAAGCAGCATTAAATGCCTCAGTAATCGCATCATGAAGTTCATCTTTAGTCCTAGGAGCTATAGAACGCAGGAGATAGCCTTGACCTTAGACCAAAACAGTTCAATAGGCGATAACTCAGGTGAAATTTAATCGAGCTTAATTAAGTTGGAAATCTTCCACTTGCCATTCTCAAAACGCAGCTCACAGCGATATTTGCCCTGAGAGGGGAGTGATTGTGAGCGATCGATCTGACCATTTACATACAATGTTGGCGCTTCAACGATCTCTACCGTAACCAGCGCCCGATCGCCTTCTCTTTGAAAATCTCCTGCGGGCTTCACCGCAAAGGCACCAAATTCGTAGTAAGCATTATTATTTTGCAACCAGTCAATCGAACCGCTGCGCTTTTCATAGGCATCGCCTGTGGTTAGTTCGGCAAGTCTAGCGCGATCGAAAGGCGGGGCAAACATTTGACGCTTAGCCGAGACCAATTCTCTAATGCGGCTTATGGCTTTTGCTTCGGTGAGAACTTGGAGCGTACCAGCATCTTTAGAAGGATTTGTGGGAACTGGCGTAGGTGTCACGACAACAGGTGTATTCGTCGGTTCTACAATCGGGGTCGATCGCTCAGGTGTGGGCGTTAGTGTTGCTGTTGCTGTGGCAGAAGGCTTTGGGGTAGGTAATTCGGAAATTGGAGTTGTCTTGGCTGGGGTGGTTGGAGTGGGTGCGATCGCCTGTTGATTGCCTCTGGTTGCGAATAGAACACCCACAGCGATCGCGGAGAGCATGGCTCCTACCCATAATCCAAGAAATAGTCCTTTATTCCCTGATTGAGAACGCGTTTCTTGTGTGGGCTGGAGAAAAGGCTGAGGGATGAGATTGGGAACCTGCTGTGTCGGAGCTTGTGAGGCAGTTGGATCTGGAGAAGGCGTTTGAACGGGCAAAGGAAGTGGCTGGGGCTGGGGCGCAGAAAGGATGGGTGGAATCGGCTGGGGTGAAATGTAAGTAGACTCAAGTACAGATTGGGTGACTTGCTGGGATAGGGGTTGAGCAGGAGACTGAATTGGGGATTGAATGGGGGATTGAGTGGGAAGATAGGGCGAAGTCACCTGTCGCAAAACCTGTAGAACTTCCGTTGCGGTTTCATAGCGATCTTTATAGTGATAGCGTGTCATCTTGGTCAAAACTTCCACAAGTCCAGTTTGGGCAGCGACCAAATGCTGCCAACTCAACTCACCCGTTTGCTTATCTTCTGGAATCTTGCGAGGGCTTAACCCCGTTAAAATCTGAATCCCAATCATACCTAGGGCAAAGAGATCGCTACTGGGGCGAGGTTTTCCTTGTCCCTGCTCAGAGGACATATACCCAGGTGTCCCGATCGCGACGGTGGCGCTGATCTGTCCCTGTTGCACGATTAATTGGCTCTGGACCTGCTTAATTGCACCAAAATCAATCAGGATTAACTTGCGATCGCTCTGACGACGGATCAAATTATCAGGCTTGATATCGCGATGAATTACACCTTGACTATGGACATATGCCAAGACCTCTAAAACATCAACCAGAATTTGAACCGCCTCAGTTTCACTGTATTTTCTACCTGTTTGGATCTCATCGTTAAGCGAATGTCCCTCGATAAATTCTTCGACGAGGTAAAACTCTTGATTTTCCTCAAAATAAGCTAGTAAGCGTGGAATCTGGTCGTGATGCCCGAGTTTTGCAAGCGTTGTTGCCTCACTTGTAAAGAGACGGCTGGCAATTTGCAGATAGTTGGGGTCTGTGCTGGCAGGTTTGAGATGTTTGACCACACAAACAGGCTCACCCGGAATCTTCAGGTCTTGAGCCAGATAGGTATGCCCAAAGCCCCCTGAGCCCAAGCTGCGAACGATGCGGTAACGTCTGTCTAGTAGTTGACCAATCATAGAGCTATGGTAGCCTGAGTTGCCAAATTACAGAAGATAGGGCACATACTAATTTTAATTACGGCAGTTTTCATCTTTTTGGGTTAAAGTTCCAGTTTTCCATTTGAACTTAACTTCCGTGATGCCAAGCAGTTTTGGGGGGTGGAAGATTTTATGCAAACCTCTGAAGTAGGTGTCACCAAGGCTGCTAATTTATCGCTTTTTATGGTGATACCAATTTCACTTGAATTTGCAACAGATCGAGGTTTGAGTTCCGCGCAGAGCGCGGTCTTTTCAAAAAGATGCGTTGCATCATTTTTTGAAAATGGTATGAGTCTCTCTCACCGTCTCTTACAGGATTTTCGCCATACCAATCAGGAGTTGAGTATTCTGGATCTGAAGGCAGGGTTTCGTGGATTCAAGTATGTGCAGGAAGTCCTGAAATTACTTCCGCAAAAACCAGACCCTATTTTATTGGCGTCTATTTTTACCAATGTTGCTAACTTAGGGGCTATCCACCCTATTCCTTCGTTTGCAGATACCCTTTGATTTGGCGAAGGTATTGTTTATTTAGAATGATTTGAGATTTAGAGGAGATGTAAAGAATTTCACCAAAGATAGGGAATCTCATGTTTTTCGATCCCGAACTAAAGGAAATAAAAAAGGTGGACATTTCTGTCCACCTTTTTGGGAATTGATTCTTGAAACGATATTCAAAAATTATAGGACAGGAACGAAACGTTCTTTTTCAGGGACTGTGGTGTACTCAGAAATCACGCGACGGAATTCTTCGCCATCGATGGTTTCTTTATCCACGAGAATATCGACAACGCGATCGATCGCAGCACGATTTTCGTACATGATTTGTAAGGCAGTTTGATAACAGGCCTGGACAATTTCGCGAACTTGCTGGTCGATGCGTGCGGTGATTTCTTCTGAAAATTCAGAGCGAGACATCAAATCGCGTCCTAAGAAGACTTCATTATTGCGACCTTCCAGCGACAGAGGCCCAATATCAGACATACCAAAGCGAGTTACCATTTGCCGCGCCATACCCGTCACCTGTTGCAAATCGTTGCCTGCCCCTGTGGTAATCTCTTGACTGCCAAAAACAGCTTCCTCAGCAGCCCTACCACCCAAAGCACCCGTGATTCTAGCAAGGATTTGAGAGCGAGAAATCAAGAACTGCTCGTCGGAAGGAGAGAACCAAGTCAGCCCAGCCGCTTGTCCGCGTGGAATCAGCGTCACTTTTTGTACGGGATCGTGTTCTTTAATCAAAGTACCAACGATCGCGTGACCGACTTCATGATAGGCAATCAAGCGCTTGTTCTTACTATCTACCAAAGCCTTTCCTTCCAAGCCAGCGATCACGCGATCCACCGCATCATCGATTTCTGACATCGCGATCGCATCTTTGCGACGGCGGGCGGTGAGAATAGCTGCTTCGTTCAGTAAGTTGGCAAGGTCTGCCCCTGAGAACCCGGGAGTGCGACGCGCGATCGCTTCTAGAGAAACTTCAGGACTAATCTTTTTGCCCTTGGCATGCACGTTCAATACCTGCAAGCGACCCTTAATATCGGGAGGATCGACGGAAATCTGGCGATCGAAGCGACCGGGACGAAGTAAGGCTGTATCTAGAACATCGGGACGGTTGGTTGCCGCAATGATAATGATGCCTGTATTGCCTTCAAACCCATCCATTTCCGTGAGAATTTGGTTGAGGGTTTGTTCGCGTTCGTCATTACCACCGCCAATGCCTGCGCCACGTTGGCGACCGACCGCATCAATTTCGTCAATAAAGATGATGCAAGGAGCGCTTTCCTTCGCTTTTTTAAATAGATCGCGAACGCGGGAAGCACCTACACCCACAAACATCTCGACGAATTCAGAACCAGAGACAGAGAAAAAGGGTACGCCTGCTTCGCCAGCGATCGCTTTTGCTAGCAAGGTCTTACCAGTCCCAGGAGGTCCAATCAACAATACGCCTTTAGGAATTTTGGCTCCCACTGCGGTAAAGCGTTCGGGTTTCTTTAGGAATGTCACCACTTCCTGCAATTCTTCTTTAGCTTCTTCGATGCCTGCGACATCATCAAATTTCACACCAGTCTGAGCATCCATCGAGAAACGAGCTTTAGATTTGCCAAAATCCATGGCTTGACCTGGACCGCCCATTTGATTAGAACGACGAAATAGGAAAAACAAGCCAGCAATCAAGGCGATCGGGAAAATCAAGTTGCTGATAAATCCCCAAAAAGCGCCATTATTACTGGGAGGATAAACAGCTAAATCGACTTTATTCTCATTTAACTTACCCATCAGTTCAGGTGCATAAAGAGGTAGGTCAACTCTGGCACGCTGTTCTTTGCCCTCTAATTGTGGGTCAGTTGCTACGACGATCGCTGTCCGCCCACCATCAAAAATGTCTACTTTCCGAACGCGATGTTCGTCAAGGTATTCTAAAAAGCGGCTATAGGATATGCGTGTATTTGCGGCATTAATATTTAATTGAGGCTGCACTGGTCGCGAAAAAAGGGTTTGCCAAAGAAAAAATAATATGACGACTATGGGTAGAGACCACAGAAGTATGGTTTTCCATGAAGATTTCATAAACTCGAAGAGCCTCTTGCTCAAATTTTTCTTAACTAAACTTAACTTATCACGATCAAAAGCCTGAGCGTATAAATTCTCAGGGAATGGCAAAAAATCCTCCCATCGTTATAGATCGAGCGCTCCTAAAACGATTAAAACCAAGAGTTGTAGCATGCTTCCAATCGGAGAGTATCTAGAAGTTAGGAATTATTTGTGAATTCTTAAGAATAGCTATCTCGACTATCCCTAATCCTTGCCATCAATCCCGAGCGTTATCGTCTTTGGTCAAAAATGCAAGGGTATAGAAAGAATGGTGGTTAAATGGTGTTGTGACAAACCCCTCAAGGCGCTTTGCGTCTGACAAATTTGTGTAGAGATGGACAGACTGCAAGTCAAGAATCCCGTCAATATCCGACGTAACCGCGATTCTCGTGGCAATCATGAGGGTGTCGATCGAGATGGAACTAATGCCGAAGCTCTTGTCTACCGTTTTGCACAATTTTGAGGGCGTCTAGAAGATCGGATTCTAAATTGCCCAAAATGCGATCGCAATATTCATCTGCACCACGTTGTAGGTCAGATACTTCGGCTGAAACATGTTGACGGATTGATTCAATTTCTTTTTGAGCTTGACGGCGTTGTTGGGTTAGTTCATTGACCGTCTGGGCGCGCATTTCCTCGCAATCTTCTTGCGTACGACGACGCAGTTGATTGGCTTCTAGATCGACTTGCCGGAGAATTGCCGACTCTTCTACTAACTTTGCTGCGCGTAACTCTGCGACCTTGACAATCTCATCGGCATATTGCTCTGCCTCAATCATAATCTCTTGCTTGTACTGAAGAATTTCTTCAGCTTTGGCGATCGAGTCGGGGACTGACAAACGCACTTGGTCAATTTGCTTGCATACTCTTTCTTCATCAATTACGGTATGACCCATAATCCGAGGACCACTTTCTAGGAGCATTTCCTCTAGTCGATCTAACTCTTTATGCAAAGTCATAAAGTACTCAGCACGGCTCACTAGATCGCTGGAACTTGCATCTCTAGAGCTGGAGTAATTACCGTTCTCTTTGGATTTTGTTGTTAAGTTGTCGGATATCATCTGTTGCTGTCTTTACTAGAATCTTGCTTATATTGGCAGGGGATTTGTAAATGTTTGACGTAACCGAAGGTAGACAACCTTTAGATTTCTAGCCTATCAGTTTCTTATGGTCAATTGTCTTTAAAAATCGTACGTAATAATTCTAAGGAATTGTACTTAATCATTAAAGTGATTTTCGATAAGATTACGCCAAATGTAGTATTGACTTATAAATACCATAGTGACTTTACGTATGATATTTATATTTGTTCCTATACGATACCAAAAGTACGAACGAATTAACCATACGTTTTCTGTAAGTACTTATGGAATTAACATTAGAAAATCTAACTTTATCGTATTCCTAGAGAACTTTGCAAACTAAGGCAACTCAACGACTGAGAGACTGAGTCACTAATAGCAGCAGTCAAAAAAATAAGTATTTTAAAATACATAAATTAAATTTGCCAGCAAGAAATGGAGCGATTCTTATCGTTAAGAATTCATGAAAAAGACTGCATAATCTACCTTTAGTGCAAGTGATAAAAGCCAATCTCGATCTTAACTGCCAATCATTTAAAAACAGGAAATTATGGTGAATTCAAAAAACGAATCCACTAAGAAATCTTTCAAAAATATGGGTGATTTTGATAAGAAATCGTCTGATTTTGGCGAATATTCGCCATATCTAAGAAATTTGGAAAAAAATTTACTGATAGCGTATCCCTGCTTGTTTGAGGCGGTCGAGGGCTTCACCCAAGCGATCGCAGTCAGCGATTAAACTAATCCGCACATAGCCTTCTCCGCCTTTCCCAAAGGCACTACCGGGGGTCAAAACAATCCCCGTACGCTGTAAAACATCAAGGGCAAAATCCGTAGAAGTCATACCTGGTGGGCAAGGAACCCAGAGATACATGGTGGCGTAGGTCTTGGGAATTGTCCAACCCAACTTTGCCAATCCGTCAATTAAAAAATCCCGTCGCTCGCGATACCGAAAACGGACTGCCTCTAGATAGGATTCTGGCAGATTTAAAGCAGTTTCTGCGGCGGTCTGAATGGCTGAAAAGATGCCGTAGTCAAGATTGGTTTTGAGCGTTCGCAGTCCTTGAATCACATGACGATTGCCCACCACAAAGCCCACGCGCCATCCTGCCATGTTGTAGGTCTTGGATAGGGTATGAAACTCTACGCCGATATCTTTACCACCAGGAATCTCCAACAAACTGGTGGGTTGATAGCCATCAAAGGCAAGTTCGGCATAGCAAAGGTCATGCACTAATAAAATTTGGTATTTCTGGGCAAACGCCACGATGTCTTCAAATAATTTGCGGGGGGCGATCGCTGCCGTAGGGTTGCTTGGATAGTTAAAGTACAGAACTTTTGCCCTTCGTGCAATATCTTCAGGAATGCTATCGAGGTCGATTACCCAATCATTTTCAGGTTTGAGAATGAGCTCGTAAATCTCTGCCCCAGCAATTAACGGACCGCGAAAGTGCGCAGGGTAGGCGGGACTGGGCACGAGCACTAAGTCACCTGGATCGATAAAGGCAAGGGCTAAGTGGGTTAAGCCTTCTTTAGAGCCAATCAGAGGTAAAGCTTCCCCCTCCGAATCGAGCTTGACATTGTAACGGCGGTAATACCAATCTGTAATGGCACGACGAAAATTAGATGTGCCTTCAAAGGGAGGATAACCATGATTGCGGGTGTCTTGAATTGCCGCGATCGCGCTCTCAACCACAGGTGCAGGTGTAGCCCCATCTGGATTACCCATGCCCAAGTCGATTAGATCTAGCCCTTGCGCTTTTGCTCTAAGTTTTAGTTCATCTAACCTAGCAAACACATAGGGGGGGAGATTTCCTAGCCTTTGGGCAGGCTTCAGCCAGTCTTTCATGAATATTTTGGGGATGAGGGAAAAGCCGTAGCAAATGTTAATTTTGCAGACAACTATGATACTAAATATTACCTACCAGAAATCAATACCACTGGGTATTTCTAGGGAATTTCTAGAGAGTTGCTAGAGAATTTCTAGTTATCGTTAAAATTTCCTAACAAAACACTGCCAAAAATATAGAGATAAAAATTTGTGCTCGTACCACCCGTCGATCTTAGTTTAGAGCAGATGTCCTTGGCTCTGGGGTTGATGGCAATGACCATCAGCTTATCTTTTTGGCAAAAATTGGGTTTAGCCTCTAACTTGGCGATCGCAACGCTTCGCAGTGTCGTGCAGTTGACGATTGTGGGCTATCTGCTCGATGCCGTATTTGATATTAAACAAGCATGGGCGGTGCTATTCATTTTGGCGCTCATGAGTACTGTCGCCGCCAAAGAGGCAAAAGATCGAATAGGTAAAAAAGTGCCCTATGCCCTTCCGATTGTCTGGGGTTCTGTCTTACTGGGCACGGGGGGGATTTTGGCTTACACGCTCTCAATCGTGGTACGTCCTGGGGTTTGGTACGAACCGCAGTACTTAATTCCCCTAGCTGGCATGATTTTGGGGAATTCGATGAACGGTGCGGCGATCGCAGCGGAACGTCTAACTAAGTCAATTTCACAGCAAGCCAATGCGATCGAAACGCAACTTTGTCTGGGTGCAAAACCACAGCAAGCGATCGCAACCTATCAAAAAGAGGCAATCAAGGCTGCCATGATTCCCAGTATCAACGGCATGATGGTGGCAGGGGTGGTGGCACTACCAGGCATGATGACGGGGCAAATTTTGAGTGGGGTATCCCCCCTATTAGCAACGCGCTACCAGTTAGTAATTTTATTTGCGATCGTGGCAGCAAATTTACTTACAACACTTTTTCTGACAAAAGCATTGAGCCGCCAGTTTTTTACTGCGGCTCAACAACTAAAGCTACCTTAAGGTATATGGGGCAGACATACTTCGACTTGGTTCAGTACAAGCAAGATGTCGCCCCCCCCTACGAGCGGAAACGGGAGCCCTACATAAAACTTAAATATTGTTCTCGCCTAACTCACGGCTCATGTGGTCAAAAGGTTCTGTTAACCAATCGCCATTTTCACCCACCAACTCAACGACTTTTGCCTTCATGATCTGGATGCCTCGAACCGTAGATCCAGTTGCTACGCCTAAGGAACTGTAGGTGTCACGCAAACCTTGTAGTACCCGTTCGTCTAGAACGTCGCTATTGCCTGCCACGAGGGCATAGGTTGCGTAGCGGAGGTAATAGTCCATATCTCTCAAACAAGCTGCAAAGCGGCGAGTTGTATAGGCATTGCCACCTGGACGAATCAAATCGGGCAATTCTTCAAATAGTTGTGCCCCAGATTGACGCACCAAAGAAGCTGCATTAGCAGTAATTGTTGAAGCTGCTTTCAGTCGTGCCGCACCAGTGGCAAAATAAGAGTTAAGTTGTTCGATAGCATCTCGATCGAGATAACGTCCTGTGGCATCATAAACACCTATCAGGCTAGTTACTGCATCCTGCATAGTAAAGTTGCTCCCTTCGATAGTTATTAATTGTTTTTTGTAATTTAGTCTTTATGTATTCTTCTAAGATACAGGACTTGTTTACACAGTATCTTATTGAATCTTTGCGAATCTTTGCATCGTTAATTAAACCATAGCAGCATGAAACAGAGGAAAGGCATATGAAATGGGTTAGTAGCCTCTCTACTAAAGTATCACTGGAAGCTGCGGTGCAAGAGGTGTCTGAGCAGGTTCTACAGGCTTTAGGGGAACGATCGCCAGACTTGGGATTGCTGTTTATCTCAAGTAGCTTTGCCAGTGACTATCCTCGGCTATTGCCCTTGCTTTCCGAAAAGTTGCCCATCAAACACTTGATTGGTTGTTCGGGCAGTGGCATCGTGGGTAGGGGGCAAGAGCTAGAAGACTTGCCAGCTATATCTCTGATGGTCGGTCACTTGCCAAATGTTGAGATGAAAATATTTCATCTCAGCGAAGAAGATGTGCCCGATCTGGACAGTCCGCCCAACCATTGGCAGGATCTGATCGATGTTGACCCACAGGTACAGCCAAACTTTGTGATTCTCGGCGATCCTTTTTCATTTCCTGTGAACGATCTGCTGCAAGGCTTAGATTTTGCTTACCCTAGTGCCGTTAAGGTTGGGGGCTTGGCAAGTGGTGGTGGACTCGGTGCCAATGCTTTGTTTTGTTTTCATGACAAAGATAACTATAAGCTCTACCGTCAAGGTTTAGTGGGTATTGCCCTATGGGGTGATGTTTCCATTGATGCCGTTGTGGCGCAGGGCTGTCGTCCCATTGGCAAGATGCTGCAAGTCTCTGAGTGCGATCGCAACCTCATTCTTTCTCTAGAAGGGCAACCGCCCCTGACGGTTTTACAAGATATTGTGGGCGATCTGAGTCAAAGCGATCGCCAGTTGGCACAAAATTCTCTGTTTTTGGGTGTGGTGATGAATGAATTTAAATCTGCACCAGAGCAGGGCGACTTCTTAATTCGTAACATTATTGGCGTCGATCCAAAATCGGGTGCGATCGCGGTGGGTGACAGAATGCGTCCGGGACAGCGAATTCAGTTACACCTAAGGGATGCCCATGCTTCAGCCCTAGACTTAGAAGACGTACTTAGACGCTACCACAAGCAAATCATCTCTGAAGGATCTAGCTCAGCTACGGCAGCAGTAATGTTTTCCTGTGTGGGTAGAGGCGAAAAACTCTATGGCAAACCAAATTTTGACTCAGAGCTATTTAACAAATATTTGGGACTACTTCCCCTTGGTGGTTTTTTCTGCTCTGGAGAAATTGGACCTGTGGGCGGCACGACCTTTTTACATGGGTACACCTCCTCCTTTGGCATTTTTCGGGCTAAATCAAGTTAAAGCACTTAAATTTAAAGAACAGTGGGGTTTCCGATCGCTTTATCTCTAAACAGCGGCAAAATTTCACCACAAAATGCCTCTGTTGCCTTAGAGCGATAACGGTTAGGGTTTCTAATTTGTAATAACGTCCGCTTGATCACTAAGCCATCAATCAAGACTTGGTGCATCGCACCGACTTGCAATTCTTTTTCGATCGCTGTTAACGATAAAAATGCTGCCCCCAGCCCTGCCTGTACGGCATTTTTAATTGCCTCAATTGAATTTAACTCCATCTCAATCGTCAACTGTTTGGGATCGACCCCACTTCTCATCAAAACTTGATCGATCACCTTGCGAATTGTAGACTGAGAATCTAAGGCGATAAACTGTAACTTATATAACTCTTCCCTCGGTAAAGTACCAGCCTGAGCCAAGGGGTGCATCATAGGTAACACTAGAGCTAGCTCATCTTCAGCATAGGGGGTAATTTCTAAAGAATCGAGTAATTCAGCTGGGATTTCCCCGCCAATTATTGCCAAGTCTACCTGTCCATTTGCAACACTCCATGCGGTGCGGCGAGTAGAATGAACGTGGAGTTGGACTGCAACTTCAGGGTATTTCTTGCGGAACAAACCAATCATCCGAGGCATCAAATAAGTACCTGTCGTTTGACTGGCTCCAATGATCAGGGTTCCACCATTAAGGTTTTGTAAATCTTCAATGGCGCGACAGGTTTCTTGACACAAGCTTAAAATGCGATCGCCATAGGACAAGAGTAACTGCCCTGCCTCTGTCAACTGTGCGCGTCGCCCACCCCGATCGAATAAAGGCACATCTAGCTGTCGCTCTAGGTGTTGAACTTGCAAACTAACTGCTGGCTGTGACACATACAAACTATCAGCAGCGCGCTTGAAGCTACCTTCAGCCGCGATCGCTTTCAGGATGCGTAATTGGTCTAGGGTGAAAGGAATGTCGATCATAAAAAACGAAGTGTGAAAAATTATGAATCGGGCGGATATCCAAGATTTTCTGAATTTAGCAGGAATTGATGGCGTTGCCCTCACAAATAGGCGCATGCGCCCTTATTTTTATAGGCTAGATTCAGTTTTGGAAAGAACAAAGCAGGCTTTGGGGCAAGGAGTCTTGCATGTATTAGAAAATGTGCCAGAAGGTTTTGAAGCCTTTGAATTTTCCTTCTCTGAAAATGTTGTTTTTATCTACAAGCTCAGTCATGGCTTAGTACTCTTGGTATTAACAGGAAAAGATTTGGATCTCGAACGTTATAAAAATGCGATTACTAGTATTAAGAAGCTGGTTGAAACAGATACCTACAATACGATTTCCGCTTTCAAACTGTTATTGGGTAATGCTACGCAAGCAACATTAACAAGTCAGAACAATGCTGGATTCCAACAAGCAGATCAACCAGCAAAGGTTGCTATACCCGTTGAATTAGCCAGTGAATCAGCAAAAAAATCACAGATTCATGTTACGCCTCCTCAGTCTCCTAAAGCCAACAGGCAATCATCCACAACTTCAACCCCAAAAACACAAGCATCTCCTTTAGATGCAGCAATAGTAGAAACGCACATTAAGTCAGTATCAACGAAAAATAGTACGCAAGAGTATAAGTTAGATGAACTTATCGGGGTGATGAACAAATTGAGTCGATTTACCACGGACTATCTCGGCAAAATGGTCGTTGCCAACTATTGGCGTTCCAGTCGCCCCACGATCGCTTGGCTAGCAGAATTTGAGGTCGATCGCAATGCCCAACTTTCCCATCCCCGCCAAAAGGCGATCGCATGCAATCCCGAGCAACACCAGCAAATTCAAGACTGGACAAAAGCTTTTATCAATCGTTGCTGTCAAGTCATTCGCAACTTTGACGTCATGCTCAAGCAAGATTGCCTTGATGCCCAACAGCAAAATTTACTGATTGGCACAGATCGAAAGTAACGAATGCAAAAATTGTTAGGTCAATAAACAGAGACCATTCGCTCAGATGCGATAGACTTAGTGTTAGCTTAAGAATACCAAGTGGCAATTAGGTAGGGGTAGGGAACTTATGGCTAAGCGAGTCAGGATTGAGCCGATCGCACAAGAAGCAGACATCGCCACAAACGGTGCATTGCTATCTGTACTGATGGGAGAAGATTTAAATATTCTTAAAGAATGTGGTGGACGGGGAATGTGCGCTACCTGTCACGTTTACATCCAATCTGGGATGGACTCTTTAAGTCCGATGGCAAGGCGCGAACAACGCACCTTAGAAGTTATTACTACCTGTAAGCCCAATTCTCGCCTAGCTTGTCAAGCAAAGGTCATGGCAGAAGGGGTGGTCGTAGAACTGCCAGTTGGGATGTACGTGCAGTCGATTCAGGACATTGAAGCCCTGATTGGTCGGCGCTGCGAAAAACCTCTGTTGCACCCCGTTACGGGACAAACGCTTGTCGAAATTGGTCAGCTAATTACTCGGTCGATGGTTAAACAACTTGAAAACACAGATTTTCGTGTGTCTGAGCAATTACCTAGTACAAAGAGGGGCTTGTAATCTCTTTCCTCAAACTATTCGAAATATTGTTGCGTAAATCTATCGTCCAACTAGGAGTATCAAGTTTATGACTGTTGCGGCAAAATCTTCCGAAAGCTCGATCAAGGGCACAAAAAGAAACAACCACTATAGCCTGCAAGATTTCTTTAAGCCTGATTTTGAGAGAGGAACAATTGAAGACTGGAATGGTTTACGAAATGTCCTGACAAGTGAAGACTTTATCATTGGCTTGCAAGAAGGTTTAGAAGAAGAAGTGGGTGAAGCTTCTGCGGCAGTGATGTATACCATTGGCTGCGAGTGGGGACTCAAGGATGCTGAGTTTTTTACTCAGTGGTTTGAGCGCGACTTTGGACGCAGCATTCGTCAAACCAACCTACCCTTTTTGCTGGAAACTTGGTGGTGGCCCTTTACCTCTCAAGGATGGGGACGTTGGAAGATGGATATGAGCGATCGCAAGCAGGGCTTTATGTTCATTAGTATCTTTGACTCCGCAGTGGCGCGTACTTTAGGCGATGTTGGCAAACCCGTTTGTCACCTCTATGCAGGCTTATTTTCTGGCTTCTTTACCTATCTAGTTAAAAAAGAACTAGATTGTATTGAAATTCAATGCTACTCAATGGGTGAGAACTATTGTAAATTCTTGCTGGGAGGTAAAAATCGCATTGATGCGGCAGCATTTTGGCTCAATGAAGGTGGAACCAGCCGCGATATTGAGAAACGCTTACGCGATGGTGAATTACTAAAATGAACACAACATCAACTTGGACGCAGCAATCTGTCCGTAGCTTTTGGCAAGGTGTGAACTGGGAAAATCGCCCTCAGGTCGTTACCGCTGCGCCTAGTCAGGGAATCGGCAATCTTAACGGTCATGTTGCGATCGCGCCCACACTCGACCTCAAGCTCTCTGTAAATCAGTACTTCAGTATGATTCCTTGGTCTGGTATTCCTCTTGCTGCTGCACCAACGCCTTCACTTGGAGTAGCCAAAGTAGAAGAAAAGAAAGAAACCTTAGAGGATTTCCTAGATGATATCTCTAGTTTCTTTTAGCTGTCATTTTTAGCTTTCAAAGGACAAATCTATGAGTAGTCAAGTTCAAGATCTGATCGACCAAGCCAACGAGCGATATCTTGGCACCGAAGAAATAGGATTGTTGCAATCCTACGTGACTTCTTTGCCAGAACGCCTAGCACTATACAAACTTTTACGCGATCGCGAGTTAGAGATCCTACAGGCTGTCGCCGATCGCGTAGAAGAAGAGATGCCTAAGCAAGATACTGCCGATCTCGAAAGAGGCATTAAAAATCTTGTATTGGTGATGCGTTATTGTGCCATGTCCATGTTGTTAAACGATGAGAATTTCCTCAAGCAAAAGCTACTGGGTTGGTTAGAGCAAATTATGTCAGCCCACGATCTGCGACGACTCAATGAAACTCTTTATAAATCTCTCAATCAAGTCTTAAAGAAAGAACTCAGTGCTAGCCAACTTGCCTTGGTGCAGCCATTGATTACCGCAGCACAAGTAACGCTGATTTACTAACTCTAAGTAGCCGTTTACGATCTCTTGCCAAGAATCCACTGACCCTTTATGAACTTATGATTTCTGTTGCAGATTTGCTTAAAGATAATCGTGTCCCTGCCAACTATTTTGACTACGGGGCGTATGTGCGTGGCGATCTAGAGCTAGGCTTGCTGGAAAGTCGTAGAGGCGATCGCCTCATTGCTATTCCTGATACGCTCATTGCGGCACTCTATGCAGGCTTAGCCAAAGAAACTGGTCAGGCTTCTAGGCTTGTGCTATTTAATTGCGGTAAATGGTGGGGTAAAAACTTTTATACCCGTTTTAGCGAATCGATCGCGGAGTATTACGATCAATCGCTAGCCGAGATGGAAATGATTACCTTCCTACAATGCTTAAAGGAATGTTGGAAAACCCATGGCTGGGGAAAATTTGAGTTCGATCCAGAACATCAAGCCCATGGAGTTTTAGTGATTAAGACCTATAACTCCCCCTATAGTCGTCAAGTTCCTGGGGAAAATCGTCCTAGCTGCTTTTTAGAAGCAGGGATTCTCACTTCCTTTTTTAGCCGCCTCACGGGTCGAGAGTTGTTAGCAGCACAAACTACCTGCGAATCAAGAGGCGAAGACTGCAATCGCTTTATTATTGGCTTATCCGATCGCCTTGCTGTTGTTGACAAACTTCTACTGGAAGGTTTAACGCACGAAGCGATCGTCCAACAACTGATCGGTTAAGTTCTTTCCTCGTATTGCTACTTACTGACAAAGTGTATCCATAAATCGCCATCAGCACCGCAGACTCTCTCCATTGCCTCATAGGAGTAAGTTAAACCCCCTCCACTCGCATTGGTGTCATAGCCATCCGCCGACCATTCCCCATAGGGATCGTTAACAACCCAGCCAACTTCGTTATAACCCACGATCGCAATGATGTGCCCAGATCTTGTAAAGTAGCCATGCACGATCAGTGGATTCCCTTGATTGAGCCAAGCTTTTGCCTCTGACCATTTTGCCTCTAGTTTAAATTTATCCTTATAGCCATAGTCGGCGATCAGCGTCGCCAGATCGGCAGGGTTATGACGATCTAAGCTGTGGGTATCGCAGTAATTGTATAACTCGTCTTCTAACTGGACATCTGGATCTTTGGCACGTAGCCCAAAGTAGGCAAGACACATGGCTGTGGATGTAACATTGCAAGAACCAAAGGGATTATTGATGTTATCTAACTGGCTAAAATAGGGGACATTTAGTTTCTACGCTAGTCGGTGCTTTAGGTGATTCTGGTGCTCCTTTGGGCTGCACGACATCATCTTTGAGAATCTGCACGTGCTCGGCATAGACATACCAACTGTTTCGACCGTTAAAAGAGTCAATCAGAAGGGCGACTTTGTAATGATTGGTGACGCGATCGAATAGATAACTATGCAGAGCGAATTCCTTCCCAGCAGCAACCTCTTGCTTTTGATTTGGGTGAGTGATTTTACTACTGTCAATAGGCTGTAATTTAAAAGCCGTCTTTTGTAGAACTTTTACCGTGTAGTTTGGCATAAGAAGGTTATTGGTTATCGAGTAATGATATCAATTCTTTTGTTTTATCCAAACTGCCTCCTGACGACCGACGACTGACAACTCTTCTAAAACCTTTCTATCTGCTTAAATTGACTATCTAACTGATGGATTGCTTGAGAATTAGCGGCTTCACCACAGGTGCGGGGAGTTGGGAAAATCTTGGTGGGGTTGGCAATTCCTTTAGGATCGAAGCACGATCGCACCCAGATCATCGTTTCCAAATCAGCAGGACTGAACATTTCTGGCATATAGCAGCGTTTATCTGCACCAATGCCATGTTCGCCAGAGATACTTCCCCCTACTCTGACGCAGAGCTTGAGGATCTCGCTCCCTAATGCTTCGACCTTTTCTAACGCACCAGGAATAGAATTGTTGTAGAGAATCAATGGATGTAAGTTGCCATCGCCTGCATGGAAAACATTGGCAATGGGGTAGCCATACTTTTGGCTGAGCGCTTCCATCTCTTTGAGCACATAGGGCAATTTTGTGCGGGGAATGACGCCATCTTGGACGTAATAATCTGGACTGAGCTTGCCCATCGCCGCGAAAGCTGCCTTGCGACCCTTCCAAAGTTTGAGGCGTTGCTCGGGTTCCGTCGCCGTGGTGACATTGCGTGCGCCATTCTGCCGACAAATGGCTTCTACCCGTTTTGCATTTTCTGCAACTTCCAACTCTGAGCCATCAATTTCAATTAAGAGAATTGCCATGGCATCGCGAGGATAACAACCTGTAGCGAGTGTATCTTCCACAGCATTAATGCTCATGTTATCCATGATTTCCATGCCACCAGGAATGATGCCTGCGCCAATCACCCCTGACACCGTGGCTCCTGCGGCTTCTACATTATCAAAGTCAGCCAGTAGAACATGAATGGATTCCGCTGCTTTGAGTATTCTCAGGGTAATTTCTGTGGCAATGCCCAAGGTTCCTTCCGAACCGACAAAGATACCTGTGAGGTCATATCCTGGCATCTCGGCAATCTCGCCGCCTACGTCAACGATCGCACCATCAGGCAATACCAGTTTTAATCCCAGAACGTGATTGGTCGTGACTCCATATTTAAGGCAATGCACCCCACCTGAGTTTTCTGCAACATTGCCCCCAACGGAACAAATGATTTGACTGGATGGATCTGGGGCATAATAAAAGCCAGCACCACTTACCGCCTGAGTTACCCAGTTATTAATCACGCCTGGTTGCACGACTACGCGTTGATTCTCAAGATCGACTTTGAGAATGCGCTTCATTAAAGCGGTCACAATTAGGACGGAATTCTCTAAGGGTAAAGCGCCACCAGACAAACCCGTGCCAGAACCTCTAGCTAAAAAAGGAAGTGCAAAGCGATCGCATACCTTTACAATTTCTGAGACTTCCTCGGTAGTACGAGGCAGGACAACTACGGCAGGCTGTTGTTTGTAACTCGTCAAGCCATCGCATTCGTAAGCCAGCAGTTCTTCGCGAGTTCGCACGACGTTTTTAGCCCCTACGATCGCCTCAAATTTGCGAATAATGGGCAGCCAATCTATTGCTTTGAGATGAGTCTGCGAACTTGCTTGCTGCTTGTCTTGTGCGATCATTTTATTTTTGCTAGAGCCCTTACTGTCATGGTAGCAGGAGATTACGCACAACTTCACGATTTAGATTGCGGGGTATTAACTCGATTGTCGGTCAACGTAAATTACGCTAACTAGCTTTGCCAAAATTTCCCCACCTATTGTATCAGGGCTTGAAAGCGTGGATAGCTATATCAAAAGATTTTCAAAAGGCTTGTTATTCCATCGATAAACGCTGAAATCGCGGCGATCAATGGATAAAATGCGTCCACTATTTAAATGCTCTGCTAAAACGACTAGTGCAGCGTCACATCTAAAAATTAGGGTTGGCAAATAGGCTCAAATCGGCGAAATTGTATAGAGCACGAAGAAGCTTTATGCAAAAGAAATATATTGTCCGATTGACCGAGGATGAAC
>NZ_CBDDRA010000045.1:0-24930 GCF_965232925.1 Tumidithrix helvetica PCC 7403
AAGGCTTCTTTTCTATGCATTTTCTCTTTTAAATTAAGATTTTTCTTTCCTTTCCAAAATACCTCTTCCTTTTTTCTTGATTTTTATTCTCTTTTGGGTTCTCATGAATAATGCAGGCTAGGGCTTTCAGCCCTTTAGAAACCTATGCACTTCTAGTGCATAGTGGTTGAGTTGAATTTGCAACAGATCGAGATTTGAGTTTCCCGTGTCACGCGGTCTGTCAAGAACAATGTGTTGAATTGCTTTTTGAAACGGGTATCATCAATCAAAAATTTACAGCATGTAAAAATTTATGCAGCTTTTCTCTAAAAGCTATTTCAGTAGCTCCTTCGACTAAAACAGCTATTTTCATGGACGACCACCGATCACATTCATCGCCCAAACTTGATCGAGCGTGTAATCTTCCAGCCATTTATCTAAATTTAGCGTGTCAGCCCATGTCATTTTTGCCTCGCCTTCTTCGAGATCGCAAATCAGGACTTCATGGGGCTCAAGAAATCTAATCAGCCGATCTGAGTGGGTTGCAACGATCAGTTGTGTGTGTTTTGCTGCTTCTCTCATGAGATAAGCTAAGTGCCTGAGTAATTCAGGGTGTAAACTCACTTCTGGTTCATCTATGAGTGTGATGGTTGTCAAATTTTGGCTTTGCAAAAGTGCCACCAACCAAAGAAATCGGAGCGTTCCCTCTGACAATTCGTGTATGTAGATCGGTTGAGAAAAATTTCTATCCTTCCAAGTCATAGAGATAGTTCCAGCAGCAACTGGTGGAAAGTTTAATCGCTCAAAATCTGGGAATGCAGCAGAAATAATACTTTCAAGCATTTCAAAGCGATCGCGATCGCTTTCCCGTAGGTCGTAGAGACAGGAAACTAAATCTTCACCTCTTGCTCCAGGTAACTTTGCTGGTCGCATTGCTTGAGGCAAACGAATTGGGCTTTTCTCTGAAACATCCAGCGCTCCATAATAGGTACAGGAAGCAAGACTCTTTCTCAACTTTTCAGGTTCTTGATACATTTTCGGAACTTGAGAAAGCGAAGTTTCAAGATAGTTATGTTCCCAATTTGGAGTTAGAGATTCGCCATTTTTAAAATATTTAACGTCTAAGCCATAGGAATCAATATATTTAAACGATTCTTTTACCTTTTGCGTGATTTCAGACTCAGTTTCTGTTAGATCTTCTCTTCCTGCGTATTGTGTGACTCGTATTACAGCCTCCTCTTTCGCTTCTCTTTTTATTGAGGGCTGCAGTGTTAATGACTCATTCCTAATTTCATAGGATAAACCTTTAGGAGATATAGCTAAACCATATTGCAACGTTCCTTGTTCTGGAATTCCCATTGAAAGTGCTATTTCTAGGTTCTGAGATCTCCCCCTAGTTAAAATCTCGTTTAGCCCACCTTTATTTTGCAATGCGTCATGTAATTTCCCATTGGCTGAAGCAGCTAGGGTTGAAAGCATATCTAAAAAAGAGATCTTCCCCGATCCATTTGCACCGATCATCACGGTGAGATCTCTCATTTCAAGATCGACATCTTGAAGGCGACGAAAACCTTTTACAGATATGTTCCCAAGTTTATCCATGCGTTTGACCATTATGATTAATCAAGAGCCAATGACCTAATCTTCGCTGTTTGGGTCATTCACAGTATATCTGCCTTAAAACCTTTAAATTGGGGCATTCTTTAAGCAGGCTGATGGGAGTGGGCGAAGATGGTGTTTAGAGCCTTTAAATCATTTGCTTCGGTGCGATCGCATCGCAATCAAAACCCAAACAATTCCTTGACACTCACAACAATTCCTTCCAGCGTAGATATAGAGAGACTTTCGCCACCTTGATATTGCTGAATCGTTGTATAGCTTTGCGCTACAGGATCGCGATAAACTTCTATGTTTCGATCGGGTAAATTTACAATCCAGACCTCAGGAATTTTTGAGACAGCATAGAGGGGGATTTTTACTTCGCGATCGAACTTCAGCGTCGTGTCAGAAACCTCGATGAGTAGAAGGATATCTTGAGGAATGGGATGCCCTCCTTTATAGAAATCATCGCGGTATTTGACGATCGCTAGATCGGGTTGCGGCTCAGATAAATCACCGAGGATAATGGGATTTTGCGATCGCACATCAGCCATCGATGGCAGCCGTAAAACAAACAATCGCACCAGATACGACACGCAAGCGGCGTGTAAAAGCCCTATCGGCGACATTTCTAAGATTTCCCCATCGAGTAATTCCGTGCGTTCTCTAAGGATCTGCGCCTCACCCATTTTGTGATATTCCTCAACGGTAAAGCGATGTCTAATCGGTAAAGTAACCATAGGTTTAGAATAGCTATCTTCGTTATTGGGTAGAGCAAAGAGGCGCGAGTCCAACAAAGACGAAAGTATGCTCAAAACAAATTAAATCGCTGTAAATGGGTTGCGATCGCATTCGGCAGTTGCTTGACTAAAGACTTCACATCCTTGGCGACCATGCGCTGGTAGATCGGTAGATCGAAGGGAAATGTGGCATCTTCTTCGCGATCTTGGATTTGAATTAACAGAATTTGTTCGAGCCGCTTGGCTTGGAGCGCATAGCCCACCTCTACGCAGACTTGAGGACTGAGCAACAATTGTGGCGGATCTGTGGGGGTATAGGCAACAGGCGTAACGTCACCGACGAATAGCATACAGCGCTTGAGCCTTGCCATTACGGCACTTTTGAGCTTGATCGGTTCGTCCGTGAGGCGATGAGCCTGCTCTAGGCTGAGGGGAATTCGGGCTTTTTTGTTAATGTCCGCGATCGCTGTCTCTAAAGCCGCAAAAATTACTTCACTGGAATGGGGGTATTGGTTTTGGTAGCTAAAAAAGATTGTGGGCTCGAGATGAGCCATGATTTCTTGTTTGGTGAAATAAATCTCATGACTGATCAGGTCAATGTTGGCAATAATATAGCTGCCACTGCCCTCGATATAAAACTCGATGGTTTCGCCTGCAAGATAGCGCTGAAACCATTCTGACTCTTGCACCACCTGACTTTCATCGAGAAAATCAACTCTAAGCGCAGATTTGAGCAAACTATTTTTGGCAAGACGCAAATCGTGGGGGCGACTGGTTAGCGATCGCAAAGGTTCATATTCGGGTACATACCAAGCCTTTAGAGGAATGATCGCCATAGTGCTTCCGTCCTTACGCGGTCTAACGGGTACTTAAAAAGTTCTGTAGGGGCTAAATCTATCACATTTAATTTATTTGGTGATACAGATATTTGGCATAAATCTTGGACTAGCACCCACGAAAATATCTGTAGAGTCTGGCATTACCCCACAGATATTAATAAATTTCTTAATTAGAGAAATTTCTAAGATTTTGCAACTCGGAAGCTTTGCTTCGCGATCGCTAATCAACAGATTTAGTCATCGTAGATACGGCATTCAGCAGCATCGGGATTATCTTCACAATAAATTTCTAAAGAATTCTTGCCCTTCGCTTGCTTTTGGTGTGCAGCCTCTGCTTGTAACTCTTCAACCGTGTCCCAAGCCACGGCACATTCTTTAGAGTTTGCGCCTGATGCATCACAGGCTTCTCTAGCATTCTGCAATTCTTCTTGGATCTTTTCTTGAATGTTGCTCATGAATTTATTATACGCTCACAATTCGATACTAACAGAATCACACTGTAGCTAGGGTATGTCCTGAGGCTGAAAACCTTACCAAAAACTTAAGTTTTGCAGTTCTGGAGTTAACATGCCAACCAAAACAATAAAGCCAATCCAGACATTTTGTCCGAATGCCTTCTGGTAGATACTTGCAGGTATTTCTACCTTGGATAGTTGTTGACTCTGCCAGATCCATAATAACCCTGCTATCCCACAGGTAACGTAGTGAAAATAACCTAAATGCAGATCCCAGCCCAGCCAAATCAAACAACCAAGCGCGATCGCATAGAAAGTTGCGATCGCACCAGTTACATAGTCACCAAAAAAGATGGCGCTGGACTTAACACCGACCTTTAGATCGTCCTCGCGATCGCTCATGGCATAGACGGTATCAAAACCCATTGCCCAAGCCACAGTCGCCGCCCACAGCCCCCAAGCATGTAAATCGAGAGACCCTGCGATCGCTGACCAAGGAATCAAAACGGCAAAGCCCCATGCTAAAGCTAAGACCAACTGGGGCACGGGAAACACGCGCTTACAAGCAGGATAAATCGCGATTACAGGCACGGCGGCAAAGCACAACCCAAAACTAAGCGGATTTAAATAGGTTGCCAGCAAGAAGGCACAGAGGGTTGCTACGAGTAACACAACAACGCCAACCTTGATCGAAAGCGATCGCTCGGCGAGGGGACGATTTTTCGTGCGTTCTACCAGTGGGTCAATGTCCCGATCCCAGAGGTCGTTAATTACGCAACCTGCGGCACTGGTCGCTAAGGTTCCTAAGATCGCCACAACCAACAGATCCAAAGGTGGCAGTTTTGACTGGGCGTGCGATGCCACAACCAGCGACCACAAAGCGGGGATCATTAAAATTAGCCGTCCTGCGGGCTTATTCCAGCGCAAGAGTCGAATGATTTTTTGTAAGGTGGATTCTGGGGCGATCGCTGAGGTCATAAAACAATTTTAAAATGCACGATGAAGAAGGTAGGGATGATATGAACTATTGTAAATCTGAATTATCTGAAAAATTAGCGGAAAGGGTAAAATCCAGACACAGCAAATCCAAGAGCAAAAACTATGTCTGTAGAAAGTACGATTCAGGCTTTCGCGCAACTCCAAATCGATCGCAGTCAGCTTTTTTTAGCGGAGGACAAGGTAGAACTAGAGAAACTCTTTGCTAGTTTGCCAAACGACTACAATGCGATCGCCGATGCCTTGAGTAATTGGTGCCGATCTCGATCGGCAATCTACGATGCGCTGTTAGATAGACTGGAAGCACTAGTTGAGCCTTTCATTGCGACAGGACGACAACCTCATCACTCGTATTTGCACTCTCTTTTAGCTCAACTAACAGAACCTCCCGGAGAAGATGCGACCCTACAATTGAAGATGAAATACAAGTTGCAATCTGAGAAAGGAAAAGCATTTTATCGTTTACGCAAGAGCACTGTTGAACCAGTCTTTGTATCATCAAAGCATCTATGGGATTTCGTCAGTTCTCTCGGATTTTTAGCAGCACAAGAATTTACAAACTATTGCCTTGATTCTGCTAAATTTGTGAATCCAACTCTAGAAGACTATCTTCAATCAAAAGAAAAAGCCTCTATGTATCCAGATCAGACAATCACTCTTGTGGATGCCACAATAGCAATTCTTTCAGAAAAAATGAACTTGCCTGTATGGACATACGATTACCATTTTGATGTTATGGGAACTCCAGTATGGCGATAGTTTTCGATTTGATAATCCATCACAAAAGGCTTTCAATATTGATGCAATCAGCGGAGAAATGAAAAAGCAACATCAATTGCGCATCGCTTTACTCACCTATGCTACCAAGCCGAGAGGGAGTGTCATCCATACATTAGAACTTGGCGAAGCATTACAGAAGTTGGGACATCAAGTTTGCATTTATGCTTTGGATAAAGATGGCACTGGATTCGATCGCGTTCTATCCTGCGAAGCCCAATTTATCCCCGCCAAGCCTGCTCCTTCTGATATTGACACGCTGATTCAGCAACGCATTCAGGAATTCGTTAGCTACCTCAGTCAATCTGAGCAAACCTATGATTTTTACCACGCCCAAGACTGTATCAGTGCCAATGCCCTAGCCATTCTGCGGCAACAGCAAAAAATTCACCACTTTGTTCGCACCGTTCATCATATCGAGGACTACAACAGTCCCTATCTCCAGCAATGCCAAGATCGCTCCATTCGCGAAGCTGAGCTTTGTCTGTGCGTGAGTGAAGGATGGCAAGTCCAACTCCAAAAGCATTATCAAATCCACGCGCCACGAGTGCTTAACGGCATCAATACGCAGCGATTTTCCTCACAACCTGGCGGTTTGGAATCCCAACTCAAACAGAGATTTGGACTGATGGGTTCGCCCATTTATCTCACGGTAGGCGGCATCGAACCGCGCAAAAACTCGATCGCACTCTTACAAGCATTCGCACGAGTATTAGCAGACTGTCCTGATGCCCAGTTAGTTATTGCTGGCGGCGCAACCCTATTCGATTACCAAGCCTATCGCGCCGAATTTTTCGCTCGCGTCCAAGACCTAGGGATTGACATTGGTAAGTCTCTAATCGTAACGGGTGGGATCCCTAATGACGAATTGCCCTCGCTTTATCGTTGTGCCGATGCCTTTATATTTCCCTCTGTCAAAGAAGGTTGGGGACTAGTGGTGTTAGAAGCGATCGCATCAGGATTACCCGTTCTTACCTCCAATATTCCACCCTTTACGGAATTTCTATCTCCAGAACATGCTTTGCTCGTCGATCCCAATGATTCAAATGCGATCGCAGCGGCAATGCAAGCGATCGTCCAACCCGATCGCGCTCTTTCCCTAGCAGCAAACAGTCAGTCCATTCTGAACTACTACACTTGGGAAACTACCGCTAAAATGCATGTAGAATGCTACGACCAACTTCTTGTAAAGCTTGGCTGAGCGGAGTCGAAGCCAGCAGCACCTGAAAACTAACCATCTTAAATCTATGCCCGAAATTAACTTTCAAATTACTTGGCCCGATGGCTCCGAAGAAACCTGCTACTCTCCCTCTTTGGTTGTGAAAGAGTACTTTAGCCAAGATGAGGATTACGAATTAGCTGATTTTGTGGAACGGGCGCGGACAGCCCTGAATATTGCCAGCGATCGCGTCAAAGCCAAATACGGTAGACCCTGTGGTTTGGCGATCGGACAACTCCAAGCGATCGAACTCAAAGCCGCCAAGTATGCATCTCTTCTCGATCCAAAGGTAAAATTTATTCGGTTTATGGAGTGATGGTACAGCGAAACACATGGCAAAGATCTCTGAGTGTTGCACTTCATTCTTGAATTAGCGGATAATTATTGATGCGTGATTTTGCCTCCTATGGGTGATATCGAGCTGATGTGCTTCGATACCAATCCTAAAGCTCATGAATCTTGATTTTCAAACCATCGCTCTTTTAGTCAGTCTCTCAGCCATAATGCAGTCAATCGTACTGACTTTTTTGTGGTTTTTAGCAAATAAATATCAAGGCATTAGCACCTTTACAATCGGCAGAATTTTATCGGCAACAGGCTTTATGCTTGCCTCAATGCGATCGCTCTTTCCCCCTTTGTTCACAGTTTTAGGGGCAAATTTATGTCTGCTTGCGGCACTATCATTCTCTTGTGTTGGTATTGGACAATTTGTCGGTAGGAAAAATCATTATTCCCATCTAATTACGCTGAATGTGGTATTTGTAATTATTCAGGCTTACTTCGCTTTTGTAGATGAAAACTTCTTTGCCAGAACGCTTAGCCTTTCCTTGTTTTCCTTGCCCGTTTTGCTATTGACTGCTTACTACTTATTTCGATGCCGCGATCGCAACTTTCTGATCTCAGCCCGATTTACATTGGTTATCATCATCTTATTCACCATACTCTCAGTGGTTCGTGTGATTCTTCTATTCAAAAACACTCCCACCAGCATATTTGAGCCAAATGGCGCAAATGCAATCTCATTTCTCGGAACTTTTGCCTTTGGCTTTTTATGGACTGGGGGGTTCATGATGATGGTCGTACAACGCCTTTATCAGGAAGTAAATATACTTGCAAGTGTGGATGTGCTGACGCAATCACTCAATCGTCGGTCAATGCTACAGCATTTAAATCAAGAAGTTACACGCTTTGAGCGGACGAAAACACCCTTTTCGCTGATTTTATTGGATGTTGATTTTTTTAAGCGGATTAACGACACCTATGGACATGATGGCGGTGACTTGGTGTTAACGCATCTGGCTAGTACCATGCAACAAAAATTGCGTAGTTACGATCTACTCAGTCGTTGGGGCGGTGAAGAATTTTTGGTATTGTTACCCAACACCTCCTTACAGAAGGCGGAGGAGATTGCCGAACGGTTGCGTGCGACAGTTGAGGCAACTCCTGCGGGTGATGGAACCATCCGCAATACCATTAGTTTGGGTGTAGCAGAGATTGCCAAACATGGCAACTCAATCACAAGCCTGATTACTGCTGCCGATCGCGCACTTTATCAAGCAAAACAAACTGGACGCAATCGCGTTGTCGTTGCTTCTGATAGTAATTTATAGGGATAGGCGTGGCGAATCAAAAGTCTCTGTTTTGGCGGTATATAAGACGAATTGCGATTGCGATCGTCGCAGTTTATCTCGTATTTCGACTGCGTCAAACCGTGCAACTGCTCTTAACTAGCCTGTTTTTCGCAGGAGCCATCACTCCCCTCGTGCAGCAAATGACCGACTTTCGGTTTAAAATCAGAAATAGGTGGGTTTTGGGTTTAAATCGTGGCTGGGCAGTAGGAATTATCTATACCGTTTTTCTGACGGTGTTACTGATTACAATCGCGCCCGCGCCCAAAATCCTGTCTGAGTTAGGTCAATTTTTGACCCAGTTCCCCGATTTAGTCGATCGCATTCGCGTCCCTAAAGATGGTTCATTTTTAGGCATGACCCAGCAGCAACTCAATAATCTCTTACAAAAGAAACCTTTGCTCGATCAGGTGCAAATTTGGGGCAGAGATATTGCAGGGCAGGCTGTAGATACGACATTAAAACTGTTTAATGCTTTGGGGATTGGGCTTTTGAGTATGTTGATCACGGGCTATATGGTGGTCAATTCCGAACAGTTGCTCGATCGCGTGTTGAGTCCTTTTTCTCCAGAAATTCAACATGAAGTTAGAGAACTAATTCCACCGGTTACCCGTTGTCTGGGGGCTTATGTTTTAGGCAAAATTGGCACATCGACGCTATTAGGATTTTGCATCTATTTGACTCTGACATTTTTTGACGTACAGTTTGCGGGAGCTTTGGGGCTACTCGTGGCGGTGGCAAATTTAATTCCCTATGTTGGTGGTTTTTTGGGGTTGATTCCGATCGCGATCGCGGCGTGGAGTTTAGGTACAACCCAAGTCTTTTTTGCGGTGTTTATTTGCTTTACGCTCCAACAAATTGAGGCGTTTTTCTTACAACCTTGGCTGGTCGCTCCCTATCTCAACCTCGATCCCTTTGAACTTTTGCTTTCGATTATTATTGGGGCGGAGTTGTTGGGGGTTGTGGGAGCGTTAATTGCCCCACCCGTGGCAGGTGTGGCTCGAATTATGTTTAATCGCTTCTATCAAAAATATCGCGATAGTAATTTAAATTCGTCAGAGCCAGAGAAATTTGACAAACCACCAGATAAGCCCATGGAATAACGGCTCAAACCCTTAATCTGTAAGTACAAAGCATCTTCAATCTTTGGAATTTACGCTCAAATGCTCAATCGCTCTCTTTGGTTCAATCAGCTCGATCTATTATCTATCTTCCAGATCTTAGGGGAGCTTAATTCGATTCGGAAATCCAAGCAAAGACAGAATTTGTCAACGAGAGAACGAGGCGATCGCTTGCTAAATCTCGTCAATCGCATCAGCGATCGCACCCAACATTTTTATCGAAATTCCAGTAATGGATTTGAGCGGGAATTCAATCGATTGCTTGAGTGTGGTGAAGCCTTATCGACAAAGGCTATTGACGAATTTTTAAACTATTTTAGCGAGGACTCTCAAACCAAGATTTGTACGAGCTACGGCATAAGCAGTTTTTCGGATTTAGCTCCTCCGTTCGCGCTCGATGTTTGCATGGAAGTATGGATCGATCTGCTGTTCGATTTCCCCTCACAACGCCTTGCCGTGTATGGCACATTAGCACCCGACCAGTCCAATCATCATATTCTCAAACCAATCTTGGGTAAATGGCATGATGGTTTTTCTGTATATGGGAATCTCACAACCTATAAAGGATATCCATTTCTGATCTTAGATCGAATCGATCTAGAGATAGATCAACCCAATATCAAGATTAAGCTGTTTAGTTCGAGCGATTTACCCGCACACTTCGATCGCATTGATGCGTTTGAGGGAGAAGATTACCAGCGAGTTCTCATCCCGATCTTTGATGCTGCTGGGTTTGCGATCGCCAATATTTATCAAGGAATTACCAACGGTTAATTATGCCATTTGCTTATCACCGCACGATCCATTTCCAAGATACCGATGCCGCAGGTGTGGTTTACTTTGCCAATATTTTAAGTATTTGCCATGAGGCCTATGAAGCTTCTCTAATCACTGTGGGTATCGACCTAAAATCGTTCTTTCGCAATCCTAATTTTGCCATTCCGATCGCTCACGCCGATATTGATTTTTACAAGCCAATGTTTTGTGGCGATCGCATTGTTGTCGAACTAACTCCCCAGCAATGCGATCGTCAAGAATTTGAGATTCACTATAGAATCTTTGCAGACCTAAGCGAATCTTTAGATATCCAAGAAAAGAATCCTGCGAATTCGACCGATTCCAAACCTCTCTGTAAAGCTTTCACAAGGCATGTTTGCATCAACCCATCCACGAGAACTAGAGCGGAGATATCTGCTGAAATGGAACAATGGTTGCAAACTTGGAAAGAACGCAGTATTGATAGCCCAAAAGCTAGTTAAGAGTTGAGGGTTAAATGATTTGAAAAGCCAGTACATGCTAGATTAGGGTAAAATCAGACATAGATAGCAGTTATGCTGTCTTACCTTTTAGCTCTTGGTTAAAATCATGGCAAAGTTAACCGTTGACTTAGCAACTTTAGCAGAAGTATTGGGAACTACTCCCGATCGCTTTTTAGCGTGGTTAAAACGCGAATATTTGCATAGTTTACTCTACTTCAACGACACGCCGCAGATTTCTATTTTTACACTTGCGCGGATTCTTGATACTACGCCAAGAGAATTAGCTGATTTTTTAGAAGAAGCCGATATGGAAGATCGCTTAGACTTGAAAGATGCTTTAGATGCGATCGCTGAGTCGGAAAGATTAGGGGAGCAACCAATTCCTTGGGAATCGGTGGTGGGAGAGTTAGTATAGATGTCCTATGAAATTCAGATATTGCCAAAGGCGGTGAGACAATTAAAAGCCTTATCGATTGAAGTTCGTCAGGATATATCCCTTACGATCCAATCATTAGCAAATGAGCCAAGACCCATTGGAGTCAAAAAACTATCAGGCGAGAAGGATATCTATCGTGTCAGGGTAGGAAACTATCGCGTTCTCTATAAAATTATTGATAAAGTTTTGGTTGTTGTGGTTGTATCAGTTGGTCATCGCCGCGAGGTTTACCGCGATCGCTAGTTGCTCTAAGCACATTTCCTTTTTACGCTAAAATCTTTCTCATGAAATCTAGCCGATTAATCTGGAAAATTCTTTTTGCAAGTTATTGGATTGTATTCACAGCGATCGTTGTGCTTGCCTATAACCACGCCCTGCCAGAATTTCTGACTAAGAATGATAAAGCTGGTCATGTGTTTTTGTATGGGCTAGCTACTTTTTTAGGACAGATGGCTGGGAATTATCGCACAGCCAAGTTTTGGTCTTGGGCATTACCTTTATTTCCATTGGTGTTTTCGATCTTCACTGTTGTCGAGGAGTTATGCCAATCGCTTTCGCCCAATCGCACTTTTGATATCGGCGATCTCGTTGCAAGTTGCACTGGTATCTTGATTGGATATGTTCTAGCAGAAATGAACAAACCAAAATCTGTCTAGTTTTGATTGGCTATATTGAAGCAATCAGAGGTTTGGTAGCGTTGATGTAAAGGAAGCAATCGCGTGCTTGAGGATGTATTGGAGGATGACTGACCATAAAGCCTACCTTTGCGATCGCGGCTAAGAGTTCAGTTGCTTTCTCTAAATTTCAGCTAAAATATTTTGATGTAACTGAAGTTGATTTCAAAGGTGCTGAATTTGATATGGAATAAGTAGCTCTGACTTTCACTTAGCGCATGGACAGTTTTTGGACTATCGGTATGCCTTAGAAGATGAAGATCCAGAGCGCGTTTTATATTTAGCTGTACCTCATTTTGTTTACCAAACTTTTTTTAATTTAGCTTTTATTCATAGTGTTGTACAACGAAGTCAATTGAAGCTTTTAATCTATAACTTAGAACAGGAGACTATTGAGCGATGGATAGAGTAACTGTTTATAGGCAATATATTCAACAGTTATTGCAAGCAAAGGCAAATCGTTCTATGCAATCCTCAAAGGAGGTTGAGGCTCAGACTATTTTTGATGTCGAGCGAGATCGTTACCAATTGGTCTATGTGGGTTGGAAGCGAAACGGAATAAGGGACTATGGATGTTTGTTACATCTAGATATTAAGGATGGAAAAATTTGGATTCAATATGATGGAACGGAAGATGGGATTGCTTATGAATTATTAAAATTAGGTGTACCAAATCAAGATATCGTATTGGGCTTTCAGCCTGCTAGAGTGCGCTCTGATACTGAGTTTGCTGTGGGTTAAGTTTATCCGTCTTCTCATCGTTATTATCGCGGATTAGACGGATTTTAGCGATCGCTTTTCTGTAAAGAAAGTTCAGATCTTGGCAGGCTATATTGAGGCAATTAGAGACTTGGTGGCGTTGATGTAATTGCCTAAACAATCGCTTTCACGTTAAATTTAGCTTGGCTGCACTCAATTCATGAGAGCATAGGAACACCAATCGCTCCAACTACCAGCATAGAGTTTGCCTGTCTCAATTCCAGCTAATTTCAGAGACAGCAGGTTCACGCAAGCAGTTACCCCAGAGCCGCAATAGACAATAATCTCATCTTTATCCTCGATCGCTTGCCACCGCGATCGCCGATCTGCCAAAACATAACCCTGACTATCCGTCACCTCTTGCCAAGGATAGTTTACAGCCCCAGGAATATGCCCCGCAATCGGATCGATCGGTTCTCTTTCACCTCGGTAGCGATCGCCTTCGCGAGCATCTACCAACGCCACATTCGGTAAATCTTTTTTCGCTTTGACAGTCTCAATATCGACAATGCGATCGCTTTGCAGGTTCGGAATGAATTCCACAGATGTTTTTAATGGAATTGGTAATTCTGTCGAAATGGGATAGGCTGCATTGCTCCACCCCGTAAAGCCACCGTCTAGAAGTGCGACGCGATCGTGCCCCAGATAGGATAGCAACCACCACAGGCGCGAGGCAAAAGCAAACCGCGAATCATCGTAGGCGATCACGAGTTTAGGATGCTCTCCAGAGCGAATGCCCATTTTAGAAAATTTTGCTGCCAACTGCTCTAGATTGGGTAATGGATGCCGCCCACCATGCTTTTGTACGGGACTGGATAAATCTCGATTGAGGTCGAGATAATGGGCATTGGGAATATGCCCAGCAAGGTATTGCTGACGCCCCAACTCAGGATCGGCAAGAGAAAAGCGACAATCGACAATCACAACTTGCGGATCGTCAAGATGCGATCGCAACCATTCCGCAGAGACGATTAAATCGGGAATAGAATCATCGAGCATAAAAACATTTATTATACATTCAAAATCCTGAAACTTATGCCTCATCGAACCTTCAAAACGGCTTACAGCTAATCGCTAACACCTAATAGTGACTTCCAGACTTGCGATAATGAACGGCAGCGAGTCCATTCGGTTGCATGACCTTACCATTTTCAATCACGCCATACACCAACCAATGATCGCCGCATTCCATGCGTTGAGCGACGCGACATTCTAAATAGGCAAGTGCATCTTTCAGAATGGGAGCGCCATTACTAGCTGGCTCATGGGCAACATCCACGAACCGATCTTCGCCGGGGGCATACTTTTTCATAAACTGTTTCTGAACCTGCTTGCCCTGTTCCAGAATATTGACCACAAAGCGATCGCCTTCATGCATAAAAGATTCGATCGCGCGTTCTTTGGCAACTGCTACTGTAAGTCCGGGGGGATTGAATGTGGCTTGCGAAATCCAAGAGGCTAACATAGCCGTGGAGAGATCGCCTTTGGCAACGGTAACCACACTTAAAGGCCCGACGATACGACCGATCGCTTGTTCTACAGTACTTCCGGGATTGAGCGTCGTGCGAACTTTTTTGGAGTCCTTTAATGCCTGAGCAAAATCCGTTCCCGTCTCTTCACAAAAGCGTAGGGTTTCTTGCGTGGGCGTGAATTTAATTCGGATTGGATCGAAAGCCAAGGTATAGCCAGCATCCTGTAGCTTATTGGCAATAATTTCTACGGCTTCCCCACTCCAGCCATAGGAACCAAATACCCCAGCTAAGTAACTCTTAGTCGCTGTAGCAAGGACAATTCCTAGAGCTGTCTGTACCTGTGTGGGAACATGCCCGCCAAGGGTGGGAGAACCAATCAGAAAGCCTGCCGACTTTTCCACCGCTGCTTTAATCTCAGAGGGACTGGCATGTTCGCAGTTGATCGACTCAACTGCCACGCCTGCTTTGATAATTCCTGCTGCTAAAGCATTGGCTAGGGTTGCCGTGTTGCCATAGGCAGAAGCATAGAGAAGTGTCACAGAAATATTTTGCTTGGTCTGCACTTCGCTCCATTGACGATAGAGATTCACAAGTTCGTGCAATCCATAACGTAACATCGGTCCATGCCCAGGGGCATAAAAACTGGTCGGCAAATCCGCAATTTTATCCAGTGCTGCTTCGACTTGACGGGTCTGATTTGCCATCAAACAATCGAAATAATAGCGTCGATCTTCCAATAAAGAAGACCAACCTTCGTCAAACACCTGATCGCTACAGATATGGGCGCCAAATAGCTTGTCGGTATAGAGGATCTGGGTCTTGGTGTCGTAGGTACAAAGGCTATCAGGATAGCGCGGTGTTGAGGTCGGGATAAATTGGAGCGTGTGACCTTTACCTAAATCTAAGACTTCCTCACCTCGCACCACTTTAATTTGAGGTTCGTAGTCCGTGAGGGCATTCCGTAAAGCGATCGCGCCCGGATTTGTACAGACAAACTGAATGCGATCGTTAGACTCCATCAGAGCCTTGATTGTCTCGATCCGATTGGGGTTGACATGCCCTAACACGACGTAATCAATTGACTTCAAGTGGATACGTCGTTTGAGTTCGTCCAAATAGATTTCTGTAAATGTGCCACCGGGGGGATCGATTAAGGCATTTTTGTCCGCTTGAATCAAAAAAGAATTGGCGGTAGTGCCGCGCTCTAAGGCATATTCAATCTCAAAACGGAGGCGATTCCAGCTTCTAGAGCGAATTGCTAAGGTTTCTGCGCCAACCGAAAACACCTGAACGTCGCGGGGTTTAGTTTGCATTCTCTATAGACTCCATAGAATTTGATTTACGTTGTTGGATTTGGGCGCGAACCCAATCTCGGAAAGCAATTTCCGCTTCCACTTCATCAATTTGGCATTGTGACAAAAAATCATAAAGTGTGGACTTTTCAATCAATGGGAAGGTAGGGCTTGTTTCTACCTCTTGATATTTGCCATCCTGAAGCTGATAGATGTAAAGAGAGCGTCCGTTGTATCGCCAAAACTCCGAAACACCTAACTGGGCGTAGAGTGCGGGTTTGTTAATATCCGTATGGGTAATATCGACTTCTACAACCAAGTCAGGGGCGGAATCTTGTTGCAGATTGACGATTTTTCCAGCGACTTTCGGTTGATTTTGAATGTAGTAGCCGTTATCGGGTTCAGTGCCTTTCAATAAATCTGGGCGATCGAGCGTCATTGACCCCATCGTCTTGACTTTTAACCCGAGTTCGACAATTAGAATAATAATCAGGCGTTCTATTAGTCTTCCAGAATTTTCATGTCCTTCTAAGGGCATTCTAATCTCCAATGTACCTTCGTCATAGGTTAGTCGAGCATAACGGTGGTCGCCCATCGCTTCTAAAATTTGTTGGTAGCTATCCCAACTGAGATTATAGAGATAGACTCTTTGGGCGTTAGGAAGCGGTGGGGTTGCTGTGACGACTGGAGATGGGGCTGTACTGACCATAATTTTCCACTGACTGAATTCCGACGAGAGGGATTACCCCACCCTAGCCCTCCCCTTGCAAAGGGGAGGGAACTGGATTAGATGTCAAACCAACTCGCGGAGTTTTGCTTGATGTTCCTCTTGGGTGATGCGACCTGCGGCGAGGTCTTCGCTGAGGGCTTTTACCTGGGGTTCGATTTCCTTTTGTTTGGCAGCGATCGCTTCGGCTTTATCTTTATAGACAGATTCTCCTTCTTTCTTGGCGTTTTTGAAGGCTTCCTTTAGGCGAAAGGCATCCATTTCGCAGCCACTGGCAAAGTATTGATTGGCGACTTTACCAATTGCCCAAGTGCTGGCAAAGGCTGTAGTTGCACCAACGACGATGCCGAATACGGGAACTAACTTCGCTAAGTTACTTACGGCAATGCGCGTACCCGTCATGCCCAGACTGCCAAACAAAGCTTTTTTCAAATCTGCACTCTGGTGGGCGCGATCGTAGCCCCAACGTTCGCCGATCGATTGCACCAGATCTAATTGGTTCCAATAGACATAAACATCAAAAGCGATCGAGATTCCAGGTAATGGGAAAGCACCGAGGACGGCATTAAAAAAGCAGGCATCCGTGATCTCATTTTCAACCTCGATTTCTCGCTTTACAGGATCGGTGATTTGCTGTACCTGCTGAGAAATCGTCGATTTTTTCGATTTGCGTTGCAAATTTTTCAGCCATTCTTCTTTACCCCAGAGACGCGAGGTTGTAAAAGTGGCTCCGATTTTCTCGAGCAACTCTTGTTCCTCTGGGCTACAATCACCGTCGATATTTGCCATCGCAAAAGCTGACTGATAAGCCAACTCTTGGGCTGTATCGCTAGTAATATGCGTCAAAAGCTCGTCCACTTCTACTTGCTCGGAAAGCAGGCTATCAACAGTTACTCCCTCAGGTAGTTGGATTTCCGAAAAGGCTTCGGTAATACTATTGCGTTCTTCATCCAGTAATTTACCGTCTGCATTTGCCATACATACAAGTAATTTAAAGCTGGCTAAGACTTCTTGTTGATTTACGGCTGACATCAGATCCTCCTTTTTGATTGACCTTTTGACTAGAAACCCTAGATCTAAGATTTCTGCCTCTATGGTCGCATTCCTTAGTAGTGATTGCCAACCTTACGGTGGTGTGTTGCCGAAAGTGCATCTGCCTTAGACACGCGACCAACATCGGCGGTAGCATAGACGATCCAGTGATCGCTACACTCCATGCGACTGACCACCGTACATTCCATAAATGCCAGCGCATCGGTCAAAATCGGCGCACCATAGGTGGAGGCTTGGGTTTTCACGCCTTCAAATCGATCGGCCCCAGGGGCAAACCGCTTCAGAAAATGCTGCATCAGCTTTGTATAGTTGCCTTCTTCTAGAACATTCAGCACAAAGCGATCGCCGACATGCATCAGAGACTCGATCGCCCGATCCTTTGCCACGGCGATCGATAAGCCTAGGGGTTTGAAGCTGGTTTGGGCAACCCACGAGGCAAGCATGGCGCTCTTGACCTCGCCCTTAGCGGCAGTGATGATATACAACCCACCTGCAATCCGTCCCAATGCCTTATCGAGCTCGGCATCGATCGCTTTCATTTGCTTGATCGTTTCTTTGCGTTTGAGCACCTGACCTAAGTCCGTACCCGCCTCATCGCAAAGCTGATAAGTAGACTCATGGGGCTGCTCTCGGACGCGAATCATTGGAAATGCAGGTGTTAAACCCAGATCTTTAAATTTATTATTGAGCAGATCGATGGACTGATCTTCACCGCCAAAGGCTTCGTAAATCCCAAAGGCTTGTTTCTCTTTGACAACACCCATAATCGTACTTAAGGCAGTCTGCGCAGTCTCATGAGATTCTGGAGAGGTACAAAGGACGACACCCGAAGCCTGACTGACCAGTTCGCGCACTTCTTGCAGATCGGTGGCTTTGAGATCGACCATTTCTACAGCTACGCCTGTTTTGATAATGCCCTTGGCGATCGCCTGCGATAGGCGATCGCTGTAACCGTAGTCCGAAACGTAACAGACCACTGCGGTGGTTTCGCCCTTGGTCTGGTCTTGGCTCCATTTGCGATAATTGCCAGTCAACTCAACCACGTTATAGCGCAGCAGGGGCCCGTGACCGTTGGCAATGATGTCGATCTTGGGCAAATCGTCCATGCGTTTCATCGCTGCCAAGACCGATCGCGCGTTTGGCCCCATCAAACAGTCGTAGTAAAACCGATAATCGGGGGCGATCGCTTTAAGATCTTCGTCAAAGGTATGCTCGTTGCAATAGTGCATACCAAACACATCGCAGGTAAACAGCACCCCCGTGCCATAGTCATAGGTAAGCATTGTGTCGGGCCAATGCAGGTTGGGCGCACTCACAGATTGCAAAATATGCCCCTTCCCTAGGTCTATTTGGTCGCCATTTTTCAGAATCTGTTGCTTAAAGGGTTGGTGAATTAGGTCGCTGAGAAATTGCAAGGCGACTTTTGTGCCGACAACGGTGACGTTGGGCGCAAGCGCTAAGATATCGCTCACGAGACCGCTATGATCGGGTTCGGTATGGCTGATCGCCAAATAGTCAATCGTGGCAGGATCGATGTTTGCTTTAAGCGTGTCGAGGTAGAGCGATCGAAATTTGGCATGGGATGTATCGACCAGCGCAATCTTTTCGCCGCGAATGATATAGGAGTTGTAGGTCGTGCCATTTTGCAAGCCAAACTCAATGTCAAACCGATCTCTGTCCCAGTCAAGCGATCGCAGTGTGGTCGTATCAGGAGCAATTTCACCGACCTGCATCGTCAATCTGCGTGCCTTTGCTTCAGAATTGGCTGGATTTGCCACAGCAGCTACCATGATTTTGCCTCCTGTAATTTTTAAACCTGTGTTTGAATCGGGATGAATGAAAAGTTTAGATATCGTATGAATATGCTTCCAGTGTAATGCTTCTGGCAAACTGAGTCTAATCAGTAATTGCGATCGCACACATTACAGAAATCTATTATTATCGCAATATGCATAGAATTGAATCTATCTTTAGATGAGTATTAATACTTACTTAACATACGATCGTATTATGTCACAATCTTCACACCCCTATCTAACTGCCCTGCAAGCAGTTGCTTTACCAGATTAGAACCATGACCGAACTGCATATTTCTTGGGACGACTATCACGCCAAAATCGAACAACTCGCTGTCAAAATTTATCAATCGCAATGGGAATTCAACCAAATTCTCTGTCTGGCAAGGGGGGGACTCAGAATCGGGGATATTCTCTCTCGCATTTACAACCAACCTTTAGCGATTCTCTCGGTGTCTTCTTACAGCGGGGAAGACGGGAATGTTAGGGGGGAACTGCATTTTGCCCGTAGTATTACGATGTCAACCAAGCAATTAGGCGATCGCGTCTTGCTCGTAGACGATCTGGTGGATTCGGGCGTGACGTTAAAGGAAACTTTGGTGTGGCTAAAGCAACATCCTGAATATGCGATCGCGGATGTCAAAACCGCCGTGCTTTGGTATAAGGCATGTTCGGTGATTACGCCAGATTTTTATGTCGATTATCTCTCTGACAGTCCTTGGATTCATCAACCCTTTGGGCGTTACGAACAGATAAAACCAGAGGATTTACTTCCCTAAAGCATCAGGACAAAGTTAAATAGCAAGTTAACCAAGTCCTCTATCATTGCGATCGCCTTGGCATAAAACTAGTGGAATCCTAGTTTGCCGTATAGCCGTCTTATCTATCCATCCTGTCAAATGCGAACCGATACGATATTTTTTCAGCTTTTCCAAACCTTTGATACGCTTTTGTTTGAGTTGGTTGGCTTACCACCTGAGTCTTCTCAAGACTACCAATTTACCTCGGCAGAAATCAAAGAGAAGGCATTCCGCATTGATGGGCTTTTCTTTCCCAAATCTACGGATAAAGCAATTTGGTTTGTGGAAGTGCAGTTTCAGCGCAAGCCTGAGTTTTACTGGGAATTTTATGGTGAAATTTTCTTGTACTTGAGCCAATATAAGCCTCAACAGGACTGGAGAGCCGCCGCGATTTTTCCCAAACGCAGTATCGAGCCTGACCTACCGATACAGTATCGCGAACTATTTGAAAGTGGACGCATCGAACGCATATACCTTGATGAGTTGACACCAAATACGTCGCTACCGATCGGGATGGTGCAATTGGTCATTGCTTCTGAAGCTGAAGCTGTAGATTTAGCAAGGCATCTTGTGTCGCAAACTCAGCCAGCAGATCGAGAAAAAGTGATAGAATTTATCGAGACTGTTCTGGTGTATAAGTTTCCGCAAATGAGTCGAGATGAGGTGCAAGCCATGTTTACGCTAAGCGACTTAAAGAAAACAAGAGTTTATCAGGAGGCTCTAGAAGAAGGCAGACAAGAAGGCAGACAAGAAGGCAGACAAGAAGGCGAAAAACTTGGTGAAAAACGCGGTCAAGTAACGATTATCTTAAGATTATTGACCAAAAAGTTTGGAGTAGTGTCACCATCGATCGCTGCAAAGATTGAGAAACTAACCTCGGCGCGATTAGAGAAACTGGCTGAAGCTTTACTAGATTTTGAGCATACTACCGACTTGGAAGCATGGTTGAATCTCCGCTAGGAATGTCGGCGATCGCTTGCTTTACCTCCCTAAAATGATCGCATTTCCCTGCTCGATCGCAGTCTGAAACTCCTCATCAAAATCAGCAGCTTACCTAAAAGAATCTTACGATCGAGCGCAACCAGCACAGGATTGAGTTCGCTAGGTGAAAGAAGCGAGCTATAATCAATTTTCTATGCGTACTGATACGATTTTCTTTCAACTGTTCCAAACCTTCGATCGCTTGCTGTTTGAGTTGGTGGGATTACCGCCTGAAGCCGCAGAGGGTTATCATTTCACGTCTGTTGAAATCAAGGAAAAAGCCTTTCGATTTGACGGCATTTTTGTCCCTGACTCCTTGAATAAAAACCTATGGTTTGTGGAAGTTCAGTTTCAAAAACGCGCCGAGTTCTATTGGGAATTTATCGGTGAAATTTTCCTGTATCTGAGTCAGTACAAACCCGAACATGATTGGCAAGCAGTAGCCATTTTTGCGAAACGCAGCGTCGAAACCAAGCCACCAAAGCAATTTCGGGAGCTGTTTGCTAGCGATCGTATTGTACGGGTGTATCTGGACGAGTTGCCACAGGATGAGTCGCTAAATCTCGGAATTGTGAAGTTGATCGTTGCTCCTGAGCGTGAGGCGATCGCGTTGGCGAAAAGGTTAGTAGAGCGAGTGGGGCAGAGCGATCGGGAAAGGGTGATAGAATTTATTGAGACTGTTTTGATGTACAAGTTTCCCAGAATGAGTCGCGAGGAGGTTGAGGCGATGTTTACATTAGGCGATCTAAAGCAAACACGAATATATCAAGAAGCAAAGCTAGAGGGTATGCGCGAGGGTGAAATACGCGGCAAGCAGATCGGTGAGCAAAGTGGTCAGCTACAGGGTCGGCAGCAGGGGCTAAAGCAGTTTGCTGTAAAGTTGTTGACGCGAAAGTTTGGTAAGGTGCCGGTGAAGACGGTTAAGCGCCTCGAAAAATTGTCGGCTGAGCAATTGGAGGAGTTGGCTGAGGCGGTGTTGGATTTTGAGAAGGTTGCGGATCTGGATGTTTGGTTAAAGGCGCGTTAGAGTTGATTTAATAGCGATCGCCAATAATTTGCAGAGTTAAACATTTGCACCACAATTTTTAAACGCCTCTCAAAAAATCTCTGTATACAAATGCTTTACCCTCTTTGATTTCTCCATTCAAAACTTAGACGGGCATCACGATTGAGATCCCCGACTTTTTTGTGAATTTGTAGAGTCACTTTGAAAGCGTAGAAAAAGTCGGGGATCTGGGCATTTATAATTTTTCCTCTTTCCTTTCTACTTTTTCCTTGTCCACGGGTAATAAGAGCGTTGCCTCGATCTCATCGCGGACTTGTTTGTTGACGTAGCTACAGTTCATGCACTCGACAAGAAAGAGATTAGCTTCGTAATACTTCTCGAGCAGTTTCACTTGCTCTGCCGTAAATTGCCAATCGTGACAGATGTTACGGAGATCGATACATACTTGACGCAATTCATACCTCCATTCCTCTCCATGATTCTTCCACCATTGATAGAACTCCTCTCGGTTGGTAGGTAGCTTGGACTTAAGCGCTTGTAGAGCTTGTTGCAATACATCATCAATCTCACGGTCGAGGTCAAGGGCAAAGTCGAGGGCGCGGGAGAGGTCAAAGGAGAGAGCTAGGTCGATGGCGTGGGCACGAGCACGGGCAAAGTCGAGGGCGCGGGAGAGGGCTAGGTCGAGGGCTAGGTCAAGTGCTGGGTCAAGGGTTGGGTCGTTGGAGAGGGCGAGATCACGGTCGAGGGCTGGGTCGAGGTCAAGAGCCAGATTGAGAGCTAGGTTGAGGGTATGGTCATTGGAGAGAGCGAGGTCGTGGACTTCAACATAAGCATAAAAAGCCCTAACAGCCTCAGCTTTATAGCCAAATTGTACGGAATTTATTTTTTGATTTACCCATTCCAGAAATGCTTGCAACTTCACATTATTAACCAACATTCCATCAATTCGTTCTTTCATCAATCGACAAAAGTCATCCGATCGTCGCAACATTTCTGCAGTCAGATAAAACACCTCCTTCCATTGCGGATCGATAAAATGCTTCATCAGCACTTCCAATTGCTGTCCCCGTTCGATTTCTCTCGCTGTAAAATATTCTTGAAAAGTCAAATGGGAAAAAGAATAGATGTTTCTTGCACGTTCTACTAGCAGACCGTGATGATGTTCGATCGCCTTTAGCACCACCTCACTATCAAGGCGAAGCACTTCAGGATCGGCAGAGGCTTCAGGTAGGTTGCAGATATAATCCTTAATTTGACGATGTAAATCCTCTTGCCGAAAGAAATATTCACCATTTGCAAAAGTATTAAAGGCAATGTGTCCCAGCATATCCTCTTTGTTTTGTGGCGAGAGGTGTTTGTAGATCTGCTCCCGTTCGATATCACGCTTGGCATCCCACTTTTTCATCAGGATTTCTAAGCCCTCATTATAAAGTTCCGATCGCTTCGGTGGGAAGTCATTACGCTCACCAAACACCAAACACAAGAGCGTCAGCAATAGAGGATTCGTGGCTAATTCCTTAACAGGTTTGTTATCCTTAAGCCTATCTAATAGCCGTTTCGCTATTGACTCATCCTTCTCTCGGAACCAATTATTTACAAAGGTTTCAATCTGCTGACTGTCAAAATCCGCAACCTCTACTTCTGTAAACTTCTCAAACTCATATTCTCGCGCTGCGATTCGACAGGTGATTGCAAAGCGATTATTGAGCCAATCTCTTGAAAAGCGATCAATGTCCTGCTTAACGCGCCTGTCATCTTCCTTCTTTACCTCATCCAAACCATCCAGCAAGATCAACGCCCTACCCTCTTTCAGCAAGCGCTTCACCGTATCTCCCGCCACCTCACGTTTTTGAAATTCTGTCAAAATGTAATTCTCTAGCGATGGCTGTTCTCTATCTTCGGCATAAGCCTTTAGCGTCACAAAAATCGGCACGAGTTCCCCATGAAACTTTCCAGCAAGACAAGACATCGCCAAATATTTCATAAAGGTCGTTTTCCCTGCCCCCGGTTTACCCAACACCACCAGCTTTTGAAATTCTGCAACTGCCTCAAGCCCTGTCACCCGTTCTTGAATTGTCCCCACTAAAAAACGGTCAAAATGTTCGCGAGTGCTAACATCCATCACCTCGTCATAACTAATCCGCCGCCGCCCAGTCACATCTTTGAGGATATTCACATCGGTATAAATTCGATCCAGATCGACAGGTTTCGTCATATCCAACACGCGCATCGTTCCACAGCGATAAGTCACATCTTCCGTGATTTTTGGCTTCACCTTTTGCACTAGGCTATCAAGTAAGCGATCTAATTCCTGTTTTGGACTTAGTAGACGATCCTCCAGTAATTTCTTCTGACGATCTAATTCCTGCTTTTGGGCTCGTAATTTATCAAGTCGTAATTTATCAAGTCGTAATTTATCAAGTCGTAATTTATCAAGTTGCAATTCATTTTCTTTGATTAATTTACTAAGTTCCGACAAATTTTCTTCTAACTCAGTAACTTTGGGTCTCACCTCTTGGATTCGCGATTCAAGGTTATCACTAACGACTTCATCACTCCGTATATCTCGCCAATCCAGTTCGAGAAATTTGCACAACTCTTCAAAATATCCCCTATCGATCGCCTCGCTCCTAAACAAAACCGTAATCACCGATCGCGAAATCCCCAGAGCATCAGCAAGTCCTTGTTGCGTGAACTCGCCCTGCTTCATTGCCTTTTTAATCTGCTTAATACCTTCTTCAGAAGCCCGTAGCGATCTTGTCATCTCTCAACCTCAACCAATTACAAATCATTTTGACATTTTTTTAAAGTCACGCAAAATTTGGGTTCAACCGTAGTGGCAATTCATGAATTGCCACTACGGCAGTTGCAGAAATCGCGCAAGTCACGCAAGTCATGCAAAGTCAGTCAAGCAGGCATATTTCATAGTGTTGGTATTGTTAATTCGGAGCAAAGATTATGTCAGCACAAGTTCAAAAACAAATCCCAACAGAAGCGATCGCTTCTATCGATACCACTCCCACACCCCCAAGCGCAAACCTAGCATTCGTCCGCGATCCAATTTTTTGGACAATTCTCGCCCTCGCCGTGCTAATTCGCATCATCCTAGACCGTCCATCCTCGGACAAAAAGTAGGAGCGTGTTTGAGAAGTTCTTGGAGCATCGCTTTAGGGTTCGATCCCCCCCAGCCCCCCTTGAAAAAAGGCAGGGCTGTTTCATTCTTGAGTAAATAGGAGAAAAGAAGTAAACCTAAAGGCAAAATGAGAGTATTTGCTTGATATTATGGCTTAAATGGCTAATTGCCTCCGTCAAAGCATCAAAA
>NZ_CBDDRA010000046.1:0-23957 GCF_965232925.1 Tumidithrix helvetica PCC 7403
AACTTAGGGAAAAGGTAGACCAACTTCTAGCAGAATTAACTCCCCAAGTTATAGCATCGATTACTGGATATCCTTTCATTTTGGAAGCCCTATCTGTTGCCAATATAATTTAAATTGGTATGAGATACTCTTCACAATTCCTTGCTTGACCATCTCATCGGCAAGTTCTCTTGATGTCCAATGACTAATCGGTCGCCCATAGGTCTCAGGCTTTTTACAGGCAATTGCAAATAGCCGTAGAATCTCTTCTAGGCTAAAAGTGGCGGGAGCACCTAATCGCTCGGCATCTCGTAATCGCTCTACGACTGGAATCTCTTTCTCCCTTAAGCTTAACCACCGTTCCCGCCACAACCTTGCCATGTCTCGACTGATAGACAGCTTTCTACCTATTTCCCGATGATTACATCCTTCGTCAGCAAGTAATACCAATTCCCTAAATGTTTGCGACAGATCGGGTTTTGGATTCCGCGCTCTGCGCGGTCTTTTCAAAAAATGATGCGTTGCATCTTTTTTTGAAAATGGTATATAGCGATCCTAAATGAGTTGTAATTAATTTGTAGTGCAGACATCTTGCCTGCAAGGACTAGAAGCCTATACTACGTTCATCAACAATTAAGGAGCGCTATAAGATGATTTTGGCTCTCAAGGCTATTTGCTGGGGCGTGTTATGACGATTGACGATTTGCTGAAGATCCCGACGTTCGGTTTTATGCACCCCCTGACAAACAACGAATCGCTTCCAACATTCCTTTGGCTTTATTGAGGGTTTCTTGATACTCATAGGCTGGCTCCGAATCGGCGACGATTCCTGCGCCTGCCTGCACGCTAACCACACCATCTTTGGCAATCAACGTCCGAATTGTAATCGCTGTGTTTAGCTGCCCCTCAAAGTCGTAATAACCATAGGCTCCTGAGTAAGTACTGCGGCGATCGCGTTCTAAGTTGTGAATGATCTCCATAGCGCGAATTTTGGGAGCACCACTGACCGTTCCCGCAGGAAAGCAAGCTTGCAGTAAATCCCAAGCATTTTTACTAGAATGCAATTCCCCCACCACATTACTGACAATGTGCATGACATGGGAATAACGTTCAACTGTCATCAGTTCATCTACGACCACCGTGCCGCTGCGACAGACCCGCCCTAAGTCATTGCGACCTAGATCCACCAGCATGACATGCTCGGCAACCTCCTTGGGGTCATTTAGCAAATCTTCTGCGAGGGCAGCATCTTCGGCTGAAGTCGCACCGCGTGGGCGCGTGCCTGCGATCGGACGCACGAGTGCCTGCATGGTGTCACCAACTTTATCGGCTTTGACCATAACTTCAGGGCTAGAACCGATTACCTGCCAGTTGTCGAAGTGAAAGTATGCCATGTAGGGCGAAGGGTTAATCAGTCGCAGCGAACGATAGAGGCTAAAGGGCTCACCTGTAAATGGTGTGGATAGCCGCTGAGATAGTACCACCTGAAAAATATCGCCAGCCTTGATATGTTGTTTTGCCAACTTGACCGATTCGCAAAAATCCTCACGGCTGATATTACTGGTGTAGGCGAGGGGTGGCTGTTGTGAGGGATTTGTCCAGTTAATCGCCGTTTTTTGTCGATCCAATGGCGATCGCAGCTTATCCACTAGTACCTGGACGCGATCGCAGGCTGCGTTATAAGCAACTTGCGGATCGGGATGGGCACGCAGATCGGCATAGGCGATCGCCCAAATTTTGCGTTTGACCTGATCGAAAACCAGCAGGCTATCAATCTGCATCCAGAGTCCATCGGGTAGATCGCCCTCTTGGCACTCATAGACTGGAACTTTGGGCTCAATCCACCGAATTAGCTCGTAGCCCCAAAAGCCAATCAATCCGCCTAAACTTGGCGGTAGCTGCGGCAACTTCACAGGATGAATCGGCGCAATACAGTTTGCCAAATGCTGTAGCGGATTGCCAATATGGACTTGCGTCGTCCCATCTCTAAAAGTCTGCGTAGTGCGATCGCCTCTTGCTTCCAATCGCCACAGCGGATCGCAGCCGAGTAAGCTATAGCGACCAATATGTTCGCCCCCTTCTACCGATTCGAGTAAAAAGCTATAGGGTTGTCCTTGACAGACGCGATACCAAGCTGAAACAGGTGTATCGAGGTCAGCAACCAATTCTTGGTAAACAGGAATAAAGTTACCCTGTTCGGCAAATTGCCGAAATTGTGAATATTCTGGGAAAGTCATAGTAGAAGCGGCTCACTCTAAAAGCTTCATGGGGATGAGAGCCAGTGAGGGTAAAAATGGACAACAAACTAAAGGGCGAGATATCTCGCCCCTCTAGTTTAAATGATAAATAAATAATGAATGATAGCTAAAGATAGCTTTGCTCCGAGATTGCCTCAGATTCCCGAATAAATCCGAGAACTATAGTAAAGACTTATCCACCGAATAAATCGGAAAATAAACCTAAACTTCGTATGTTGCTTTACCAGTGAACTTGACTGAGATTGGGTTGGGGTTATCACCAATCTTGCGGCTAACACTGTTGACAGCTACACGACCAGCATTGACCTTCTCTGGGAATACGCCATCGTTGGGATGCAGGTAAACCTGATCGCCATTGGGGAATTCACGCCAGATCTTGTAGTTGTTGATCTTAAACTTGCGTAGTTGCGTACCGAGGGCTAGTGCCTGTTCCTTTTTGGCTAAGTACAGTAGGTTATCACCCGATACCATCGTAGCTGCACCACCGGTAGGTAGTTCAAACACTTGTTCCTTAGGGCTGTTCCAAGCGATTAGATACTTTTCTTCGGTGTAAGCGGCGGAGAGAAGTCCACCTGTGCTGCCATTCCAGATTGGGGTTTTGCCTGTGGGCTTACTGTCAGACATTGAGATTTTTCTCCCAGATTAATATTTTGGTATTTGAGCATTTCGCTCATCATTTTGCCTAGCTATTTAGACGCATTGGAACAGAAATGCTTTTTGTTATCAAGTGCAAAGATAACATCATCTGATACCCCCGATTCAAGCTTACTTAACGTTACTTTACTTAAATATGAAGCTCGATCTGCGTAATGAATTCAAGACAAAAGTTCGACGAATTTCAATGCCAATCACAATGGATATTTGGTCAGAACAAAGCATTTAGCGATAAATCTTTGCAAATCTTAATATTCCAATGACGTTTGTTTGCCCCAGTCAAAATCTTGAAGCGATGGATCAAGCGATCGCAACTTATACCATTTTCAAAAGTAATGCGACGCATTACTTTTGAAAGACCGCGCGGAGCGCGGAACTCAAACCTCGATCTGTTGCAAATTCAAGTGAAGTTGGTATTAGCTGGCTCTGTAAATATCTGTGTTTTCAAAATCCCTTATCCCAACATCCCCCAAAAAGCCGTAGGGGCAAAGCATTCCCGCATCAATCTATTGGTTTTCAGATTTCTTTGTATATGGGAATGCTTTGCCCAAAACCTCACAGCACAGGGACAAGCAATCAAGAGGGTTTTGCATTTGCTTATTGAGATTTTGGTGGTGATTTAAGGATGGTGTCGCAAATGCAAAACCCCTACATACAGGTTGACGTTATGGATTGAACACATCAGGGATGGCTGTCCAATTGCCAGAGGGGATAAAGGCTGCCCAATAGTAGGGAAATTGATATTTTTTGAGCAAATCTAGCTGAATCGTTTTGAGCGACTGACTGCGACCTTGACTGGCTTTGAGATTTTTGTAATAACTCTCGACTAACTCTCTTGTAGTTTTGTCGTCCACCGACCATAGGCTCATGACTTGACTCTCGACCCCAGCGAGGGTAAAGGCACGACGCAAGCCGTAAACGCCTTCGCCACTGGTGACTTTGCCCAGCCCCGTCTCGCAAGCCGAGAGAAATACGAGTTTAGTACCGCGTAGGTCGATCGTGGTGACATCCTGGGCTGTGAGTAAGCCATTGCAATTGGGGTCGTCGCCGCAAACTTGACGCTGGTTAAAGTTGGCGAGAACTAGTGCCGAGAGAGAAAGCGGATTTTGGCGGATTGGGGCATCGGGATCGACATTGGGCGGATCGGCAAGAAAGAAGCCGTGGGTGGCAAAGTGGAGAATGCTGGGACTGCGAAGTTGCTTGGCAGCAGTTTTAGTGGCTTGGGCTTGGCTGAGTAACTGCGCCTTTGGTAACAGGGTCTGAATCGCACTGGTCTCGGCGGCGACATTGGGGAGGGCGCAGAAGATCTTACTGGCTAGGACAACCGATGGGTCAGAACCTCTAGAGGCAATTTTGGCTTCGCAGGGGTTGCGACCGATGCTGGCAATTAATTTGTCAGAGGGTTTGCCATAGTCGGGGTCAGAAAACAGAACGGGTTGTTGCAGGGTGATTCCCGTGCGTTTGAGGTGTAGCAAGTCCCGACCAGACGAGAGATAGGTGATGTCGTAGGTTTCGAGCAGGAAGCGGTTTTGCTCGTCCACGAGGGCGGCAAAAGGAATCAAATTGAGTTGGCTATCGGGAGAAATCAGCAGTTGCTTGGCGTTGCCCAATAGGGGGCGAATTGGTTGCATCAGCTTTTGGTCGAGTTCGCGGGCGGTTTGCTTGACCTGAGCAATGGTTAACTGCGGATCGGAGTCGCGATCGGGATTGGTGGGGTTGCGACCGATGGCTTGACGAAAGATTTGAATCGATTTTTCTAAAGGTTCGGCTTCGCCGAGGTCTACCCATTTGGGTTCGCCTTGGGGATGAAGGATATAGGCAACGTAGCGAGGTTTACCCCATTTGTCTTTATCCAAGCCAGCTTTAGGGTTGAAAGGGCTATAGCGAAAGAATTCAATCAGAATGGAATCGGATGGGATTTGTTCTTGGACTGCCTCTAGGGTAACGGTTTCAGTAATGGCTTGCAGTTCTGTACTGCGACGGTTGAGGCTGGACTCTAGTTCTTCGGCTTGTTGTTGGAGGGGACGATATTTGTCGATCGGGGTGTTTTTGAGGGCGAAGTTAGCGAGTTGGCTCTTGAGCGCTAGCCATTGGTCAAATTGCGGTTGGATGTCGGGGGTAAGTCGTTGGCGCAGGGTTTGGAGGTTTGTCGATAAGATATCGAGCAGGCGACCTTTACGTTGCAAAATCGCGGTTAGGGCTAGGCGAATGGCAGCGGGATTTGTGGGTGCGGCTTGGACGTGGAGGGAGATTGTATAATTTGTTTGCGATGAAACAGTCTGCATATAAGCCTGTTTTTGGGTTTCTGTGCCAGATGCCAGATTGAGTTTTAAGTTATGTTCTTCAACGTCGAGTCCCTTTTGGCGGAATGTAATGGCGCGATCTACATTCCCTTGTGACTGGTACAACACTGCAAGATTGTAGAGGCTCTTGGCAATATAAGGATGATCGTCTCCAAAGACTTTTTCGTGGATCGCGAGTGCGCGTTTAAAGAGGGGTTCGGCGACAGAGGAATTCCCTTGGGCGCTATACAAATTTGCGAGATTATTGAGACCAAAGGCGATATCGGGATGATTGACTCCTAGGGCTTTTTCCCAGATCGAGAGGGCACGTTTAATGAGGGGTTCGGCAACAGAGTAATTTCCTTGTGCGCGATATAACCTTGCGAGATTGTTGAGATCGGATGCGACATCGGGATGATTGACTCCTAAGGCTTTTTCGTCGATCATAAGAGCGCGTTTATAGAGGGGTTCGGCGACAGAGTAATTCCCTTGGGCGCTATACAAATTTGCGAGATTGTTGAGGCTGGTGGCGACATCGGGATGGTCGGCTCCGAGCGCTTTTTCTCGGATCGCAAGGGAGCGTTTATAGAGGGGTTCAGCGGCGGAGTAGTTCCCTTGGTCTTGATACAACTCTGCGAGATTGTTGAGGCTTAGGGCGACATCGGGATGATTGGCTCCTAGAGCCTTTTCCCAGATCGAAAGGGAGCGTTTATAGAGGGATTCGGCGGCAGGGTAGATCCCTTGGTCTTGATACAACTCTGCGAGATTGTTGAGGCTGACGCCGACAAGTGGATGATCCGCTCCTAAAGCTTTTTCTCGGATTGCGAGGGATCGTTTATGGAGGGATTCAGCAGCAGGGTAGTTTCTTTGGGCGCGATACAACCTTGCGAGATTGTTAAGGTTAAAGGCGATGTCGGGATGATCGGCTCCTAGGAACTTTTCTCGGTTTGCGAGGACGCGTTTATAGAAGGGTTCAGCAGCAGGGTAGTTCCTTAGGGCGCGATAAAACTCTGCAAGATTGTTGAGGCTGGTGGTGACAGCGGAATGATCATCGACTCCTAGGATCTTTTCTCGAATTGCAAGGGCGCGTTTAAGAAGGGGTTCGGCGGCGGGGTAGTTCCCCTGCTTAAAGAGTACAACCGCTTTTTCATTGAGTTCCAATGCTTCTTTCAAGGCTGCGCTCTGCTCTGGGGTTATAGCAGGGGTTGTTTGGCTAAAACTCGGCACAGCGATCAATAAGGGAACTGCGATCGCTCCCAAGATTAAAATTAATCCCACCCGACTCAGAGACAAACTTGCCTTCAGCAGCATCCCATTCGCTCCTTCACATTTGGGTATTTCTAATAAAAAATTTTCCCACATTTCTAAGCACGCAGATCCCCGACTTTTTCTTAGCTGTCAAAAGGGGCTTGCAAGTTCGCCAAAAAAGTCGGGGATCTCAACTTCGGCATTACTCATCTGAGTTTACTGAAATTTTAAGCCGACCTATGAATTCTTGATATTTGCTAATGTTCTCTTCTTTTTTTGACCATAACTTTACTTTCTTAAAATCAATTGGATGCCGTTTGGCGACCATTACCGCTTGATCTAGATTTTGGCGATCGCATCGGACACAATTGCTGCAAGCTCAGCTAGGGTTAAGTCTTTGTGGATTGACAAGGGGTTTATCTGCTCTGCGAGGACGACGGCGTTGGCGGTAATATGCTTTTATTTCTGCTTCTGGGGTCAATTTGAGGCGCTGGGCTAACAGCATTTTGATCTGTTCCACAAAAGGCGATCGCGGATTCCATGTATAGATGCGGGTTTTCCCAACCGAACGACTCACTAACAGTCCTGAGTTTTCAAACTTTTGCAATTGTTTTTGCACCGTACTCAAAGCGATGCCATAGGTATCGGCGATCGCTTTCCCATACCCTTCATCATAATTTGCCAGATATAGCAAAACTTGTTCGGGTGCTTTACCTCCAAAAAGTTCTTTCAGCATGGTTTTGAGCGCAAGTATATCTACCTACTATAGCAGTTATTTAACCTACATAATAGGTTTATCTTTGTGTCCAACCGAAAGCGATCGCGGGGCAAATTTTTCAAGCTCGTCGAGAATGCCCAGATCCCCGACTTTTTGCGAACTGGCAAATCCCGTGCGATCGCCTAAAAAAAATTGGAGATTTTAACCTCTTAGCGACTTACTTCAGTTCGATCGCTGGCAACTCCTTCAAATCTCCAAGATTGTGACGCTCTAGCCATGACTCCCATTCCGCCTGTAGTCTTTTTTCTGTGGGGTTCGCTCGTCGCATCGCATCCAAGATCGCCAAACCATCGTACTCAAGTGCGCGATAGCGTTCCCATAGAGATACCTGCGATATTGAAGTTGGAGTTTGACACTGATTGGACGATACTCTTTGCAGCTTGCCTACCACAAAGTCATCATGTTCGCGTTTACCTGATTCGGGGTTAGGTGGTTCGCAAATGATGCTAAATTCCCACCGATAGGACTGCCCTACGGCAAGTTCGTTAATGCTGCCATTCGTGGGTAACGTTACGCGTAAAATTCCCGACTTTCCAGCTAGATTGTAGGTACGGCGATAGATCGTCTCCTTGTTACTATCTTTCAGGACAAACTCTGCCTGACTTGCCGATGTGGTCGGTACGAAAAACAGCAATACGGGATAAGCGCTTGTGGTCAAGATGCGTTTGTCCAGTGTAGGAGACAACACATTCGGGACAACTGAAGAACAACTGCCACCTCGTATCGTCGGATCTGTTGGCGGTGGCGGATCGTAAACAGGGATGTCTTGCGCTCTTAGCAACTGGTTTGGCAGAGCCAACCACAAAAAAGCCATTAACGCGATCGTGTTGAGTAACTTAGTCTGGTAAAGAGTTTTCATGCACCTACAAGGGATAATTCAGCGAAGCCTTTTGTAGTAGGGTCAGTCTCCCAAGTGCCTACCCCTTGGGAGTTAGGGCAACCACGGGGGATTGCCCCAACAGTTTTTGGTATAGATTTTTTTGCAAATCGCCTAACTATAAATTTACAGGATTTACAGGGGCTGCGAACCAAAATTTTCAGCATTAAATTAATTCCGAGCTGCAATCTCCACTCTGGTGTAGGCTGCCGCGCATACACAAGCGATCGCTCCGTCACTTCAGTTCGATCGCTGGCAACTGTTTCAACCCTCCAAGTTTATGACGCTCTAGCCATGACTCCCATTCTGTCTGTAGTCTTCGATCCGTAGGATTCGCTCTTCGCATCGCATCCAACACCACCAAGCCATCGTACTCAATTGACCGATAGCGCTCCCACAGAGACACCTGTGATACAGCGGACTTGGATTCATCTGATGGAGCCACTCTTTGTAACTCGCCTACCACAGAATCATCATGCTTGCGAACATCTGGATCGCAGATTAGATTAAATTCCCAATGATAGGAATGCCCTACATCAAGCTTGCTAATGCTGCCCGTAGGTAACACCACTCGCACAATCCCCGACTGTTTGGATAGCGTAAATATGCGACGATAAATCGGCTGTTTCTTACTATCTTTGAGCGCAAACTCTACCTGACGCGCCGATGTCGTGGGCACAAAAAACAGAAACGTTGGATAGGCAATCGTTGTCAAAATGCGCTTGTCGAGATCGGGAGACAATACGTTAGGGGCAACTGCAGAACATTTACTACCCTGTGTTTTGGCTTCTGTTGGCAAGGGTGCAGGAATGGGAGACCTCAGTATCCTACGGATTGTTGGAGGAGAATTTCGTATGGTGTTGTCTGTTGGCGGCGGCGGATCGTAAATAGGGATGTCTTGCGCGCTTAGCAACTGGCTTGGCAGAGCGATCGACAAAAAAGCCATCAGTGCAATTGTTTTCAGGAACTTAGTTTGATAAAGAGTTTTCATGCAGGTACAAAGGATAATTCGGAGAAAACAATTGAGGCATTGAAAGTCGCTTTAAACGCTGCGCCTTTTTTTGGACTAACCATAAATTTACAGGATCTGCGCTTATGCTATTGAGCAAAGATAAACATTAGAAAAACTTTCATGGATTGGTTTTACCTGATTTTGGCTGGTGCGCTAGAAATTGTATGGGCAACAGGCCTCAAATACACCGATGGATTTTCCAAACTTCTACCCAGTATTGGCACGATCGCGGCACTGATCGTCAGTTTTCTGTTTTTAGCCCAAGCCTTAAGAACCCTGCCAATCGGGACGGGCTATGCGATTTGGACGGGAATTGGCACGGTGGGCACGGCGATCGCGGGAATTATTCTCTTTGGTGAATCCCGTGAATTTACTCGTCTTGTCTGCATTGCCATGATTATCCTTGGAATCATCGGGCTAAAGCTGGCAACTCCTTCCTCAGTTTGATGGCGACAAAAATTCGCGCATATACTGATTCACCAGTTGAGGCTGTTCTTGCTGCACCCAATGACTGCAATGGGGAATATAGCGAAGGGTGAGGTTGCGAACGTAGGCTTCCGTTCCATAGGTGAGTTCCTTCCCAAGAGCAACATCATTTTCACCCCAAATCATCAAGGTGGGAATCTCTAATACATCCCATGGCTTCGATGGCAGCGCCGATCGCACATTGCGGTAGTAGTTCAACATAGCTGTAAGTGCGCCGGGTTTAGCAGCCGCTTCCCGATAGATCTGGAGATCGGTTTGAGAAAAAGCGGTTTTATCGATCGCTGCCTCTGAGAATGCTTTCCCAATTGCCTCGCAATTGTTCCACCGCAACAGGAATTCTGGCAACCAAGGGAGTTGGAACAAAAAGATATACCAGCTTCGCAAGAGCTGAGGTAGGGTGCGTAAGCCCTCGGCAAATTTAGAAGGATGAGGAAGATTCATAACGATGAGTTTATCTAACATCTGGGGATAGGCATAGGCGAAGTGCCATGCGATCGTGCCACCCCAATCATGGGATACCAGCGTACAGCGATCGTAGCCAAGTGCTTCTATGATTCCCTTAACATCTAGGATAAACTCGGCGATCGTATAGGCTTCAAGGGCAATAGGTTTATCGCTTTCGTTATATCCCCGCAGGTCGATCGCTACAACTTTGTAATCCTTGGCAAATTCAGGAATTTGATGTCGCCACGAATACCAAAATTCAGGAAAGCCATGCAGCATTAGCATTAGCTCACCTTCCCCCTGCGTGACATAGTGCAGGCGAAGGTGATTGGTGGTGAGAAAGCCATGTTGCCAAGTTTCAGAAAGAATCGTCATGCGATCGCTGCTCCTAAGAAATTCTATAGCAATCCTAAATGAGTGCGTAGGGACAATTCATGAACTGCCCCTACAAGTCTACCCAGAAACAAGAATCTCTCCTGTATCAAATAGGATTGCTATATGATGTTTCAACGCAAAGCCCAAGCGAGAAAGCGCTCGGTATAGTAAAGCGCAAATTGATTGCTGAGTCCTTGAAAAACCTCATCAAACGCATGATCTGCCCAAGGAATTTCAAGAAAAGCAGCCTGCGTGCCAGCCACTTGCAAGCGTCTTGACATCTCATGTCCAAATTTTGCCATCACAATCCGATCTTTGCCACCATAGATCAAAAGCGATGGTGGCATGGGACGATTCGCTAAATTAATCGGCGAGGCCAACCGATAGCGATCGCCAAATTGTTCGGGAGTTCCCCCCAGAAAGGTCTTCAGCATAGTGCGGCTATCAATTGGATCGGGAGAAGGTAGATCGTAGTAACCTGCGAGTAAATCCACAGGCCCGTAGTAGTTCACCACAGCTCGAATGGGCATAGACGGAGGATCGGGACTATAGGCTGCCAACATCGCTAGATGCGCCCCCGCCGATCGCCCGATTAAGGCAATCCTCCCCAGATCGGTCTCATACTCGCGCCCATGTTGCTGAATAAACTTCAAAGCCATTTGCACATCCTCGAGCTGGGTGGGGAATGTATAGCGAGGTGCAAGGCGATAGGAAATAGACCACACCACATAGCCCTTTGCTGCCATGTAGCGACTAAATTTGGCATGATCGGCGACACTGCCTCCCTGCCAACCACCCCCATGCACGACCACAATCGCAGGATAAATTCCCGTTTGAGATGGACGGTAAATATTTAGTGTGAGGGGAATGCGATCGGGATCGGCGAATTGAATTCCTGCGGTAAATCGAATCGGTGGGGATGGAATGCCCTGTAAGAAATCCAGAAAGCTAAAGGGTTGAGATCGCATTTGTGACTGCCTGCGATCGGGAATCTGTGCCAGATAATTGCTCCCGATCGCCTGAGCGATCGCTGACTCAGCCGCTTGGATCGTGCTGGGCAACTGGCTCAGGGGAAAGAGGCTGAGAATCAACCCCATAGTACTAAAGGCGAGGGCAATGCAGTATCGCCGTAACTTTTGGGGGGATTTCGGTTGGCGTTTCTTCGCATTCCTGTGAAAAAGCTGGGTCGATTGCCATAGTGCTAGCAGTGCGATCGGGGCATTCAAGCCAGCGAGGAGGGGACTAATTTCTGGCGCTCCAACAGAAAGCGGCATCAGCGAGAAGATGGGCGCAGGAATCAAGATCCAACAACTCAAGAAAAGCACAATACCGCTGATAATCAATAGCAACATAGGATTCCCACTTTCATATTCTGGCGATCGACTGAAAACTCCTTGAGGGAAAAACAAAATGAATGCCTCACCACCCAAGAGCGCAGCGAATTATTTACAACTCATCGCATATTGCCATCCTTAATCATTTGTGTGTAGGGGCAATTCATGAATTGCCCTACGATTCTATAGAGAAAAAAGAATCTCTCGTTTATCATGTAGGATCGCATAATTCATATTCATAATGACTATGAATTATTGTAAATACACTCAAAATAAGTACGTTTAAAAACATTTCTTGGATCTTTTGAGAAAAGGTTATAACTTCAAACAGTACCCATAAAAAACTGGAAAGAAATTATGGCGAAAAAAGATAAAGATGGCAATCATAACCACAAAACTGCTCAAGACCATCTCGTGATGCCACCAGCAAAAGTCCAAAAAGCTGGAAAAAAGGCGCATAAGTCTGGAGATTTACTAGAGAAACTACCCAAGGGAGTTTATGAAAAAGAACTCAATCGACTACATATCGAACTGGTCAAACTCCAAGAATGGGTAAAGTATAAGAAACTCAAAGTCGTGGTGTTGTTTGAGGGAAGGGACGCAGCCGGAAAAGGTGGCACGATCAAAAGGATTACCGAATGTCTGAATCCTCGTGTTTGCCGAGTTGTGGCATTGGGAACCCCTAGCGATCGCGAGAAAACCCAGTGGTATTTTCAACGCTATGCCGCACATTTACCCGCTGGGGGTGAGATCGTGTTGTTCGATCGCAGTTGGTATAACCGTGCTGGCGTGGAACGGGTGATGGGCTTTTGCACCCATGAGGAATATGTCGAGTTTCTGCGTTCCTGTCCTGAATTTGAATGCATGTTACAACGGGCTGGAATCCTCCTGATTAAGTATTGGTTCTCAGTTAGCGATGACGAACAAGAAAAGCGATTTCAAGAACGGATTAAGAATCCTCTAAAACGCTGGAAGATCAGCCCAATGGACTTAGAAGCGAGAGCCAAGTGGGTTGAATACTCTAAAGCGAAGGATGATATGTTTAATGCCACGGATATCAAGCAGTCACCTTGGTATGTCGTCAACTCTGACGATAAGCGACGGGCTCATATCAACTGTATTTCGCATCTATTGAGTCAAGTTCCCTACGAGGAACTCAAAAACATGCCGATAGAACTTCCACCTCGACAGCATGAAATGGATTACGTGCGCCCACCCATGCAGCTCCAAAATTTCATCCCCAATGTTGCTCTATCCAATGCTGTGGATAGTAAGGATAGTTCCGAAAAAACTTAAGGATCCTCAGAAACTTCTGTCTCACTTGGGGAGAATTGCGTGCGCGGTAAAGCCGCCACGATCGCATCGAGCACTTTCGTAACCTGCACGAGCTCCAAGCCATAGTCTTGCAGCACCTGCGTCGTAGGAATAATTGCGCGTTTAAACCCCAATTTTGCGGCTTCTTTGAGGCGTAAATCCAACTGCGAGACGGGGCGAATTTGTCCGCCCAAACCCACTTCCCCAATCAGCACGGTGCGCGGGTCAACCACCCGATCGCGAAAACTGGCTGCGACTGCGATCGCAACACCCAAATCCACTGCGGGTTCTCCCACATTTAACCCTCCCGCCGAGGCAACATAGGCATCCAGTTTCGATAGGGGAATGCCGATGCGTTTCTCTAATACCGCCAGAATTTGCAGAAAGCGATTGGTTTCAATGCCTGTGGTCGTGCGGCGCGGCGAACTATAACTGGTAGGGCTGACCAATGCCTGTAGTTCCACCACGAGGGGGCGCGTGCCTTCGCAGGCAACAATCGTGGCAGTACCGGGAGCAGGCTGATCGCGATTGCCCAAAAACAATTCCGAGGGATTCGTAACTTCCAATAGGCCGCGTTCCACCATCTCAAAAACTCCAATCTCTTGAGTCGCCCCAAACCGATTTTTGACCGAACGCAGGAGTCGATGGGTGGCAAAGCGATCGCCTTCAAAGTACAAAACCGTATCGACCAGATGTTCCAACACTTTTGGCCCCGCGATCGCGCCATCCTTGGTGACATGCCCCACAATAAAGAGGGTGATATTCTCGCGTTTTGCTACGCGCATCAGTGCTGAGGTACATTCCCTTACCTGCGACACCGAGCCGGGAGCAGCATTGAGATTGGCAAAATATAGCGCTTGAATACTATCAATCACCGCCACAGGCGGACGCAGCGAATGTAACTCTTGTAAGATCGTCTCTAGGTCGGTCTCTGGCATCAAGTAGAGATTTTGAGAATTCTCATCGTTTAAACCAAGCCGTTGCGATCGCAGTTTCACCTGTTGGGCAGACTCTTCAGCGCAGACATACAGGGTGGGATAGCGAGTCATCAACTGTTGTGCGACCCCCAACAGCAGCGTACTTTTACCAATTCCCGGCTCGCCACCAATCAGGACGAGCGACCCCGGCACGATGCCCCCGCCCAACACCCGATCTAACTCTTCGTAGCCTGAGGGCAGTCGGGTTTGATGGTCATCACCAATCTGAGCCAAGGTTAAGGCTTGTCGAGGCGTTGGCGCACTCGATGACTTATGACTGGGTAATTTGGCGATCGCTGCCCCCATCGGTGCGGCACTAGCCACGATTTGCTCTTGCAGGGTTCCCCAACTGCCACAGTCGGGGCAACGCCCATACCCCTGCGGGAAATCAGCGCCACACTGCTGACAAACATATCGAGATTTTGGTTTTGCCATTTTGGTTCACCGTCAAGGCAACTTAAGAGAAAATAAACTGATGGTACATTGTAGGTATGCCAACAGGTATTTCCAGCATAGTCTAGATTCTCGTTGAGGTAATGTAATGAAACGTTCTTGGTTAATGGTTGCCATGGCGATCGCGCTGATCGGCTGCGATACTCAACCTACTGCTACCGTGTCTAGCCCTCCTACAGCTAGTTCCACACCTACACCTACCGTAGCGAAGGAAGAAGCGATCGCCAAGGTGTCCCTAGTCGAGGAAAAGCCTGTATTTGTTCACCCCAAGCAAAGCCCCAAAGAAATCGCTGCTGAAGTAGGATCTGGACTAAATGTGGCTGACACCATCCGCACCCAAGGTAAGGGAAGAACTCAAGTTGATTTTAATAATGGTGTTGCCTTCCGAATTGGTGGGGATTCTATTTTGGAGATTCAACCCCAAAATCGCCTCCATCTCGTATCTGGTGAGATGATTACATGGGTACAGCCAGGGTTAAAAGTGCCCACAGAAATTTCTACTTCCGTGGCAACAGCAGCCATTCGCGGCACGACTGCCTATGTGGAAATCCCTAAAGACATCAATCAGGGTGTCCGCTTCTTTTCTTGGGAAGGAACGGTGGTGGTGCGGTTAGCCAACTCGTCGCAAGAGATCGTTCTATCCACGGGTGAGGAAATAATTGTCAAACCGAACTCTAAGACCCCGCCAGTGGTGTATCGCTTAAATCTGCAAGAATGGAAGGGTCGCTCTATGAATAGTCGCTTTTTACGCAGCTTTAATGCGCCTCTACCCACCCAATCGATTATCGATAAACTCGTTCCGGGACAATCAAGTCTCGATCAAATTCCTCCAGCAAAGTAGTATTTTGGCATTCCTTGCTGGGCAACAACCCCAGCTTTTGCAAGGAAGCGATCTCTTAGGGATTTACCATAAAATTCAGTTAAATAAATTGAGTCAAGGCGATCGCACAAAGACTAAAAGTTTCTGCCCACTCCACCGTTGCACCGTAGGTGTCACCCGTATGTCCGCCAAATTGCCGATTGAACCATGTACCCACCAGCCATGCGAAACTAAAACAGATGCCAGTAATCTTGAGGATAGAAAGCATCGGTTTCACGCCAAAGCCAAATACAAATATTCCTCCTATGCCAAGGCTAGCTAGGGTTAGGAGGATTCCCAGCAGCCACACCTGCCAAGCTTGAATGCTATCTCGATGGAACTTCCCTTTGCCCTCAGGCTTGAGATAGGGATAAGCCGCGATCGCTCTCAGTTGTCCCCAACGCCCCCATGCGGATATGGAGATCAGAATCCAAAGACGGTAATCGCTAAGTTCCGCGATCGCCAAGACCTTTAAAAGAAGAATGGCGATCGCCGCGATCGCGCCATAAGCCCCTGTCGTACTATCCACCATCACAGCGAGGCGACGCGACCTATCGGTGACGGCTAATCCATCGGCTGTATCCATTGCGCCATCAAGGTGTAGACCGCCAGTAAGTAGTACACCCGCAAAGGTGACGAGTCCCGCTCTTAAGAGGGAATGTGTTCCCACAAGCCACCCTAAGCCCCAATCGATCGCACCGAGCAACAAACCAATCATAATCCCCACGACTGGTGCATAGACTGCAATTCCACGAAAATCTAAGTTTCCACTTGGATGTAAAGGGATACAGCTATAAAAAATCAATGCTGCTTGAAAAGTCTGCCATTGTTTGAACATTTATCTTCAAGAATTCTCTTTTAAGCATTCTCTTTCAAACCTAGTACAAATTTGTGGATGCGTTCAAGAACCTGTGGTCTGATTTCATGACCCATGTCGTATTCCTGATAATCGACTTTTGCCCCCAATGCTAATAGGCGATCGCGGGTAGACCTTGCAGCAGTAATGGGGACAACATAATCCTGCACTCCGTGGGCAATCATCACAGGGGGGATCTTACTGGTACTGAGTTCTCCATGTAGATAACCACTCAAGCACACCAACCCTGCTAAAGGGAATCGCGAACCAATGTCTAAGGTCATCGCGCCACCCTGCGAGAAGCCCATGAGAATTGTGTTGGCGGGGGGAATGCCCATGCGATCGGGAATCGCTTGTAAGAATTCCGTCAAGAGGGTTTGACTCTCTGGTAAACCTGCTTTAGCTTCGTAGTCTTGTAGGTCATACCACATCTTGCCATCGGGGACATTCGGATGATCGAAGGGAGCTTCGGGAAAGATAAACTGATAGTTCTCTAACTGCAACATCGGAGCCAGCGAAACCAAGTCATCGGCATTAGCACCCCAACCATGCAGGGCAACAATTAAGCGATCGGCTTGCTTGGATGGAGAGGATGGGAACGAACGGAATTTTAGAGGTAGAGAAGTCATCTTAAATATTGGATGGATTGCGAAATTGCAAGTTTAGTTAATCTAGTAGGAAAGCAATGTCAGAGATCCCTATACTACTTCTCCGTTAAAGTCCAAACCCCATCCCAGTCAATAGGCGGAGCGCTTTGCAGGAAGTGTTGGCAGCGACTGAGATGCAAATTAGCAGCTTTGTTACTGGGATCGAGTTCTAGTACTTGGGCAAACTCGCCTGTTGCCAAGGCAAACTTGCGATTTAGATAATGTTCTCTACCTTTGTGATAGAGTTCGATGATTGTTTCTTTGGTGGGGTCTAGCGGATCGGAAGCCAAGCCGACTAACTCATACACGCCAATCGGTTCGTGTTTTCCCTTGACGCGAATGCAATCAAGCTCTCTGACCCGAATGCGATCTCCGCATAATTTGTAGGTGCTTTCGCTAATAATCACATCCGTACCATATTGCTTACTCGCTCCCTCAAGGCGCGAACCAAGGTTAACACCATCACCGATCGCCGTAAATTCCATGCGACGGGTGGAACCAATATTGCCACTAATGACACTATCGGAATTAATTCCAATTCCAATTCTAATCACAGCCATATCTATCTCTGACAGAGAAAGATTTGTCAGATCGGCGAGGCGATTGACATTAACGTCTTTTAGGGCTTCCTTGATCTCTTCTTGAGAAGCATTGGTGAGATGAGCAAGGCGACGGGCGTTAAAGTCGATCAAGCGTTTTCGCATATCGATCGCAGTTTGCACCGCCATCCAAGCATGGTCGTGAATCGGGAGGGGCGACCCGAACACGGCCATAATCGCATCGCCAATGTATTTGTCTAACGTACCTTTATAGTTAAAGACCGCCTCCACCATCGTCTCAAAATATTCGTTGAGCATCTGTACCACCTCTTCGGCGGCTAACTTTTCCGTGATGGATGTATAACTGCGAATGTCTGAGAACAGGACAGAAACTTCCTTGCGATCGCCGCCCATCTTGGCATCCCCTGCTTGCAAGAGTTGTTCGGCAAGTTCTTGCGTCATGTAGCGATACATCGTACTTTTGAGCCGTTTTTCTTGGCTGATGTCTTCCATCACCACCAGCGCACCACGCACTCCCGTACCATCATCCGCTTCGGACATGGTATTGATCGAAAGGTTAATACTGCGTTGCTCGTCCGTGCCAGATTTTAGCGTTTGATCGGGATAGTACTGCTTGCGACTTTTCTCATCTGTGCCTTGAAGACTGGCATCAAACCACTTGGCAAAATTTGCCTTTTCGATATTGATCAGATCGTAGATAGAGCGACCTTCTAAACGGACGGGATTATGTACATTTGTGCAGCCGAGTAACTCATAGGCTCGTTCGTTGGCAGCGACAATCGTACCTTTATTGTCCGTGGACAACACGCCATCAGAAAGACTGCGCAAGATGTCCTTTTGCATTTGCTGCTCTTGCTTGACCTTGGCGAACAATTTGGCATTTTCTAGCGCCACACCTGCTTGGATGTTAAACACCTTCATAAATTCTTCATCACCACTGTTAAAGCTGGCTTTAAAGCATTCAGGTGCTGCCGGCCAAGTTGTGGCATCGTAATCGGGAAACTCGCCCCGCTGCCGCTTGTTAACCAGTTGCGTCACGCCAATTAATTCTTTATTGGAGTTAAATACAGGCATACACAACAGGCTACAGGTGCGGTAGTGGTTGAGTTGATCGAATTTTTTAGAATTGTCCGCGTCGGGATGCTCGTACAGATCGAAGGGAATATTTAAAACTTCCCCTGATACTGCCACACGCCCAGCAAAGCCGACCCCCATCGGTACGCGCAACTCTCTCGTAGAGCCATCTGCATTCGTAATTTGCGTCCAGAGATCGTTACGATCGCGATCGATCAGCCAAAGCGTACTGCGATCGGCATTCATCAATAGTTTGGCTTCATCCATTACCTTTTTCAAGGTTTCTTCGAGGTCTAAACTTTGACCTAAAGACAAGGCAGCTTTCATCAACGCTTCAGCCGCACGTTGCTTTTGAGCAGCGGAATAAAATGCCTGAGAACTTTCTAAAATCAGCCGCATGGAAGGGGCAAACTGAGCAAATAATGCTCGATCGGCTTCCGTAAACCCGACGCGATCGACGCGATCTTCCAAAGGTATGGCAGGATCGTAGGGATCGCTTACCAGTAGTTTATTAATTAGCTGTACGACGGCAACTAGATCGCCATTGCCATTGAGCAGGGGCATCGCCAACATGGTGTAGGTGCGATAGCCAGTCCGTTCAAATTGCTTTTTGGCTTGGGCAGAGCGCGGATCGCTAAAAAAGTCGAAGGGAATATTTACAAGCTCTTTAAAGGTAGCAACTTCTCCCGCAATGCTGGTCGGCTCCGTCGAGATCCGAATTTCAACATTTCGACCGTTTTCACCAGGTACATTCGTCCATAACTGGTTGCGATCGGCATCTAGTAAAAAAATCGTGGTGCGATCGGCAGAGAGCAATTCACCAATCTTGAGGCGAATTGCCTGTAACATCTCGTCAAGAATGACATCAAAATCGGTATTTAACATACCGAGGGTTTGATTGACTACCTCTAGCTTTTTCTCGACCTCTGAGACGACTTGCTTAAAAGTCTCTTGGGTTAAAGGAGCCAGCATCGAAGCAAAATTTCCCTTTGTGGTCGTTAATGCCCCAGAGTGAGCCGAGAGGGGCGATGCAGAATCAGGGTGATTAGGCTTAGAGATTAGGTCATCACTTTCTGCGACTACATCAATGATAGATGTATCTTCAGATGACAATCGATAAGGTGATGTAGATGCCATAACTGAGGTGAGAGGTTGATGATTCTCGAAACGGAGCAATTACGAGAACTCAAGGGTTTGTATATAAAGAAGTACGATTAACCTGCTGACGTAGATGCTTTTAATACAGAGGTTACTTTTGATACAAATAGAATTTGTCAATCCAAATAGTAACTATTAACCGAGCCTGAGTGCTTGTGAGAGATTCTACCATTTAAATTTAAGATTCAATGTATGGTTGCCAGCCAATGAATAGCAAGATACACCGATCGCCATGAGTTGCTGTTGCCGTAACAAAATCCGTAACCAAGTGTCTCGATACCGTATTACGTCAGCAATATCCTTGGGGCACAAAAATCTTTGCCGTTTACTACAAGATTTTGAAATTGCATGGTAATTTATTGCCATCTTAGATATCACCCTTTGAAGTGCTATCCTTACCAGGCATCTTGCCGTCCCCATTAGCGATCCCCTGTTGGCTATGTACATCAAACACATAGAATTGTCCCGCTTTAAATCCTTTGGTTCTACAACCGCAATTCCCATGCTGCCGGGATTTACGGTAGTTTCAGGGCCGAATGGTTCGGGCAAGTCTAATATATTAGACGCCTTGCTGTTTGCTTTAGGTCTATCGAGTTCTAAAGGTATGCGAGCCGAACGCTTACCCGATCTGGTCAATCAGGCACATAGTCAAAAAGGTCGGACGGTCGAAGCCTATGTAACTGTCACCTTCGATCTAGAAGAAGAAAGCGCCCAGTTAGCCGCTAGTTCAGAAACTGTCTCCGCTACCAATTTCGACAGTGGCTTAGATCCTAGCCCAGACACTAGCCTAGGCAATAGTACGCAACCCGAAGCTTCAGAAGCAATTGACGGGCAAATTCAGACTCTTGCAAATCCTCAAGAATGGACAGTTACAAGGAAATTACGGGTAACGAGCCAAGGAACCTATACCTCAACCTATTATGTCAATGGTACGCCCTGTACCCTCGGTGAGCTGCACGAACAACTTGCCAAACTGCGGATCTATCCTGAGGGCTATAACGTCGTCCTGCAAGGAGACGTCACCAGTATTATTTCCATGAACTCCCGCGATCGCCGCGAAATTATTGACGAGTTAGCGGGCGTTGGAGAGTTCGATCGCAAAATCGCCTCTGCTAAAGACAAGTTAGATGATGTAAAGGCGCAAGAAGATCGGTTTCGCATTGTCGAGCAAGAGCTAATTAGTACCAAAGAAAAACTCAAAGGCGATCGCGCCAAGGCAGAAAAATATCAGGCACTGCGGCTAGAACTAGAAAAGATGGAGCGGTCGGAAGTGGTGTTGCAGCACCGTGCTTTGCTCTATCAAAAATCGTTAAAAGAAATCGAGCTGACCAACAGTCATGAAAAAGCCGCACAGCTAAAAATCAACTTAACCGAGTTAGTCCAGACGATCGAGCTTGCCACCGTACAGCTCAACGAACTTAGTGCCAAGGTGCATACCCTCGGCGAAGAGGAATATTTATCGGTATCGACCAATTTGGCAGCCAAAAATGCCGAGTTGCGATCGCTGCAACGCCAACAACAGGATCTGATCGGCAACTACCAAGCTACCCAAAACCATATTGTCACCACCCAAGCAGATATCGATCGACTGCTACAAGAACTGGAAGGCTTAGCCACGCAAAAGCAACTGCAAGAGTCGCAAGTGAATGGGCTTAACCATGCCCGCGACCAACAGGCGGCGATCGTACAGCAATATCGCAACGAAATTCAATCGATCGCTACTTCTTCTGCTGATTGGATGCGCCAACAGGGACAAATGTATCAAGCCATTGATACCCTCCAAGCCACGATCGATCCGCAACGCCTAGAACATACGCGCCTAAAGGAATCCTTGCGCCAGTGGTCTTTACAACTGACAGGCTTTGAAACCGAACTTGCAGAACTGCAAAATGTTGAGGGGCGATCGCTGGAGGATGAATTACTCCTGCATCAATCAGAGGCAAAGGGAGCGCAGTCGTTAATTCAATCCCTGTCTATGTCTCTGGGAGCCGCCCAGATGGATTTGCAGACCAGCCGCGAAACGATCGATCGCCTCACCCAAGAGCAGCGCATTAAAAATCGTCAGCTTGATAAGCTAGAGGCACAGGCACAGGCGACTCGCGAAGTCCAAGGCACAAGGGCGACACAGATTATCATCGAAGCCGACTTATCAGGGGTGTTTGGCTTGGTTGCTCAACTAGGTTGGGTCGAACCACACTACCAACTCGCTTTGGAAATTGCCGCAGGAAATCGCTTAGGCTTTCTTGTCGTCGAAAATGACGAAGTCGCCGCCGAGGGAATTAATCTACTTAAGCTCGAACGTGCGGGTCGTGCTACCTTTTTGCCCCTGAATAAGATGCAAGCGGCACGCAACCTCAAAGCCGAGGATGCCAAGCGAGTCGGTGCGATCGACTACGCGATTAACCTCGTAGAGTTTGAAGAACGCTACAAAGATATTTTTGGCTTTATTTTTGGCAATACGATGGTCTACGGACATCTAGAGCAAGCCCGTCAATATATTGGCAGGCATCGGATGGTTACCCTAGATGGAGATTTGCTGGAAACCACAGGGGCAATTACAGGGGGAAGTGCCCCTAGCCGCAATGGCATTCACTTTGGTACAGCCGAGGCATCAGAATCCAATGAGGTGAAACAACTGCGCGATCGCCTCATGGAAATCGATCAAATGCTGAGTCGTCTCAATCAAAAAGCGCGGATGTCGCAGACGACGATCGCAAAATACGAAGAGCAATTGCTCAATGCCAGAAATGCCCACCGCGAAGCCCAGCTTCAGAGCGATCTGATTCAAGAACAGATTGGTCGCACGGGGCGCGATCGCGATCGGATTCAGGAACAAATTCACCAAACTCGCACAGCGATCGAACTCGGACAGGCGCAGGTGGCGAGTATGGAGCTAACCATTGCAGGTTTAGAGGCACAACTGCAAGTGGAAAGAGCCCAGCTTTCTGAATTAGAGCAGTCGAGCACGCATATTCGTTGGCAGCAGGCGCAAGAGGTACTGCAAGCACAAGAAGCACTCCTAAACACGGCTGAGATTGACCTACGCACGGCACGCCAACAACTTGCCAGTAATGAAAATCAAAACCATCTGGCTTTAGAAAAAGTCTCTCAACGCCAAGTGCGCTTGCAAGAGTTGCGTACCACGCAAACCGATTTACTCAACGAGAGTTCGCAAGCCCAAACCCATATCAAGCAAGCCGAAGGAATCATTGCCACGCTCCAAGCTAGATTGGATGGACTAGAACAGGTGATTGGTGCGACCAAGCAAGAACGCGATGCCTGCGATCGCGCCCTCAGCAGTCATCGCACTTCCCAGCAGGAACAGGAATGGCAACTGCAAAAACTGATCGAACAGCAAGCTGAGCTTACGGAACAGATCGCCAAGGTCAATCTCCAGCTAGAACAGTTGGAATTGCCCGATCCGCTGCCTGAAGTTCCCGCAGAAATGAACCTAGAACAGTTGCAACTCGAACAACGCCGTTTGCAAAAACGACTGCAAGCCATGGAACCTGTCAATATGATGGCGATCGCGGAGTATGAAAGTACGACGGCTCGCCTTGACGAACTCAGTGCCCGATTGGAGACGCTCAATCAAGAACGTACAGAACTCTTACTAAGAATTGAGAACTTCACTACGTTGAGGCAGCGATCGTTTATGCAAGCCTTTGAGGCAGTCAATCAAAACTTCAAAAATATCTTTGCCGAACTATCTGACGGAGATGGCTATTTACAGTTAGAGAATCCTTCTGCACCGCTCAGTGGTGGCTTAAACCTCGTCGCCCATCCTAAGGGGAAACCCGTTCAGCATCTCGCCTCCATGTCAGGGGGAGAAAAATCGCTGACAGCGCTCAGTTTTATCTTTGCCCTCCAACGCTATCGTCCGTCTCCCTTCTATGCCTTTGATGAGGTCGATATGTTCCTCGATGGTTCCAATGTCGAACGCCTTGCCAGTATGGTTCGCAAACAGGCAGACTCTGCCCAGTTTATTGTGGTTAGCCTGCGTCGTCCCATGATTGATAAAGCCGAGCGCACGATTGGCGTTACCCAAGCACGTGGCGCACACACCCAAGTTTTGGGCTTAGAACTACGCACGAGTTAATATAAGCCAAATAAGGGAATCGAGTTGTAGATAGAACAGTTTGTTACTTCCCTTTGTTTTGCCGAAACCAAGCAGATAAATCCTCAAGAGAAGTAAAATCTAGCCTGCATTATTCATGAGAACCCAAAAGAGAATAAAAATCAAGAAAAAAGGAAGAGGTATTTTGGAAAGGAAAGAAAAATCTTAATTTAAAAGAGAAAATGCATAGAAAAGAAGCCTTTATCGCTGTAAAT
>NZ_CBDDRA010000047.1:0-22782 GCF_965232925.1 Tumidithrix helvetica PCC 7403
TTCTGGTGCTCAATGGAACCGTCACAATGTTGCTCAAGTCTTGAAGCATCGTTGTGCTTACCTCAACGGTTATTTCTATGCCCCTAAGTATATTTGCTCAGTGCCTAATTGAGATGCTCCCGAGAAAGATTCAGCAACGATCGCTTCTCAAAAAGAGCCTCATCCTATTTTCAATAAGTCATGCATCGTTGAAAGCCCCTGCTATGCAAGGAACTCAAATCTCGAGCGATTCCAATAGTTAAGTGAAATAGTTAAGTGAAATTGGTAATAATAGAGCGTGCATTTTTATAGATGGCGACCCTTGAAACATCGATATCTCCTTTAATATTTGGGGTTGCCTGGTTAATATATATATTTTCTGTCATTGGTTCTTAATTGTTTTTGACTTCCACTACGAGCGGAATGTGGGTTAAGATCGCATAGATTGGCATTGCCTAAACATAAAATTGTGCTTTTGGGGATTAAAGCCTTTACTCTAGAGTGAGATACTACATTTTTTAAACGAACCCATGAGCATTTTTACCCTGCAATCTGTCAAGAAAGATTTTGGCATCAAAGAAGTTCTTAAGGATGCTGATTTTAGCCTTGATAGCACAGACAAAGTAGGGCTAATCGGCAAGAACGGCTCGGGGAAGTCTACCCTGCTAAAAATGATTGCAGGTCTAGAACACATTGATAGCGGTCAAATTTTAGTCAACTCTGGAGCTAAGATCATCTATTTGCCGCAACAGCCAGAGCTAGATGAGAGTCGTACCGTGATCGAACAGGTATTTGCAGATAGTGGCGAGGCAATGGTACTGGTAAGTGAATATGAGGAATTGTCCGATCGCCTATCCCACGAGCAATCATCACAGGTGGATAGCGAGCAATTGATGGATCGCCTAAGCACAGTCATGCACCGTATGGATGCGATCTCCGCTTGGGAATTAGAAACACAGGCAAAAATTATCCTGACAAAACTAGGAATTCAAGATTTTCATGCCCCGATCGCAAGCTTGTCAGGGGGCTATCGTAAACGCATTGCCCTTGCTACGGCGCTGTTAGCCGATCCTGATGTGTTGCTAATGGACGAGCCCACCAACCACCTTGATGCCGAGTCGGTGGAATGGTTGCAGAGTTACCTCAATCGTTTTCGTGGCGCATTGCTCCTGATTACCCACGATCGCTACTTTCTCGATCGCGTCACCAATCGCATTTTAGAAATCGATCGAGGCGAACTATTTACCTATAGCGGCAACTATTCTTATTACCTAGAGAAAAAAGCACTGGCAGAGGAATCGGAAGCCAGCAGTCAGCGCAAACACAAAGGGGTGTTACGACGAGAACTGGAATGGCTAAAACGTGGACCTAAAGCCCGTAGTACCAAGCAAAAGGCAAGGATCGATCGGGTTCATGCCATGCAAGCCCAAGAGTTTAAAACGGGTGGCGGAAAGGTTGACATCTCTACAGCAGGACGGCGGATTGGGAAAAAAGTGATCGACCTTACAGATGTAAGTAAAGGATATGGCGATCGCACCTTAATTCGAGACTTCTCTTACATCTTTAGCCCTGAAGATCGTGTGGGAATTATCGGTGGCAATGGCATGGGAAAATCCACCCTGATGGATATGATTATCGGGAAAGTGAAACCTGATAGCGGTACGATTGAGATTGGCTCTACGATTAAGATTGGTTATTTCGATCAACATTCCGAAGAACTTCTTGAGGCGGCAAACGAAAACCAACGCGTGATCGATTATATCAAAGAAGAAGGGGAATTTATTAAAACTGCCGATGGAATGCAAATCAGTGCTTCGCAAATGCTAGAACGCTTTCTCTTTCCTGGCAATCAGCAATATGCGCCAATTCACAAATTATCAGGGGGTGAAAAGCGAAGATTATTTTTGCTGAGAATCTTGATGAGTGAGCCAAATGTACTGATTTTAGACGAACCGACCAACGATCTGGATGTCCAAACCCTTACGGTTCTAGAAGATTATCTTGAAGACTTTAAAGGTTGTGTGATTACAGTTTCCCACGATCGCTATTTTCTCGATCGCACGGTTGATACTATCTTTGCCTTTGAAGTCGAGGGAAGATTGCGCAAATACCCAGGTAATTATTCTGTCTATTTAGACTATAAGAAGGCAGAAGAAACTGAAATGAGTAAAGAGCTTGCCCAAGCTAACGGAACGAAAACAAAGGTAACTTCCGAGCCAAACCCTAAAACAGTCCAAGGGTTGAGCGCATCTGAAGTCCCGACTCCCAACCCTGAGCCCCAAGCATCCCAAGCCCCACCCCAAAAAGTCCGTAAGCTCTCATTCAAAGAAAAGCGAGAACTCGAAACCCTAGAAGTAAGCATCCCAGAAATGGAAGCCGAAAAAGCCAAAATCGAACATACGATCTATCACAACCCGCCCGTTGGGTTTAGTCAAGTGCAGCAACTATCGCAGCGTTTAGCGGAGCTAAATCACGCGATCGAAACGTCAACTGAACGATGGCTAGAGTTGGCTGAGTTTCAGTAAGGCTGAGCGGTATATAGTCGCTTACACTGAAGAGAGAGAAACTATTTCAAGACTTGACCTTGTATGAAATATTGAATCGCATGAAGAGTGCATAATATTTGTCAGGTTCTGGGCAAAGCATCCCACAGTAATTTGTGAATTTTGAAGTTCCCTTGACATGGGAATGCTTTGCCCCTAAAGTTTGTGACACTACACGACAAAATTAACTAGCTTGCCTGGCACGGCAATCACCTTTTTGATTTCCTTCCCTTCTAGATATTTCTGGGCAATGGGAGAATTTCTTGCATACTCTTCTAGGGCTGCTTTGTCAGCACCAGCAGGTACTTGGATATTCCCTCTCAACTTTCCATTTACTTGAATTACCAAGGTAATCTCATCCACGACCAATGCTTCAGGATCGGGTTCTAGCCAAGGTTGCAAATGAATAGACTCAGAATGACCCAACTGCGCCCACAATTCATCGGTAATATGCGGCGCGAAGGGAGCCATCAAACGCAAGAGCGATTCAATTCCCTCCGCGTAGATTGCTGAGTTTTTTTCCTTACTATCTTGCAACGCATTACTGAGCTTCATCAACTCTGAAATCGCGGTATTGAGCTGATAATCGCCCGTTAAATCTTCCGTGACTTCCTTAATCGCTGTGTGAATGGCTCTACGGAGAACGCGATTCCCGTTGGGATGCGTTCCGCCGCCTTTTTCATCTGGAGAATTGCTGTTAGGAGTACCTGACGATCGACTCTCCACAAATTCTGTTACCAAACGCCACACGCGATTCACAAAGCGGAACTGACCTTCCACATCGGCTTCATCCCACTCCAAATCCTTTTCGGGGGGTGCTTTGAACAGCGTAAACATGCGAATGGTGTCTGCGCCATATTTAGCGATCGCTTGTTTCGGTGCGACCCCATTCCCTTTGGACTTAGACATGGTGGTGTAAAAAGCTTGGATCGCCTCTCCTGTATCGGGGTCGCGCGGATCTTTGGGATCGACCAAAGCGGAAGGAATCCATTTATCCTTACCGCTCTTATTGGGATTCATGTAGGTCAAGCCCTGCACCATGCCCTGTGTCAACAAGCGTTTGAACGGTTCGTCAAAGTTGAGAATGCCGCGATCGCGTAACACCTTGGTAAAAAATCGAGAATAGAGCAAATGCAAAATCGCGTGCTCCACACCACCGACATACTGATCGACGGGCAACCAGTCGTTCACCTTTTGGAAATCGAAGGCAGTGTCAGAATTCTGCGCGTCGCTAAACCGCAAGAAATACCAAGAGGAATCAATGAAGGTATCCATCGTATCGGTTTCGCGTTTTGCGGCTGTGCCACAGGTGGGACAGGGCACATTCACCCAGCTTTCTAGTTTTGCCAAGGGGGAAGCGCCGCGACCCGTAAATTCCACATTTTGGGGCAGTTCTATGGGAAGGTCGCGATCGGGCACGGGCACAACGCCGCAGTGGGGACAATGAATCACGGGAATCGGACAACCCCAATATCGCTGCCTTGAGATTAACCAATCCCGCAAACGATATTGCACCCTGCCTTTTCCCCAGCCTTGAGCTTCCGCTAGCTCGATAATTTTGGTTTTGGCTGTGGGCGAGTCGATGCCATCAAAATCCCCTGAGTTAACCATAACGCCTGCCTCGGTGTAGGCTGATTGCGAGAGGGATTCGGGAATTTCTCCTGCTGCCGTACCATTAGGAACGATCACATACTGAATCGGCAAATCGTACTGTTTGGCAAAGGCAAAGTCGCGCACATCATGGGCGGGGACTCCCATGACCGCACCCGTACCATACTCAAACAGCACATAGTCGGCGATCCAAATCGGAATTTGTTTGCCTGTGAAGGGATCGATCGCGATCGCGCCAGTGGGTACACCACGTTTGGGTTTATCTTCGGCAGTGCGATCCATTTCACTAATATTCGCCACCTCGGCAACAAAGGCTTCGACCGTAGCGGCTTGCTTTGGTGTGGTAATTTGTTTGACCAAAGGATGCTCTGGGGCAAGCACCACATAGCTAACGCCATAGACCGTATCGGGGCGGGTGGTAAAGACCGCGATCGCTTCTTGATTCCCACTATTGAGAATGGGGAAGCTCAATTCTGCACCCACAGACTTACCGATCCAGTTGGCTTGCATGGTTTTGACGCGCTCGGGCCAATCGGTTAATTTGTCTAGATCTTGGAGTAACTGTTCGGCATAGTCGGTAATTTTGAGGAACCACTGCCGCAATTTTCGCTTTTCTACCTTTGCCCCCGATCGCCAAGATTTGCCCTCATTATCGACCTGCTCGTTTGCCAACACAGTCTGATCGATCGGATCCCAGTTGACCGTTGCCTCCTTTTGGTACGCCAAGTCAGCTTTGAGAAATTGCAAAAATAACCACTGTGTCCAGCGGTAGTAGTCGGGCGCACAGGTGGCAACTTCGCGATTCCAGTCATAGGAAAGACCGACCTGCTGCAACTGCGATCGCATCTGCGCCATATTCTTAAACGTCCATTCTGAGGGCGTCGTACCGCGATCGATCGCGGCATTTTCGGCAGGTAGCCCAAAGGCATCCCAACCCATTGGGTGTAAGACGCGATACCCCTGCATGCGCTTAAATCGGGCAATTACATCGGTGATCGTGTAGTTACGGACATGCCCCATATGTAGATCGCCCGATGGATAGGGAAACATAGACAGCGCATAAAACTTCGGGCGACTATCTTCTTGCTCGGGTGCGTCGTCTAGCTTTTGCTCTGCCCAAATTTGTTGCCATTTGGGTTCAATCTGTTGGGGATTATATTTAGCTTCCATTACCTAACTTCTATCACGATCGAAAAAACACGAGACAATCTGTCGGCGATTAGCCTCATTGTAAGCCTACTCTAAAAGGATTGATTAAGTTTGAAAACTAAGTAATTGATGTTATGGGGAGTGTCCCTAAAGCCTCTCCCTTGTCTCTCTTCAGCAAGGTGCTAGGGTGTACAAACAAGTAAATTAAGTAAATTAGTCTTCGTTTCAATCGAGCTAGTCTCCTAAATCCCCCAGAATTGGGGGATTTTAAGGATTTCCCCCCAGAATTGGGGGCTAGGGGGCAATAAACCTTTGATTTAATTAGGTTTGATGATTTGTGGGTACGGGTTATCCAGCAAGGTGTTGGAGTATGAAATAAATTTGAATCGTGTAGATTTTCTTGAATATTGCCTAAAAATTGGGTTTAGAGTCAAAATTTAGTCAAAATCATGAATAAATATTGCACTATTCCCAAGAAAACGGCATCGCACGGGGCACAACGCTCGAAGTGAAGAAAAAGCACTAACAGGATATTTTTTACCTTGATATACTGCTAGCAAAGCACGTTATTTCAATCACTGCCCCAAACATGAAAACCGCAATTTTAGTGCTGGTAGAAGTTTTGATCGTGATCGGGTTGTCTCGCCTGGTAGGTACTGTATTTCGCTATTTCAAGCAACCCCTTGTGATTGGTGAGATTGTTGCAGGCATCATGCTGGGACCTTCTTTACTAGGTCTGATCTCGCCCGACTTGTCAACTTGGCTATTTCCACCTGAGGCGATTCCATTTTTAGAGGTGCTCTCGGAAGTGGGGCTAATCTTTTTTATGTTCCTGATTGGGCTGGAACTCAACCCCAAGTACTTGCGCGGGCAGATGAATGTGGCGATTTTGACCTCCCATGTCAGTATTCTTTTACCCTTTACATTAGGAACGTTGCTGGCACTGGGGATTTATCCTGTACTGTCTAATGCCAGTGTGTCATTTACGGCATTCACCCTATTTTTAGGGGCGGCGATGTCGATTACGGCTTTCCCCGTACTAGCTCGTATCATCACCGAAAAGAAACTACAAAATACATCTCTGGGGATCTTGGCGCTCACCTGTGCGGCTGTGGATGATGTTACGGCTTGGTGTTTGCTGGCAGTGGCGATCGCGGTAGCCCAAACCAACAGTATGGCAGGGGCAATTCCAACCGTCTTACTTTCAGCGCTCTATATTGGCCTGATGTTCACATTTGGTCGGCGCTTTTTAGGAAAACTGGCAAAATATTACGAGCGCACCAAACGCATCAGTCAATTAGTGCTGGCTGGCATTTACATGGCAGTGTTAGCCTCAGCCTTAATTACCGAGTTAATTGGCATTCACTTAATTTTCGGTGCTTTTTTAATGGGGGCTATTATGCCCAAAAATGCAGGGCTGACCCGAGAGATTGCGGTTAAAACTGAGGAATTTGTTCTAATCTTTTTGCTACCGATTTTCTTTGCTTACAGTGGGTTGCGTACCCAGATCGGACTGCTCAATAGTCTAGACCTTTGGTTGATTTGTGCGGTAATTATCGGCGTGGCAGTGGTCGGGAAATATTGCGGCACCTATGTGGCAGCGAGTTTTTGTGGCATTCCCAAACGAGAGGCTATGGCTTTAGGGTGGCTGATGAATACGCGTGGTTTGACCGAGTTAATCGTCTTGAATATTGGCTTGAGCCTAAATGTGATTTCGCCGTTACTGTTTGCGATGTTGGTGATTATGGCACTGGTCACGACATTTATGACGTCACCGTTACTTGATGTCATTTACGGCAAACAACCCGCCCATCTAAATCCCCAAGATGACGATGAATCAGAGCAGCATTTCACAGCTCCGTCAGCTCCCTACTCAGATCTGCAAACGCGCCTCGAACATGAAGCGATCGCCCCGCAATATCGCATTCTCGTGCCCGTGGCAAATCCCAATACCCAAGAGGGGCTGATTCAACTAGCGGCAGCGATCGCAGTGGGAAAACGATACAACCAGCCTTTGCAATCTGTGGCAATTTATCCGCTCAGCCTGATTAAATTTGAAGAAGAATATCTGTTTGAGAGTATGCCCACCGAGACCAATCGGGCGATTCAAAAGCGCCAAGACCGCTTGCAAGAATTGGTTTTGAGTTTAGAACCACCTGAATTGCGTAAGTTAATCTATCCGACTGTACGGGTCAGTAGCGATGTTGCTGGTGAAACCAGTGCGATCGCCAAGGTCGATCGCATCGATCTAATTCTGATGGGCTGGCATCGCCCTGTATTTACCAACAATCCCCTCGGTGGCCCAGTGGGGCAAATTTTGGCAACCGCACCCACAGATGTTGTGGTGTTTGTCGATCGCAACCGCATCAACCTCAATCGTATCCTTTTGCCCTATTCAGGTAGCACCCATAACGATTTGGGCTTGGAGTTAGGTTTGCGACTCCTGCTGAACGATCCAGAGGCTCATCTCTCTATTCTCCAAATCCTCACAGATACTGCATCAGAAAATCCTCGAATTGAGTTAAATCATGAATTTAGCAAGATTTTGGAGCAACTGCCGCAGACCGTTCGCGATCGCATTGAGATCGTCAGCCGCAAAGCGAGCAATATCGTTGATGGCATTGTAGAAGCGAGTAAAGACATCGATCTGACAATTGTAGGAGCTAGTCGAGAATGGGGAATTGCGCGTCAAACCCTTGGCAAATATACCGATGAGCTTGCCTCGAGATGCCCTTCTTCACTCCTGATCGCGCGCAAATACAATAAGGTAACTTCGCATTTAGCCTCTGCACTGTTAGAGATCGAGGCGAAAACTAGCAACGATCTCGATATGAATCTTGGAGTCCAATCATGAGTATCTTTTCACCGAAACTTTTAGCCTTTTATGGATTCAGTACGGCGGGTGCGATCGCGCTGTTTGTCGGTATTACCAACTATGGCGAGAAAAATCTCAAAGCGGCTCCGCTCTTGGTCGGAACCTATCGCATTGAAGCTGCTAACCTGCATGGATGTCTCAAAGAGCGATCGCTCTTGCTATCGATTCAACAATCTGGGGTTTATATGAGTGGCATCTTGGAAATCGAAGAGCGTACGCCAAACAATTTACCTGCCAATAAAACCGAAACAAAGTCAAAGCCTTCACTGACAGGTAATTGGCAAAACCAGCAGTTAACGCTTGCAGGTACTGTGACAAAAATTAAGGAATGCGATGCTCAGATGCCGATTATGCTTAAAGCAGAACTTGCAGATAAAGGCTTAAAAGGCACGATCGCGCTCTCAGGTGAAACCTCTAATTTTACCGCCCTACGCCAAGAGTCGAAACTCAAGCCAGCCAGCCCCCACTAATACCAATTTCTCTTGAAATTGCGACAGATCGGGTTTTGTGTTCCGCACGGAGCGCGGTCTTTTCAAAAAGATGCGTTGCATCGCTTTTTGAAAATGGTATAAGTTTCGTGCAATGGATCGCTAGAAAACGATTGCTACATAAAAAATATATGGCTGATAGTTTATAGGTATAAAAATGCAAAAAAATGAGTGTTTTACATAAAAATAAGGAGATTTACAATTGTGCTGTTATCTTATTCGTGCATCTAATCTTACAGGCTTCGGAAAAGCGAACGACCCATCCTTGGGGGCTCGCTATCTTCAACTCCTTGGCACAAATCCAAAAAATTAATCAAGAAAGTCAGGCAGTGGGGGACGAACTATCTAAAGAACATCTCATGGGAATTCTAGAATCTGCCTATGAGACAGCTCTTGTAAATGCTGTGGTTGAGGCTTGGGGCGGTATCTATAAACCCGAACAACTAGGCAGCATGGTCGATCGCGATGAAATTATTCGAGAGGCGATCGCGATGATTCTTGCAGAGTAAATATAGGCAAGAAATATTCCCAGAACTCACCCAACCAATTTTGCAACCAGCCAAAATGACAAGACAAGAGATTGAGGCATATATCTGGGGACTGTTAGGAGTGATGGGTTTTAGCCTCACCTTGCCAGCAACAAAATTTGCGCTGCCTCTGTTTGGTGTTGTGGGTGTGGGAATTGGTCGTGCCGTAATTGCAGGAGTTCTCAGTTTGTGTTTGCTAGGAGTTACCAAAAGCAAGTTTCCAACCCATCGGCAGATCTTGCGGTTGATCTTGGTCGCAGTAGGGGTTGTATTTGGCTTTCCCTTGTTTAGTGCCTATGGCATGCAATATCTGCCAGCCTCCCATGGTGCGATCTTGATTGGATTGCTTCCTCTCGCGACAGCCCTGTTCGCCACGATCTTAGCTAAGGAAAAGCCATCCCTAAGATTTTGGCTTGCAGGTGCGATCGGCAGCAGTACTATTGCGATCTATTCCGTCATGATGGGAGGAGGTACGCTCCATCTTGCCGATCTGTCGCTCCTCATGGCTGCACTCAGTGCCTCCATTGGCTATGCGGAAGGTACTCGATTAGCAAAGGAGATGGGAAGTTGGCGCGTGATTTGTTATGCCTTGGTCTTGTCGTTACCGATCTCGATCGCACTCTTTTCACTTCTATCTGACAGACCTTCAGACTACAGTTCGCTATCGGCGTGGCTTGGCTTTCTTTATCTCAGCTTTTTCAGCATGTTTCTGGCATTTTTTGCTTGGTATCGCGGCTTAGAGATGGGTGGCATCGCAAAGATTGGTCAACTGCAACTCCTACAACCGTTTATGACCATTTTCGCTTCGTCGTTCCTATTCAGTGAGAAGCTTTCGGTTGAGATGTTTTTGGTGTTGAGCATTGTGCTTGGTTCGGTTTATTTCGGGCGTAGAGCAAACGTAATTCGCAGCTGAGCCAAAGATATAATAGAAAAAGAAATACAGCATCTGTAGTAAAAGGAGCATGACATGGGAGCATGGGACACAGATCCATTCGGCAATGATACTGCAGGAGATTGGACATACGATCTAGAAGAAACTGAAGATTTATCTCTCATCAAATCAACCATTCAAAACTTGCTTGACATTGGCGAAGATTATCTAGATGCATCAGATGCTGAAGAGGTTATAGCTGCTGCTGACACACTTGCTCGACTGAAGGGGAATTTTTATATTCGTAATGCTTATACAAGGATAGTAGATGAATGGGTGGCGAAATACAAACTGGTTCCACCGCAGCACTTAATTGATTCGGCAGTTCAAGCGATCGCCCGAATTTTAACTCCTCCCTCTGAACTATTTGAACTTTGGCAGGAGACTGAGGACTTTGAAGCTTGGAGAAATCATTTGGAAGAATTAAAGCAAAGACTTCAATGAAGACAAAAGAGATCGGAAACAGCTCTATTTTTATTTCTCATGGTTCGCCAGAGTTGCCCCTGCGACCCAGTCCAGTGCGCGATTTTTTGCTAGATCTAGGAAAGCACATAGAAACACCCAAAGCGATTCTGGCAATTTCTGCCCATTGGAATACAGCGCATCCAATCGTTAGTAGTGCCGATCGTCCCGAGACAATTCACGACTTCGGTGGATTTCCGCCCGAACTCTATCAACTCCAATATCCCGCTCCTGGTGCGCCTCAATTAGCCGATCGCGTCAGCGAACTTTTAGCCAAAGCAGGCTTTAAAAATGAGATTTCCCCAAATAGAGGGTTAGATCATGGGGCTTGGAATCCTCTCATGCTGATTTATCCAGAAGCGAATATTCCCGTTACCCAGTTATCGATTCAGCCACATCTTGATGCTGCCTATCATTTTCGGTTGGGACAGACTTTGGAACCTTTGCGACAAGAAGGAGTGCTCATTCTCGCCAGTGGATCGACAACACACAATCTCCGAGAAATAGGAGGGAATGCCTATGATGCCAATCCTCCAATTTGGGTGTCCGACTTTACAGACTGGTTGACGGGGAAAGCGATCGCTGGCGATACAAAAGCCCTGCTCGACTACCAGCATCTCGCTCCCTATGCCCAACGCAATCATCCATCGGCTGAGCATCTTTTACCATTTTTTGTCGCGATGGGAGCAGGTGGAAAAGAGGCTAAAGCGCTCCCGTTGCACTCCAGTTATACCTATGGAGTTTTAAGCATGGCAGCATTTTTGTTTTATGCATAGCTCGAAATAAACGCGCCGCCCAAATCCTCGACTGAAGTTTTTGAGGAAGGGTGGATGGTGCATAATTGTAGGTTGAGATACGAAAAAGTATGTGAAGCAGTAAAAAAATAGAGCACCATCCTAATTTTTAAGGACAGGCTTACAAGCAGATCGGAATTTGAATCACAAACTTAGTGCCCACACCCACTTGACTTTCACAGGTAATTGTACCTTGCAAATTTTGCGTGACGATGTTGAAAACAATATGTAGTCCCAAGCCACTGCCCCCTTGTCCGCGTTTAGTTGTATAAAATGGGTCGAAAATCTTGCCGATATGCTCAGGGGGAATGCCTTTACCATCATCGCTAAACTCAAAGATCAGACGTTCGTGTTGCTGAGAAATCTCAAAGAGAATTGTCCCGTTATCGTCAGGATCGTAGGCATGGATTAATGAATTCATGACTAGGTTGGTGACGATCTGGGAAATCATACCTGGATAGCTATCGATCTCAATATGGTCGTCACAGAGAATTTTGACGTTGATTTTTGTACGCTTGATTTTGGGATGGAGATTGACCAAAACATCTTCAAGATAAGCTTTGAGAGCAAACGGTCGCCTCGATTCGCTAGACTGATCGACAGCAACTTGCATAAAGCTCTGAATCAATTCGACTGCCCGATTTAAGTTTGCCAAAATGATCGTGCTGCTTTGCCAAAGATTATCCATAAACTTGTCCAACTCGGAGCGTTTCAGCGTTCCATTTTGGATTGCATAGGTTATCTTCTCAGTTTTATCGACGATTAACGAGGCTGCTGTTACCCCAATTCCTATTGGGGTATTGATCTCGTGAGCGATACCTGCGACCAATCCCCCTAAAGCCGCCATTTTTTCAGATGCGACCAGTTCGTTTTGAGCTGCTTTAAGGGTTGTGAGCGCTTGGGATAGTTCTTGGGTGCGATCTCTAACCAGTTGCTCTAGTTGTTCGGTCAGTTGTAGTAATTCTGTATTCCTGATTTCGAGGACTTGACTTACTTGTTTTAGCTTAAGGTGGGTTCTCAGTCGTGCTAATACTTCTTGTTCTTGAAAAGGTTTGGTGATGTAGTCTACCGCACCAAGCTCAAATCCCTTAACTTTACTGTCAGCATCAGCCACTGCGGTCATAAAAATGATGGGGATATTGCAGGTTTTGGGATTCGCTTTAAGCCTCTGGCAGGTTTCAAACCCATCCATTCCAGGCATCATCACATCTAGTAAAATCAGATCGGGGGACTGTCGCTTGAGGTGTTGTAGAGCCCGCTCACCGCTAGTGGCGATCGCCACGTCAAAGCCCGCAGTACCAAGTGCTTCTGAGATTACATCCAGATTGCTGGGTATATCGTCAACGATTAAAATTAGTCCAGTTAAATCGGTTGTCATCGTATTATTCATCCTCAGTCCTGTCTGTGGTGAGGTATGGTTGAATAAATGCTTCGATTTTTTCTGGTTGAAGCTGTTTTGTCAGTTGGAGAATGTGTCGAATAAAGAGCTGGTAACGCTCGTTCTTTTGTCCAATTCTCTCAGCAGTTTCTGCAAGTTTCCGCAGCAGTCCATCCTGTGATAGCTCTAGTAAAATTTGTAAGTCTTCATCTGGAGGAGGAATCAGATCGAAGGTGGAATCAGCATGGTCAATGGGGGTAGGTTCTAATTTGGTTTCGTCATATTGCCAAGTGAGTTGTAGATGCTGAGCCAGCAAGCTCAACAACTCATCTATTTGAACGGGTTTTGCCAAGAAATCATCCCCACCTGCATCGAGGCTCGTTTGGCGATCGAGTTGGGATACGGATGCTGAGGAAACGATGACTTTAAGCGATTTTAGCTCTGGATCTTGACGCAATTGATTCAGTAACTCAAAGCCATCCATCACAGGCATCACGAGGTCGGTAATCACTAAATCTGGCAATTGCTGACGCATTCGATCCAGTCCATCCTGTCCGTTTTCGGCTTCGGTAATGATAAAGCCTAGTGGTTCCAACAAATTCATCAACACAGCCCGATTTTCCCAGCGATCGTCTACCAACAGAATCTGGCGTCGCACTCCTTCGTAGCCGACGATGCTGGTTAACAACATCGTTTGCTCGTGACTCCTCCAATCTAGTGCTAAAGGTAGCTCGACTTCAAAAAAGAAATCACTACCAACCCCAATCTGGCTCTTAACTTGGATTTGTCCGCCCATCAACTGCACGATCCGCTGGCTAATCGCCAACCCCAGCCCTGTGCCTGCTGCTTGGCGGCTTTTATCACCTACTTGCTGAAACGCTTGGAATAGATTGTTGATATGTTCTGGTGCAATGCCCATACCCGTATCTGCGACCCAGAAACGTAGTTGTGTAATGTGCGTATCTGAGGACAATTGCTCGACTCGCAAGGTCACACTGCCCTTGTCTGTAAATTTGATCGCATTCCCCAAAAGGTTAATCAGAACTTGGCGCAAACGCTTTTCATCGGCTTCGATACCTTGAGGTAAGTTCGCATCTGTTTCGTAGTGAAAGTCAATTCCTTTTTGGAAAGCACGAATCTGGCAAATTTCGATAACCCCCTGGAGTAGAGAGGGCAAATGGACTGCATTGGGAGTCAGTTCTAATTTGCGAGCTTCAATTTTAGCGATCTCCAACACATCGTTGATTAAATTGAGCAAATGGGAGCCGCACTGATAAATGATATTGACACCATGTCGTTCTTTGTCTGCTAATGTCTTGGATCTCCCTAGGATTTGAGCGTAGCCGAGAACACCATTTAGGGGTGTTCGCAGCTCGTGGCTCATGTTGGCAAGAAATTCGCTCTTGGCTTGGTTAGCTTTGTCAGCAGCAAGTTTGGCTTGTTGAAGTTCGGCAGTTCTTTCTGCAACGCGATCTTCGAGGACAGTGAAAGAATTTTTGAGTTGGTTCGCCATTTGGTTGAACGATCCCGCCAATCCTTCGAGTTCGTTAATGCCTTCCACTTTGACGATACGATCGAGTTCTCCCGAAGCGATCGCTTCACTAGCTTGCTGCAATTTCAGGATCGGACGCACGATCCAACGAGAAGTATAAATTCCTAGAAGAGTTGCCAAACCCAATGCTCCCAAACACAACAGAATTGTAGTGCGTGTATTGTCATTGATTTGTTCCATGAAGTCAGATTCGGGTACAACCACTACAATTAGCCAGTTCAGCCCATAGGCATCTCTCATCGGAGATACTTTCAAAAAGTAGCGTTGACCATCTAGCTGAAAATCCACCTGATTTCCTTCTTGGATGTTGCCTAAGTCCTTGAGGCGTTCGGTTAGAGCCTCTATACTTTTGCGGGCGATCGGATTACTGCTATTCTGGACTTTCAGGCGCTTTTGGGTCTCCCCTTTACCGACGGTTAGGAGTTCGTTGGTGATAGAAGTCGCAATTAATTCACCAGATGGCTCAATTATGAACACCTTGCCAGATTTCCCTATCTGTAAAGTTTGCAAAAATCCACGAATTTGATCTAGCCCCATCTGACAAGTAAGTACACCAATCAAATTTCCTTGCTTGTCGTAGTATGGGGAACTAGCATTAATTTGTAGCGAACCATAGCCAGCATTGATGTAAACGTCACTCCAAGCGGCTCGATTGTTTTTGAGCGCAGCCTTATAAAAAGGGCGATTGCGGACATCATAATTGGGAACAGTCTTTACAACTGTGGTGGGATTGCCATTCTTGTCAAGTTTGTAATACAAAAAATCGCCAATTCCTAGCGTAGGTTTTACGGCAAGTTGAGGCTCTTCAGAACCGATCCAACGGTTTACCCAACCCACGCGCAGATATTGACCTTTCTCATTAGCCATTCCCACATGACCAATAGACTTAAAGCGGAGAACCTGTCTCCAAAAGTAGTTCCTATTACTCTCAAGGTCATTGAAGTCTAGCACTCCCGTTTGAGCGGCATCTTCGTTAATCTGATTGACTAAATGCGGTACGTCTAAGTAGTCCCGAACTCTTTCGTTAACTCTAAAAGTCGTTTCTTTCTGTAATAGATCGACAAGGTCATTCACCGCTTTTTGACCATTGCGTAGCGAGAGATAGCCTGTCAGTCCAACTGCGGCAAAGATTTGCAGGACAAACGGCACAATCAGGACTGCTCGTAAGGGAACGCGATGAATGAAGCTGCGATTGATAGGAGGTTTAGAGGTAGAAGTCATGGCGGCGGGCTAATCTAAACAAGCAATAATCGAATGCATTTTGAGTTTATGGGATATTGATAGTCCTGTTATATCTAGAAGGTAAGTACAAGGTAAAGCAACTGCCCTGACCAACCTCGCTGCTGAGATCGACATAACCCCCATGGAGTTCTACGATTTGCTTTACCATTGCCAGCCCTAATCCAGAGCCTTCGTACTTGCGATTAAGACCCGACTCAAGCTGAATAAACGGTTGAAATATCTTGTCGCGATCGGCAGGGGCAATGCCGATACCCGTATCGGTCACTGAAAACTGCATCCAAGAACTGAAATCTGGAATTTCCTGAGTGCCATCAATTTTTTCCACTGTGTTCGTCATGGTTGAGCGGATAAAGCTAAGACCGCTAGGCGATTCATTTCCTATCCTTACCTCCATACTTACCTTCCCACCAGAGGGGGTAAATTTGACCGCATTATCGAGTAAATTGATTAATACTCGCCTCATCCGTCGCTTATCGACTTCAACTTCAATGGCTTCCATGTTTGGAGATAAGATCGTAGTAAGTTGAATGTTTTTCTTGAGCGCTTGTTGTTTAACAAACTCTAGACTGGGATTGCACAAATCGGCGATCGTAACGGATGTGATGTCTAGTTTGAGCATACCTGCCATAATTCTGGAGACATCTAGCATATCTATAATCAATGCCAGTAGATGATTACCGCTGCTTTTAATGGTTGCGATCGCTTTTTTTTGGCTCGAGTTAATTGAGCCGAATAGTTCTTCATGGAGACATTCTGCCATTCCTAGAATGGCGTTCAGTGGTGTGCGTAATTCATGACTCATGGTAGAGAGAAACTCATCTTTGAGCTTGGTAGCTCGCAAAAGTTCTGTATTGGTTCGTTCTAGATCGGCATTTAAGGATGCTAATTCGGTATAAGCTTTGAACGATCGCAGCGCAGTTATAATCGTTGTGAATAGTTTTTGCGAAGTCAATTCTGTTTTAGTCTTGTAATCATCGATATCATAATCGACGATCGCTTGCCGTTCGGGAACTTGCCCTGGTTGTCCCGTTCTTAAAACGATTCGAATTGCTCGATTTTGTAGTGTTTCGCGGATGTATTTGGCTACAACCAAACCAGCATCTTCAGATTCCATGATGACATCGAGTAAAACAAGGGCAATATCAGGGTACTCTGACAGAATCTGACAAGCCTCTTTACCTGCATAGGCACTTAGGAACTTGAGTTTCTTGTTCTCGAATGTGAAATCTTCTAAGGCAAGCTGTGTAATGTTATGAACCTCAAATTCGTCATCGACGATTAGGACTTTCCAAAACCCTAAACTTTGCGGTGAAATTTCATCAACTTCATCGGCAAATTCCAGCACATCTGTAATTATGGGATCGTCAACCATCGAAAATATATAAAGGCTGTTGAACCAGTACTATGTAGATTAAGATTATACGACTTATGAATGAGAATAATTTTAACTAAACCAGATTCTTGATGAATTAAGTACTTCATCAATGCAATTAAAAAATGAGCTGAGTGAATCTTTAATATGGATTTAGAAGCAAATTAAAGCACATTCGTAGCGATAGACACACGATCGAATCATGTTTGGAATGTTTTCGTGATTCATAGAATAAAGAACCAGCCTAGTTTTTAAGGGCAGGCTTACAAGCAGATCGGAATTTGAATCACAAACTTAGTGCCCACGCCCACTTGACTTTCACAGGTAATTGTACCTTGCAAATTTTGCGTGACGATGTTGAAAACAATATGTAGTCCCAAGCCACTGCCCCCTTGTCCGCGTTTGGTGGTATAAAATGGGTCGAAAATCTTGCCGATATGCTCAGGGGGAATGCCTTTACCATCATCGCTAAACTCAAAGAGCAGACGTTCGTGTTGCTGAGAAATCGCAAAGAGAATTGTCCCGTTATCGTCAGGATCGTAGGCATGGATTAATGAATTCATGACTAGGTTGGTGACGATCTGAGAAATCATACCTGGATAGCTATCGATCTCAATATGGTCGTCACAGAGAATTTTGACGTTGATTTTTGTGCGCTTGAGTTTGGGATGAAGACTCGCCATAACATCTTCAAGATAGGCTTTGAGAGCAAACGGTCGCCTCGATTCGGTAGACTGATCGACGGCGACTTGTTTGAAACTTTGAATCAGTTCTGCGGCACGATTTAAATTTGCCTGAACGATTGAGCCACTTTGTTGATTTATTTTCATAAACTTTTCAAGATCGGAGCGTTTCATCTCTCCAGTTTTGAGCGCCTTCTCAAGTTCTTTAGTCCTATCGACGATTAAAGAGGCTGCGGTAACCCCAATGCCAATCGGTGTGTTAATTTCATGGGCAACCCCTGCAACTAATTTGCCTAAGGCAGCCATTTTTTCGGAGGCGACCAGTTCGTTTTGAGCCGCTTTAAGGGTTGTGAGTGCCTGGGATAGTTCTTGGGTGCGATCGCTGACCAGATGCTCCAAATTTTCGTTAAAGCGTTTGAGGTTGGTGTACAAACGGGCATTATTGATCGAAATGGCCGCTTGGCTGGACAACAGGGTCAGAACTTCAAGGCGATCGGCAGTAAAGGCATCAGCCACTAAGGAGTTTTCCATATAGAGAATGCCAACGAGTTCGCCTTGATTGACTAAAGGGATGCAAAGCAAAGATTTTGGTTGATGCGATTGAATATAGGCATCGCTCGTGAACTTACTTTCCTGCATGGCATTGCCTAGTACAACACTCTCAAATGTACGCATAACATAGTTAATGATTGAGGCAGGGAGCATATTTCCCATGGAACGCGATCGCAGCACTTCCACCTCATCACTTTCAGAAGTACCTGAAGCCTCAATATGGAGTCTGCCCTCATTTTCAAGAATCAAATGACCCACCTGAGCGCCAGCATTCTCGATCAAAAGTTTCATCAACTTCGCAAGCAGCTTCTCTAGATCGATTTCATCAGAAAGAACTTGGAAGGTTTTCACCACGGAGACTAAATCAAATCTTATCGAGCCAATTGTAGTTACTGGTGCGTTGGTGTTTTTTCTAGGGTTAGAGGAGTTAGCATGAAAAGTAATCGGATTATTGCGAGGAAGGGACTTGCGGTTAGTCAATTGCAAATAGGTTTCTTCTAAGTGCAGTACTTTTGCATGTGCGCCCCAGCTTTGATAGCACCTGCATGCATCGGTGAAATAGGCTTGAGCGACTTTATCTTTATCTTGATACAGGTAAAACTGTGTAGCCAGTTCGTTGGCTAGAGCTTCCTCTTGGATATATTCATTTTCTCGCGCTCCTTTGATGGCGCGATCGTAGAGTTCCATTGCCTGTATTTGTTTACCCTGCAAAGCCATTCTTTCCGCTTCTACTAGATCGTATTTATGTTGAAAGTTCATAGGACAGTGTTTAGCCCACCTTTGCATTTTCTTCTGATTTTTGGCAACCTGCCCCAGATAGCTGTGGCGAGTATGTTTGGGCAAGCTCTTGCATAGCGCCAAACATGCAAGGGAATAGTAGAAATTATGGTTGGCAAATCCAAAGGCACTGACAATCGATCGCGCATAGGGGACAGCTTGACGAAAAGAGGAGATCGCGGTTTCGTAATCATAAAAAAAATAGTGAGATATGCCCTTGGCAGTACAGGAATAGTAAATGGGAATTCCGTTCTTCTCTGCTAAATATGTCGGAAGGAGATCGAATTCGTTGAATCCCTCCCCGACGAGGAAAGGCATATTCTCTCCTAGACCCACAAAATTGAGAGCTAGCTGATGCCAAGCTCTTTCTTGATCGATAATATAGGGCTGTTTGATTTTGTTCGCTAGAAAAGCATTATAATTTCGAAAATCTTGAATAACTGACTCTAAAGGATCTCCGACAAAAAATCGATGGATAAGATAGCCCAATATAACAAAGCCAGTGGCTTCATATTCACCCAGTTCAATACTGAGCTGAATTGCTTGTAGTAAATTAGGCAACCCATCCCTGAGGGGCTCTTTCCAATGCCTTAAACAAGTCTCATAGGCTGCTATAGCAATGGAAGTACCCGATCGGACATTATGCTGTTGGATTAATTGCATACTAACTTGTCCCATCCGATAGCTACCTTCAATATCTTGAAAAGCCATCCATCGAATGAGACCATAGGCAGAACCTTGAATCAGGGCATCGGGTGAGAGCCCGTATTTCAGAGTCAAACTTACAATGCGAAGAATTACAATGCCTATGAGTAAAGGATCTAAATTGATCGCAGAGGTCGCAAGCGCATTCATGATGAAGATTGCTGCGAGTTTGTAGGGATCGGTCATGGGTGGTAAAGATCGCCAGTCCCTAATCCGTAGGAACCTCGTACGCATCTCTGTTTGGATAAGTTCCCATCCAACTTGAAGCTCGTTTGGCGTAATTGGAATCGGCTCTCCCAAACGCGTCAGGATAGAACCAACTGTTGTGGCGATTTCACGAAATTTCTTTTGGGCTGAATAGGCGTTAATTTTGACTTTGTAGGGCTTGATCGTATCGAGAATATTCGTGGCATAGCGAACGATTTGATCCACTAGTTGATGACACTCATCATAGTTCGTATTCAAATAGGCGGACTCGGCTGCCATGTGATAGAGTGACAGAGTAAGCTTGTAATGGATTTCCCATGCTCGATCTGGTAGTAAACCGATCCCTGTAGCTAGATATTTTTGGGCATCCGCATAAGCATTAGAATCCTTGGCTTTTTTCCCAGCGATCAGATTGAGATCTGATAATTTGAGACGCTCTTGGGCATCTGTAATCAGGCTAACTGCCATATTGAGGTGGTTCGTAATACTAAAAACCTCCTCTTCGATCGCCCCCGTTCCTTCATTTGTCAGCTTTTTGCTGCGAGTTTTCTTTAAAAGCTGACGACCAATCTTGAGATGGGTAACCTGTTTCTCTGAATCAGGAATGAGAACATAAGCCGCCTGTTGAACGCGATCGTGGAGAAACTTATACTCCACCACAAAATTTTCCGACAGATCTTGTTCATCATCGACACTCGCAAATTTGTAATTATCCGTTAGCGGTAAGATCAGTCCTTCCAATAAAACAGGTAACAGATCCTTGGCAACCAATCGATGCGGACGGTCGGCAGCGATCGCCAAGGTTTGAGAATCAAAATAGTTACCAATACAGGCAGCAATTTGGACGATTTTCTGAGAATCGGGAGACAATTTCTGGATATTGTCTGACATCAGATCGACGACATTATCCGTAAACCCCGCCGACTGAATCAGGGCAAGCTCCCAACGCCAAGCGCTATTTCCTAAATCGAAATCGATCAAACCCTCCGCATAGAGAGATTTTAGGAATTCATTGATAAAAAATGGATTGCCCGCAGTTTTGTGGAGGACGAGTTCAGCTAAAGGAATAATCTTTTCGCGATCGCATTTTAGCGTATCCGCCAACAAACGATAGACATCCGAGCGTTCGAGCGGTAAAAGTTCGATTTCATTAAACGGGGTACCAGAAGCGACAATACGCTCGAGCGTTAAACTTAAGGGATGAATCGCATCAACCTCATTACTGCGATAGGCACCAATAAAAAAGAGAAACTGACTGTCCGCCGAAGTCACGAGTAATTGCAAAAGTTGCAACGAAGCCGCATCTGCCCATTGCAGATCGTCTAAAAAAATGACTAGGGGATGTTTCGGTCTGGTGAATACTCGCACGAAATTCTGAAACACCAAATTGAAGCGATTTTGAGCCTCTGCGGGCGAGAGTTCCAAAACAGGAGATTGTTTGCCAACGATCAGTTCCACTTCGGGAATCACATCGATGATGATTTGTCCGCTTTCTCCTAGGGCTGCAAGCAGGCGATCGCGCCATTTTTGCAGTTGGCTTTCGCTTTCAGTGAGGAGTTGTTTGACGAGTTCGCGAAAGGCAGTAACGAAAGCGCTGTAGGGGATATTGCGTTGAAACTGGTCGAATTTACCTGAAATTAGATAGCCGCGTTTTTGAGTAATTGGCTTGTAAATTTCGGAGACAAGAACCGATTTGCCTATCCCAGCATATCCTGTCACCATCATGACTTCAGCTTTACCGATGCATACGCTCTCAAATGCTGCTAGCAATAACTCAATTTGTGATTCTCTACCATAAAGTTTCTGTGAAACTTGGAATTTATCGGAAACATCGCGTTCGCCTAGTAAAAAATCGGGAACTTCGTTGTTATTTTCTAAGTGTCTCTTACAAATTGTTAAATCTTCTTTTAATCCCAAAGCACTTTGGTAGCGATCCTCTGCCATTTTTGCTAAGAGCTTCATTACAATGTCGGAGATGATTTTGGGAATCTCTGGATTGATACGATCGGGTGGGATGGGAAGTCTGGCAATGTGGCAATGGACTAATTCGATCGGGTCGTTAGATTCAAAGGGAAGGCGATCGGTGAGCAGTTCGTATAGCGTCACGCCCAGAGAATAGAGATCGCTGCGATAGTCGAGGGTGCGATTCATCCTCCCTGTTTGTTCGGGCGATATATAGGCAAGTGTGCCTTCGAGCGCCTTAGGGTTGCGAATGGTTGGATTTTCCCGAGAGAAAATGTTTGAGAGACCAAAGTCGATGATTTTGACTTGGGCTGTCCGTGGGTTAAGGACGAGGTTAGATGGATTGATGTCTTTATGAATTACGTTCGCGGCATGAATTTCGCTGAGAATGCCTGCTACTTGAGCGGCGATCGCTAAAATTTCTACGAAGGAAAAACTCCGTGAAGCTTTTAAGATGCGTAAGGATTCACCGCCAAAATCTTCAAAGGCAATGAATCGAATCCGTTTGTGTTTTGTAAAGCTATAGGCTTTAACAACGCCCTCGATATGGTTGAGTCTGCTACAGATTTCATATTCCAGTTTATAGCGAACGATCTCTTCGGGTGGGGGGTACTCTGACTTTAAAATTTTCAGGATGACTGGTTGGAAATCGTCAAGACGATTTCCTCGATAAACGATCGATAGATCGCTTTCATACACCAGCGAATTGATTTTGTAGCCAGGAATCTCAATCATGACTGCGATCTTCTAAGCAATACCTAGCCTACCCCTAAAATCATATAAATCATAAGCAGATCGGAATTTGAATCACAAACTTAGTGCCCACGCCCACTTGACTTTCACAGGTAATTGTACCTTGCAAGTTTTGCGTAACGATGTTGAAAACAATATGTAGTCCCAAGCCACTGCCCCCTTGTCCGCGTTTGGTGGTATAAAATGGGTCGAAAATCTTGCCGATATGCTCAGGGGGAATGCCTTTACCATCATCGCTAA
>NZ_CBDDRA010000048.1:0-21438 GCF_965232925.1 Tumidithrix helvetica PCC 7403
CATTTAGCTTCTAATTCTCTTTTCATGTTTGAGCTTGACTTAGCCTTTGCAATTTCTTGCTCTATTTTCTCGTGCCTTTCTGTTGCTCTTGCCTTGCTGCCGATTAGTCCAAACTAAAGTAGTTATGGTTTTCAGAATAAAGACTGTTTGTTGTTTTTAGTAACCCTAGATACAATAAAGATGGAAACAAGCTTTTCACGAGTTGAAAAGAGGTTGATAGATATGATGTTTGAGAACTTTAGAGAGAATCGTTACCAAGAGGGGGTACGCGATCGCAATCGGGGGATTTTGCCTCGACTAGAGGATTCCGCGTATTTGGAAGGCTATTTAAAAGGTAGACCCGAAGGATTGGATGGAATTATGCAATATTTTCCCACGGTGGAAGATTACATGAAATGGAAGTTCGATCGCTTAAATTCTTCAAGTCTATAATTTTTTTGATGCGAGTTTCAAAAAACACCGCGAATCGACAGTTAAATAAAATATTTTTCCATGTTCCATGGAGGGGAATAGAGCGTAAAAGTGGTGCAGACGCGATCGCTATTTTTTGCCAATCAAGTCTTTGCTGAAGTAGTCCATGCTTTAGTCGGCACTCACTCTATAGCAGTAGCCAAGTCTAATAGGACGAATTTGGCTTCGACTTAGCTCAGCTAGCGAGGAGAACTTTGTCTTAACCTCTTCGACGATTGCCATAACTCTCGCCTGTACAAAATAATGCCCCATCTACTTGTGGTAGGGCGTTATTCTACATGGACTTTCGACATATTTTAAGACGATTTTTCTCTTTCACAAAACTGAATTCTTCTCATGACAACTTAGGCGATCGCGATCTAAATTACAGGAATTCGCACATCAATGTAATTCAAGTTACAAATGATTGAATATTGATGTAATTCAAGTTACAAAAAAGGTCTAATTGCTATATTAAAACCTAGTTTAAATGCGCTCAAAATAAAGCTGATATTTTGCCAAAATAAGTCGATCTGGAATAATTATTTCAAATTGTAAAGCAAATCGAGAAGATTGTAATTCAGATCACAAAAAACTGATATACCAATGTAATTCAAATTACAAAAACCTTGTATATAGAGTTACAAAATAAAAAACAAATGACAGCAACTCAAAAAAATTCTTAGACAAATCAGAAGCAAAGAGACTATCGCAGATAATTTTAAATGATATTCACTGAAAATAAATAACACACTAACTCCTTAGAAATCCTTGCCAAGTAATAGTCCTGAATTTTATTGACAAGAAGATTCGATTTTTTTAAGTAACAATAATTAAGTAGGCTTATTGGTTTTAATTGTTAGAAGAAATTAATGATGTCTAGACAAGATACTCTCTAAATATTTTTTAACAAAAAATGTATTTGAGTCATTGTATAAACATAAAGAGTTAGAAAAAGAACAAAGCGGAACTTTATTATTCTTGTTTTAGAGATAAAAAATACCCAGTCTGGTAGCGAAGTTTTACGATTTGACCTGCCAGATAATTAGACAGAATCGCCATAAAATCTACTCAAATCATGGGAGATGAATTTTCTCTCAATAGGTTTGTGCTGAGAAAAAGTTTTGATTTAACTTCTGTGGCTTAAATCAAACACTTTGAAACATGGCTATCTGTTCAGAAAAGGTGAAACGAGAGTTCTGTATTTTCTGCCTTGAGCCTTTTTCTAAATCTAATTAAATTCAACATCTATAAATCAAAATCTAGGAGATTAAAACAATGGTGCAGGATGCCTTTTCCAAGGTTGTTGCCCAAGCTGACACTCGCGGAGAATACCTCAGCGATTCTCAGTTAGATGCCTTACTCAATTTAGTCAGAGACGGTAACAAGCGGATTGATGTTGTCAACCGAATTTCTAGCAATGCTTCAACCATCGTTGCAAATGCTACTCGTTCATTGTTTGCCGAGCAACCTCAACTGATTGCACCTGGTGGGAATGCATATACCAATCGTCGTGCTGCTGCCTGCATTCGCGATTTGGAAATCATCCTCCGCTATGTCACCTACGCAATTTTTGCTGGAGATTCCAGCGTTTTGGACGATCGCGCCTTGAACGGATTGAGAGAAACCTATCTTGCTTTAGGTACTCCCGGAGCCTCTGTGGCAGTTGGTATTCAAAAGCTGAAAGAAGCTTCCCTTGCCATTGCTGGAGATCCAAATGGCGTTACCCGTGGTGATTGCAGTTCTCTGCTTGCCGAAGTTGCTGCTTACTTCGATCGCGCCGCATCAGCAGTTGGCTAAGTCAACGCTACGTTCTATTTAATAATTCAACCAATCTTTGTAAAAGTAATTTAGGAGACTGTAAATCAATGACTAAGACTCCGTTAACGGAAGCTATTGTCGCTGCTGATTCTCAAGGCCGTTTTCTAGGCAGTACCGAATACCAAGCCGCTTTTGGTCGTTTTCGCCAAGCCGCTGCAAGCTTGGAAGCTACAAAAGCGCTCTCCAAAAAGGCATCTAGCCTAGCTGAAGCTGCTGCTGCTGCTGTGTATCAAAAATTCCCTTACACAACTCAGTTGGATGGTCCTAACTATGCCTCCACTCAAACTGGTAAGGCAAAGTGCGTACGTGATATCGGCTACTATCTGCGGATTGTTACTTACGCATTGGTTGCTGGTGGCACAGGTCCCATTGATGATTACTTGGTGAGTGGCTTGGCTGAAATCAATCGTACCTTTGAGCTATCTCCCAGTTGGTACATTGAAGCGCTCAAGTATATCAAGGCAAACCATGGTTTGACTGGCGATCCTGCTGTTGAAGCAAATTCTTACATTGACTATGTAATCAATTCCCTGAGCTAACTCGATCTCAGAGAATATATGACAGCTATTGGCTTTATACCTTTAGATAAACCAGTAGCTGTCTGAAGTTTAGAGTATCGGTCAACAAAAAGCTTCTGTTCTTGAATTGCGGGAATCTCGTAGATGCAAACCTAAGAACGTTGTTTTCTGTGAATAAGACCAATACTAAAATTTGCAACTGTAAAACTTTGCAAAAGCGTCTAGCATTTGCGTGGTGAGTGCTTGGGATTCGCTATGCAAATGCTTTCCTATGCCGTTAAATCAACAAGTTTTAAAAAATTTCTTTTCTTATTGGAGATTCAGAATTATGGCAGCATTGGGAGAAGCAAGTCGGTTAGGAGTTAGTCCATTTACTGAGAACGAAAGAGTTGAGTTGCGCCCTGTAAAAACTGAAGAGCAGGTCATTGCAGTAATTAGGGCTGCTTATCGCCAGCTTTTAGGTAACGAGCACCTGTTTGAGCGCGATCGCCTATCTAGTGCAGAATCTCTTTTGCACCGAGGGCTAATTTCCGTTCAGGATTTTGTGCGTGCGATCGCTCAGTCAGAACTATATCGGCAAAAGTTTTTCTATACCAATTCACAAACGCGCTTCATCGAGCTGAACTATAAGCATTTGCTAGGTCGCGCTCCCTACGATCAATCAGAGATTGCTTACCATGTCGATCTCTATATTTCTCATGGGTATGAAGCTGAAATTGATTCCTATATTAATTCTTTAGAATATCAAAAAAGTTTTGGAGAATCCATTGTGCCTTACTACCGTGGTTTCCAAACTACGGTCGGGCAAAAAGTATCGGGATTTGCTAATTTCTTTCAACTATACCGAGGTTATGCCAATAGCGATCGCGCCCAAAACAAGACGCAAGCAAAATTAACCTGGGATTTAGCCAAGGATTTAGTATCGCCTATTTATCCAGCCTCTACGGGTTCCCTAACAGGTACTTCAACAGGACAACGTGGTGGGAACACTTTTCGGATTCGCTTGACGCAAGCAGCTTCTCCAAACTCCCCAGTAGTTCGGCAGGGGATTACAGAAATCGTTGTTCCATTCGATCAGTTGTCAAGTCGCTTACAAAAACTAAATCGCCAAGGAAGCAGAGTGATTGAAATTTTACCTTCGTAAAGTTTGCTCGATTAGTCCGCTCAATTAGATTGATTTGATTTTGTCTGACCTCTCCAAAACCCAGTAGATTCGCGCCACAATTCTTATTCATCAAGGAGATTTTTTGATGGCTATTACAACAGCCGCATCTCGGCTTGGAGTTTCAGCATTTAATGCGGCTCCGATTGAATTACGTTCCAATGCCAGCCAAGCAGATATTGCCCAGGTGATTTCTGCAATTTATCGTCAGGTTCTTGGTAATGACTATTTACTCCAAGCCGATCGCTTAATTGGCTTGGAATCGCTTTTAGCTAACCGCAGTATTACAGTTCAAGAATTTGTCAGAGCGTTGGCAAAGTCTGACCTTTACAAGTCAAAGTTCTTTTCTAATAGCTTTCATACTCGCTTTACGGAATTGAACTACAAGCACTTTTTAGGTCGTGCTCCTTACGATGAGTCCGAGGTTTCCTATCATCTGGATTTGTATCAAAATGAAGGATACGATGCTGATATTGATTCCTACATTGACTCAACTGAGTATCAAGACAATTTTGGCGATAATATTGTGCCCTACTATCGCGGGTTCTCAACCCAGTTAGGACAAAAAGTAGTTGGGTTTCCTCGGATTTTCCAACTCTATCGGGGATTTGCCACCAGCGATCGCTCCCAAATTGCAGGAGATTCTTCACGACTAATTGAAGAGTTGGCAAGAAACAGCGCATCCACGGTGATCGCTCCTTCGGGTAGCAATGATGGATTTGCCTACCTTGCTTCTCTGAAGGGTGAAACTTCAAAAAGTTCGTTTGGTGGGTCACAAGCTTTTGGTAGCGGGCGTCTTTTTCGCATTGAAGTTGCGGGTATTTCTAAACCTGGCTACCCCAATGTTCGCCGCGTAAATAAAGCAGCCATTGTTCCCTACGAAGGCTTATCCGATTACATTCAACAAGTTCAACGTCGAAATGGCAAAATTGCCAGTATTACACCACTCTAAGGGTATTTTTAAGAGTTAGTTTTTCTATGCTGCTGGCATGAGAACTAACTCTTCTGTTTTATTTTTTGATTTTTTTAGGATACTAAAATGGTTTATCAAATTGCTAATCGAAATAATGTAGGTCCGGCAAGCCGAAACTTTCAACTGGAGGTGTCAGGACTACATCAAAATGAAGTGACAACACAAAACAGCTACCCCATTCGCTCTAGTTCTAACGTTTTTATTACTGTGCCATTTAGCCGTTTTAGTGAAGAGCTACAGCGATTAAATCGCTTGGGTGCCAAAATTGTCAGCATTCAACCGTTAACAGAATAAACATCAGTCTTTAAGGAAAATGATTTAGGATTGATATATCAATCCTAAATCATTCGTGAGACAGGGTTTGGTGAAATGAACTCTACGAGCATTTTCTGTTCTCACAAATCAGATCGGATTGCTATAGCCTATAGAAAAACGGTAGTACCAATTTCTCTTAAATTTGTGACAGATTGGTTTTTAGTTTCCGCGCTGAGCGCAGCATTTTCAAAAAAAGATGCGTCGTTGCATCTTTTTTTGAAAATGGTATAACCCCTTCCAATCTGTGTAATTCAACTGAAAAATGACAACCGTCAACTAAAAATTATTTTGGGCAAATCAATGCCGTGCGATTGGCAGCAACCCATCCATTTAAGGGCGTACTAATTTGAAACCATCCATTTTTCTCAGTAGTCACAGATATTTCCACCCCATTATTGAGCTTCCCAACAACTGGAAAGTTAATGCCAGGCCCCTTGCGTACGTTAATGGGTGGATCGAGATCTTCGATAACACGTTTGGGCGAGGCACAGGTGGTTGGGACGACGGGCAACTGTCCCTGTTGCGATCGCTGCTGAAACTCAACTATCGCTTTTACATTCTGCTTTTCTAACAAGGTGAGTATGTTATGGGGAAAATCCTCTGGCGAATAACGGGGTTTGTACCAAGGTTGCGCATCAAAAAAAGCTTGCAATTCTAGATCTCTAAAGCGACGACCATAACGGGCATATACTTCATTGCGCATGATATCGAGTTCATCCATACTTTTGCCTTTTAAGTCAGCATCGGTAACAGGTCGCTCGGATAAAAATATGTACTTAGGCGTAGGGGATGTAGGAATAGAACCATTTTTTGAGACGGTAGCTTGGGGTGTGGGGCTTGGCACATTTGAAGGTGTAGCAATTGGCGTTGGCGTTGACGTAGAAGTTGTGGGTGTTTTGGTGGGCTCGACCTTATTTGTGGCTAGAGGTTGAGGTGCTGGTTTAGATTGAAACTGAGAGATTGCGATCGCGGTCACACCGCCTGAGACAACCAGTGCGGACAAACCGACTCCAGCCCAAAATGCACCGCCTGCCCCTTGCTGTTTCGTTGGATTTTCTCTGACGGTGGGTGCAACCACATCGGTAAAGGCGAGTGGAGCGATCGCATTGGAATTAGGTAATGGAGGAGGAGGCAGTTGATTAACGCTCTGCGTAAGGGCTTGACTGGGCGAACTATCCTGCCTTGGCTCGTTACCTGTAATCATCGTCGAAGCCAAAGGCGATCGCAATTTTCGTACATCTACCAAAGCTTCTGAGGCAGATTGGTAGCGCTGGCGAAAGTCATAACGTACCATCTTGTCTAGCACATTTGCCAACTCAGGACTCACCTCGGCACGGTAGGCAACCTTGGCGTAAGGCGGCGACTGTCGCCAAGCAATTTCACCTGTGGCAGGATCTTCGGGGATCTGACTAGGAGGAATACCGATCAGGGATTGAATTGCGATCGTACCTACGGCATAGATATCGCTGCACAGTCTGGGTTTTCCATTGGCTTGCTCGTTGGGCATATAGCCAACGGTTCCCACCGCCACTGTCATATTGGTCGGCTCGGCTTGAGGGTTTTGCGATGAGGCTAACTGGGTATAAATTTGCTTGACCGCACCAAAGTCAATTAGCACTAACTTGCCGTCGCTCTTGCGTCTCAGTAAGTTGGCAGGCTTAATATCACGGTGAATCACATCCTGTTGATGCACAAATTCCAAAATTTGTAGAACATCTTCGAGAAAGTCCAGCACTTGCGCCTCAGTCTTGATCGCATTACTGGCGACACCTGAGCTAGAGCGCGACACCCCTAATTCTTGGGCGAGATCTTGACCATCAATCAGTTCTTGGACGAGGTAAAATTCTCGGTTTTCCTCAAAGTGAGCCAAAAGTTGAGGGATTTGGTTGTGTTTGCCCAAGCGGTGCAGAACTTTTGCCTCGGTTTCAAACAACCTTCTTGCCGTTTGCAAGATAAATGAATCCTTAGATGCAGGCTTGAGTCGTTTGACAACACAGCGAGCGCGATCGGGTAGCTGCAAGTCTTCAGCCACATAGGTTTCGCCAAACCCTCCACTACCGAGATGACTAACAATTTTGTAGCGTCCGCCGATGACTTTACCTAACATGAAATTTTATGGCTCAATAAGATCAAAACTTAGCACTTATTTTTGTAAGCGTCATAGGTACTCCTAATAAGTCTAGTTGGATTGGTTAAGAAATTGCTCAGATCGTTATCTCTATCTCTAGCAGGATGGTCTTATTCGATTTCTACATTTATCTTTATATAAAGAAACAACTCTTAACCTAACCCAAAACAGGAGACAAAACACCATGGAAAACACAGAACCAAAGTTTGGATTTAACAACTTCGCCGAAACTTGGAATGGTCGTCTAGCGATGCTAGGTTTCGTAATTGGTCTAGGAACAGAGCTGATCACCGGCCACGGAATTCTTTCCCAAATCGGTCTACTGTAATCTTTAACCGCGAACTCATAAATTAATTTCTTAAGGAGCCTAATTCGTTAGGCTCTTTTTGTTGGGTTAACTTCAGGTCAAATGGGCAAAATCGCCTGTAATCCTTCGATACAAAACGGCATCATAGCTTTTTATCCACTGTGCTTCGCGCAGATATAAAATTTGGATTTGTCGTCAGTTCTAGTGAAATTGCGATAAAACTTATAGCATGCAAAAAATTACGCAAAAATTCGTGGCGTTTTGGCAGTTTGGTCGTCCACACACCATTATTGGCACATGCTTGAGCACGATCGCTTTGTTTGCGATCGCACTTGTACCCTACAAACTAGAACTTACCCTTGCTCCGATCCCCAGTTTGCTATGGGCAGCGATCGCTTGTCTGTGCGGCAATGTCTATATTGTGGGGCTGAACCAGTTAGAAGATGTCGAAATTGACAAGATTAACAAACCCTATTTACCTTTAGCCTCTGGAGATTTTTCCATCCCCACAGGTAGAGCCATTGTGTCTGTGATGGGGATCTTGGCGGTAGCGATCGCGATCTGGCAGGGGGCGTTTCTCGCTGCTACGGTGTCGATCAGCCTGTTTCTCGGTACGATCTACTCTTTGCCACCCATCCGCTTAAAACGATTTCCATTTTGGGCAGCCTTTTGTATCTTTACGGTGCGGGGCATTGTAATTAATCTGGGCTTATTTCTACATTTTCAACAAGTTTTCAGCCATCTATTTGCGAACACCATCGATTCCATCTGGTCTATCCCCAGCTCTGTATGGGGTCTGACGGGATTTGTACTGATCTTTACCTATGTAATCGCTATCTTTAAAGATATGCCCGATACGGAAGGCGATGCCAAGTTTAGGATTACCACGCTCACCCTGACTTTAGGACAGGTGGCAGTCTTCAATCTCTCCCGCCAAATTCTCGCTGTTCTCTATCTTGGGTTCGCAATTTTAAGTTTCACGCCTTGGCTTACAGGAGTCCATGCGATCGCTCTAGCCATTAGTCATGGCTTTCTCCTATCGGTTTTATGGTGGCAGAGCTTGCAGGTCGATCTAAGCGATCGCACTTCCATTACTGACTTCTATCAACTGATTTGGAAATTCTTTTATTTGGAGTACATCATTTTCCCAGTCGTTTGCATATTTGCATGATAGAAACATCCATCCCATATTGTGCCAAGCTCAAAAGTGATACCTTCTCAACCTACTTACCCTCTCTGGAGTGATTTTCGATCTACTGATATACTTGTATGGATGTATATCGACCGAAAACCTTTGCAGGATAGAGCCTGCGCTACAAAGAATTACAATTCATTTAGGATCGCGATATGTCTAATGCCCAATTTCTCATCCGTGCCGTAAGAAGAGAAGATGTGCCAGATTTATTTGATTTGATTAAAGCCTTGGCTGAATATGAAAAGCTCAGTCATACCGTCACTGGTGATGTCATGGCGTTAGAAAATGACTTGTTTAGCGACAAACCCTGCATTGAAGCGGTTATAGCAGAGTGCGATCGCCGAACGGTGGGATTTGCCTTGTTTTTTACCAACTACTCCACATTTCTCACTAAATCGGGAATTTATCTCGAAGATTTGTTCGTATTACCTGACTATCGAGGCATGAGTATCGGTAAAGCCCTGATTGTCCATGTTGCCCAAATTGCCTTGGCAAGAGGCTGCGGTCGGCTAGAGTGGTCGGTTTTAGATTGGAATGTCCCAGCGATCGCTTTTTATCAACGCATGGGGGCAGATGTGTTGACTGACTGGCGCATCTGTCGCGTTACGGGCGAAGCGCTCAAAAAATTCGCTCAAAAAGATTCAGCATAGGTTTTGCCATTTGGCTCACCCTTTAGGGAAAGGGAAATCGCTAGAGTTCCATATCCTAGAAACATGACGATATGTCTTCAGATCGGGTATAAATAATAGCTATGCCTATGTTGGTGAGGAGCATCCAAGAAATATGACGATCTCTGCGAGTAATCTCGATGTCAAGGCAATCGTTGCTAGGCAACGCGCTTTTTTTGCTACGGGTCAAACCAAAGAGCTAAATTTTCGTCTGACACAATTAAAGAAGCTAGCAGAGTTAATCCAAGAGAATGAAAAGGTAATTCTCGATGCACTGTATGCCGATTTACGCAAACCTCCGATCGAGGCATATAGTGGCGAAGTTCTGATTACGCTGTCAGATCTAAAATATGCGCTCAAACATCTCAAGAACTGGGTCAAGCCGCAAAAAGTTCCGACGCCGATGACCTTGTTCCCAAGTTCGAGCAGGATCTATACGGAACCTTTGGGTGTGGTTCTGATTATTGCACCTTGGAACTATCCGTTTTCTCTGATAATTCAGCCTTTGATCGGCGCGATCGCTGCGGGTAACTGCGCTGTGCTTAAGCCCTCTGAATATACGCCCCATACATCTAAGGCGATCGCAAAACTTGTGAATGCCAATTTTGATGCCAACTTTATCACGGCGATCGAAGGTGGTGTGGAAACCAGTCAGGCGTTACTCAACGAAAAATTTGATTGTATTTTCTTTACGGGGAGCGTGGCGATCGGTAAAATCGTGATGGAGGCTGCGGCAAAACACCTCACGCCTGTGACCCTCGAACTCGGTGGCAAAAGCCCCTGTATTGTCGATGGGGATTGCGATCTAGAAGTCACTGCCAGACGCATCATCTGGGGCAAATTTTATAATGCAGGACAGACCTGTGTTGCACCAGACTATGTTTTGGTTCCCAAAAGTATCAAGGCTGCCCTCCTTGAGAAATTACTGAAGTACGTGCGCGAGTTTTACGGTGAGAATCCTCAGCAAAGTCCTGATTTTGCTCGTATCGTCAATCACCAGCAATTCGATCGCCTTGTCAGCCTACTCGATGAAGACAATATTCTGATTGGGGGCGCTCGCGATCGCGACGATCTCTATCTTGCTCCCACTCTAATCGATCGGGTCTCCCCCAATGCCAAAGTCATGGCAGATGAGATCTTCGGGCCAATTTTGCCCATTCTAGAATACGAACAACTAGACGAAGCGATCGCTTTTGTGAATGCCAAACCTAAGCCCCTTGCCCTTTACTTCTTTAGTAACGACAAGCAAACACAAGCAAGGGTTTTACGCGATATATCCTTTGGTGGGGGCTGTCTGAACGATACACTTCTACATTTTGGCAGTCCAGAACTTCCTTTTGGTGGCGTGGGCAATAGTGGCATCGGCAGTTATCATGGCAAAGCCTCCTTTGACACCTTCTCTCATCGCAAAAGCATCCTAAACAATTCTTTTCGCTTCGATCTAAAGTGGCGCTATCCTCCCTACAAAATGACTTTAGAGACCCTAAAGAAATTCCTGAAGTAATAACCCGAACTCACGTTTCGTTAGGCTTAAGGCGGTTTCTCATTTAGAATTTACCCCACCCTAGCCCTCCCCTTGCAAAGGGGAGGGAACAAGATTTCTTGTCTTCCCCCTTTGCAAGGGGGAATTAAAGGGGGTAAGTCCAAGTTACTGGATAAAGGCAGTTTCTTTGCTAGAAATGTCTTAAACTCATGTTTTCCTAACGGAAAGGCATGGCATAGAGCAAGCCTCCCTGTTTCCAGTTTTGATTGATGCCACGCGGCAGTCCGAGCGCGGCAAGATTGCGATTGTAGATATCTTCGTAGTTACCCACGGCTTTAAGAACTTGCGTTGTCCAATCTGGGTCTAGACCTAGTTCGATGCCCAAGGATTCGGATGTTCCTAAAAACCTTGATACGTCAGGGTTTTTCGTGTCTTTAAAGACCGCATAATTCTTTTGATTGATGCCTAACTCCTCGGCATAAAAGGTGGCATAGACAACCCAAGTGACGACATCTCGCCAGCGCTTATCTGTACTGAGCACGGCGGGGCTGAGGGGTTCTTTAGAGAGACTAGTCTCTAAAATTTTGTGATCGTTCGGTTTTGGGAATTTGCTGCGCCAAGCGGTAAGTTGAGATTTTTCCAAAGAGATTGCAACACAATTCCCTTTAACATAGCTGTTATAGATGCTATCGAGATCGGCTAAGGAAACTAGCTCAGCTTGAATATTCGCTTCTTTGAGAGCCTCTTTCAAATTTGACTCGCTATTGCCTGTCTCAACACAAATGGTTTTACCTGCTAAATCCTTTAGCGTTGGTAAATCCTTACTGGCAGAATCATCGGACTTATCGGTTGATTTCTCGGTTGGCTTTTCGGTTGGTTTGTCAGTTGGTTGCGTATCTTCGGTGCTAGGTTTACTAGTGGGTGTGGGTTTGGGTGAGGGGCTATTCGGAGAAGCACCCACTCTCAGCATAATTCCCTGCCCGTCAAAAAATACGGTGGGGGCAAACGCGATGTCTTTGGTGGCATCGCGAGTCAAGGTGCGGGCAGTATTGCGGAGCAAGACATCAATATCCCCTGCCTGCAAGGCTGTAAACCGATCTTTCGCCATTAAAAGTTTGTACTCGATCGCTTTGTCATTCCCCAAAACCGCCGCCGCGATCGCGCGGCAATAATCGACATCTAAGCCACTCCATTCTCCTTTTTCATTGACATAGCTAAACCCTGGTAGTTTGCCATTCACCCCACAGATGAGCTTGCCACGGGCTTTTACGCGCTCTAAAGTGCCTTGCGCTTCTTTGGGAGTGGGGCTAGCTAAGACGGTTGGTTTGTCTGATGCGATCGGGGTAGGCTTAGGCTCAGGGGGCTTATCTTGACAGCTCGACAACAGACATAGGCAGGCGAGCAAACAGAAAGTAGGAAAAAATTTTGCAGTTTGTTTCCGCTTTGGCTTTCCGTCAGACTTTCTTGTTGGTTTTATATTCATACGACTCATACCATGCGCTTTAACATCTGATTAAGCAGAGACTGCTATCAGTTTAATAATGGATTAACATTGGAGTTGGCAGATTGCCAGACAAGCAAGATATTATAGGCTAATTGCCTTTTTGCGCCGTGACTTTATGCCAAACCTTAGTCCAGACCAGATGAATTCCAAACAATTAGGCAAGCCATCTAAACGATTTACATCCGAACAATACGCCAAATTAAAGGCAGAAGCTGCCTCTCCCTATCGAGGCTTAAGAAAATTTATCTATGCTACTTGTGGGGCATCAGGCGCGATCGGGGCATTCGTGTTTTTTACGCAATTGCTCGCAGGCAGAGGAGAATTTGAAACTACCCTTGGTAATTTGGCATTACAGATGGGTGTTGTCGCGCTGATGGTGTGGTTGTTTCGACTAGAACGTAAGGATTAGTTGGCAGTTGGCAGTTGTTAGTTCAAATGTTAATTCCAATAAATGCAGCTAACCTTATACCGATAACCGATAACTAATAACCTTTTTCCCATTATCTGTCTTCTTTCCCCTCTTTACTCCATGCTCACAGCAAGCTCCGATCTGGTTGCCCTCGCGCGATCGCAAATTGCTTTACTGACCCAAAGTTTGGGGGCAGGAGCTAGTGCTGTTTATCTCACCGAATCAACCCCCGACGGCTTGCCACCCAATCTGATTGAAGTTGTAGTGTATCCCGAGGATAATGTCTCCGCATTACCCCCTGAGATATTTCCCATATTACCCACTACCGAAAAGGGAGACCTGATGAGGCAAAGGCGCATGGTATTGCCCTTGATCTATCAGGAAGCAATTTTGGGCTTTTTGATGACTGGACGCGACGATCGCGACTGGACAGAAACAGAGCAAACCCAAATTCAACAGGTTGCCAATACCTTAGCGATTGCCTGTGCCTTAGATCGCCGTTGCCAGTGGCTCGAAGAAAATCAGCGGCGTGTCTACGAGCAGCAAAATCACTTCCTTTCGAGTTTGTTACACCAGTTACGCAATCCTTTAACCGCGATTAGGACTTTCTCTCAACTATTACTACGCAGAATAATGCCTGAAGATCCCAACCACAAGTTTGTGTCGGGGATTTTACGCGAAGCACGACATATTCAGGACTTGTTGACAGAAGCCGAACAGCCAACCCCTTTATTGCTGGCACAGTCAAAGCCAGAGTTGGCACTATTACCTGCGGCGGAGTTGGAACTCAGGCCTACCGATCTCAAAGAGATCTTAGATGCCATATCCACAGCGGCAAGTGCGATCGCCCAAGAACGCAACTTACATTTCATGGCAGTATTTCCCGAATATATTCCCTTAGTACTGGCGAATGCGTCTGCTTTACGGGAGGTGTTGAGCAATCTCGTCGATAATGCTTTGAAATATACGCCCGAAGAGGGATGCGTAGGTTTAAGCGTTAGCGCTGTAGATGGCTATGTGTCTGTGATCGTGCAGGATACAGGTGTAGGAATTCCAGCTTCTGATATGGCTCATTTATTTAAACGTAGTTTTCGCGGACGGCAAGCATCTGGAAATATTGCGGGCACTGGTTTGGGACTTGCGATCGCCAATGACTTAATCCAAAAAATGCAGGGAAATATTCAAGTGAGTAGCCAGCCCAATCTGGGCAGCATTTTCACAGTTAATCTCAAAACGAGTCTCGAATCTTGAAAGGCTGTCAATGCTCAGAAAGTCGGCAATTCTAAACATAAGAGAAACCTCATGACGCTGCAATGTAAATGTCTGCCTTGTGAATTAAGGCAATCGCGATATTTAGGTTAGAAAATGGTATTACGACCCTTCCGCTAGTCTTTGCTCCAATATCCGTCTCATCGGACTCCAAACGTCCGCTTACATGCAGAATCGTTTCAGGTGGTTTTGGCACGATCGTCCAAATGCTATAGCCGATCGCACCAATCGCCAGTCCCAAAGGAATGGCTAACCGAGGATTAAATTTCTTCGTTTTCAGGGGTGCCTTGTCATTCCCTTCAGATTTAGGCTCGGAATTTTGCGAGTCGGGCTGTTTTTGAGGAGCTTCCTGAGGATTAGGGGCAGCTTGGGTCATAATTTAGCGATCGCGATAGGGTGCAGATTTACAGATCATACTAGACTGTCTAGTATGAGTAAACGCTACATTCCATGAACTATGGTTAGAGGTTCTACATTAAATTCCAAATCTCAGTGATGGAGTGAGTATGGCAGGCGACGATAGAAATATCCTGATTAAAGCCAATTACCAAGTAGAACAAAAGGTGCCCAAAAGAAAGGATGATGGTATGGATTGCTTTCGATCAGTGAAAGTTGAGCTAGTCTGAGAGATTCGGCTTTGGTTGTCTTTGCCTCTGATAGATGTTTGTAGAGAGATACCATAAACTTAGATGTAGCAGCATCATCAACTGACCAGAGCGAAGCGATCGTACTTCTTGCGCCTGCTCGAACTGCCATGCCAGCAAGACCAAGCGCCGCTCGTTTGTCCCCCACCGCAGTTTGACAAGCGCTGAGAATCAGGAGCTCAATTGGTTCGGCCTCGCTACGATTTCTAATGCGAAGCATCTGGTTTAATTTTTCAATGTTTAGCTTGCCATCATAGGTTAAGAGATAGGTCTTTTCGGATTCAGAGCTAAAATTTCCATGGGTTGCAAGGTGAACGATTGGGAAGGGAGATTTGGTCAAAGCTTGGGATAGCTCCTGTTCGGTAAACTTGCTATTGAGCAAAAGCGAACTAGAAGGAACTTGTTTGTTAATTTCTTGAAGTTCGAGTTGGACGCTCGGCAGAGCTGAATACCCCTGTCTGGCTTCGGTCAAGCCACCCGTTAACGCCACGATCTTTTGTTTGGCGATTGGTTTCGGATCGAGAAGCTGTAATCCAGGTGTGAGTGCAATGCTATATTTCTCAACCAGATGCTGTTTGCTATCGTGAAGCACAGACATGGGAATATTTCTGAGCGAACCATCCAGCACGAATACCATGGTTTTAATTTGGCTTTGGGCGATCGCACTCGCAGCAGGACGGATCAGCAAGTCATATAATTTTTGGGCGTGGGTGAGATAGTCTTGAGAACTGGGATCGCGCAGATCGCTCCGCAGGTCAGTTACGATGCTATCTATTTCCTGCGGTTTAATATTCGTTGCATAATGACGTAAAGGTTGTTGTGGCAGGCTGAGAATGACTTCTAGTCGATCTTCTAAAATAATCGGATAGACAACAGCGGCAGTGCGATCGACCTGATTGATGTCTACTTGTGCTGCTACCAGACAATCGGCACGAAAGAAATTGACCAGTTCGGCAAGTTGTAGCGATTCGATCGTTTCTTGGGCTTTGAGGAGTTGCAGTTGTTTCTCATTGGGAGTCTTCGCATCGGTTTGCAACAACAGGCTCACAAGTTGTCGGTAGACGGGCTCAACACCCTCGCGGAACGAAAACTGTACGTTGGAATTGACAAAGGCAAGATCGCTTCGCAATTGACGCAAGGATTTCACCGCTTCGACATAGGCGGCGATCGCGCTGCGCGTATCCCCCTTGGCTTTTAAAATGCGCCCCAACTGCCACTGCCAGCGATAGGAAATATCTGTAGCACTAAGACTCTGCGCGATCGCCAATGCCTGTTGGGTGAGGCTCTGGGATTCCTCTAACTGGCTATTTTGTTCGTAAACATTGCCCAAGCTACCGAGGGCAAATGAGAGCGTGCGACTGTCATCGATCGCTTTGGCTTGGCGAATCGCTTCAGCCAAAATCTGCGATGTTTCCGCGAGTAAGCTTTTATCCTGTTTGGCAAGTTTGAGCAAGCTTTCGGCGTAATTAATGCGGGCATGAATTGCATCTCGACTGGTGGGAAGCTTTGTAAAGCTTGATGCAATTTGCGATCGCAGCTTCTCTATATCTGTAATTTTGTTATCTTCGATCGCGAGGCTCAATAAATTTAGCTGGGCTTGCAATCGCGATAGCGGTTGCGCGGTCGTACTTTCTGCCTTCAGGTAGAATTCCGCAGCAGCATTGGTATCATCTTCGGCACGAGAAAGATTCCCTAGTCTCAGTAGAACCAGATTCTTTTGCACTGAAATTTGACTGGTAAGATTTTGATCGGGAAGACTCTCTAGTACTTTTTGGCTTTGCTCTAATGCCTGACGCGCTCGCTTTAGATCGCCTACGGTTGTCAGCATATCCCCTAAGTTATCCAGTGCTACAGCCTTAAGTAGGGAATTTGGCTCTGAGTTTAAGGACTCATTCACCTCTTCCAAAGTTTGCAGCGATCGCCGATAAAATCCTTGCACTTTTAGGGCTTGGGCTTGATTGAGTAAATTGCGAAGTTGGTTGGGTTTATCTCCCAGTTTCTCGTGGATGGTTGCCGCTTCTTTCCACGATGCGATCGCGGCTTCACCCTTACCGAGCGATAGATATAAACTTGCTTGGGTGTCTAATGCCTGGGCGATCGCGCCTTGACTGGCTGTGTTGGATTCGAGCGATCGGGCTAGCTGCAAACTTTTGGTTACCGATGCCGTTGCTTCCTGCCATTGCCCAGTTTTTTGATATGCCAGAGATAAGTTACTTAGCGTTGCGGCGAGGTCGAGCAGGTTGCCTTGCTGTTGGTAAATTTGGGTGGCTTGTTGCCAAATGCGAATGGCTTCGTCAAATTGCCCTGCTTGATAGAGCGCTTTTCCCTGCTCGAGTAGGTTAGCAGAACTTTCTGTTTCGATCGGATTGATTCGATTGGAATTTATAGGGGGGGTCTGGGTGACGGAGTAGGCAATTAGGGGCTGAACAAAAGCGATCGCCAAACACAAAAGCACCCATGTCAGGAATCGACGGATTCTTTGCCGCTGTTGGTTATGGGGATTTTTTTTCATTCTAGCTCTGTACATAATGCCCTCGAATGCTTTCTCTGAAAGATCGGTAAAAAAGCTAATGACTCAATGCTTTACTTGCTAGCCACAGGAACGCATTTGGGTTGTGTAGACCAAGCCGAGGAGGGTGCTGCTGGGGCTTTGGCAACCAGTGTAACCTGACCGCGATCGCCTACCACCCATCCCTGCGCTTCAACAATGGTATCTGGTATTTCACTCTCTCAAGACCTACGTCAACAAGTCTTTGAAGTATATCTGGCGAGTCAAAGCATTGGAAATCGATTCTGATGAAATGTAAAGCGATCGCTTGAGCAGTTTGATACACTTAAGTTAAAGCTAGAACTCACCTGACTTGGAGTACCGCTATGACAATTTCTGGCGATCTCAAGCTACTTTCAACAACGGAATACCCTGATGAGGACTTTGAGCCAATGCCCGAAGGCGATAAACAACGGCGCAATCTTAGCTACACGACCGAGGCATTAAGGCTGTGGTTCGAGAAACAACCGAATTTTTATGTTTCTGATAATCTCACAAACTCATCTGTAAGGGGCTTGTCAATTTTTTCAGGAACCAAAACTTTTACTGTATAAGTCCTGCATCATATCCCAGAACGATTTGTATCGATAGGCTCCAGGGTTCTTATTACCAAAGTCCCATGCTTCCCATTCATTTCTAGAATCTATAATTTTTGGATTAAGTAGGAATACATCACCATCTCTTGAAGTGCTAATCTGCAAAGTACTTTTTATGTGTTGACTTTCATCTAGAAAATGTTCCGTATTACCAATATTTTCATCATCGTAATCAATCCCCCAAATCTCAGCCCATTCCTCGTCTATTCTATCTTCATCTCCACTCCAGATCTCTGCCCATTCCTTGTTTCCCTCAATAAACCATTTAATTTGATCTGTGCCATATAGCTCGCAATATCGGTTTAGGATAGTGAATCCATTTGAAGCAAGCAAAAAGCTTTTATAACTTAATGGTAATCTAGTTTTTAGCCTATCTTCTAGTTCAGAAATATCATCCTCTGTTGCTCCTTCCCAAAGACAACACTTACTCTCTAAAGCCTCTGAAAACTCATTTTGGTAGTTGTCCAAGTGTTCTTTATCTAAATTCTCAAAAATCGCTGTATTCCACTTTTCCAAAAAATTATTCCAATCTTCTACTGTGGGAGTAAATTCAAAATTGTTACCTTTAGTCAAAATCACTTGAGTTTACCAAATCTTGATTACAGTAGAATAACTAAAATGCTCATATCCTTGAGGTCATTACATTCCCAGTCATCGTCAAACAATCATTAAATCTCACTAGAAATCTCGACAAGTCTGTTAATTTGGTTCGTTATGTTGTGAACATTATCCCTAAATTTATCATTACTTATCATGTTTATGAGTTAGATACCATTTTAGATAACGATGAATAGTCACTCATAAATGTTGATCAGAGTTTCTAGATGTATTGTCATAGGGAGAGTAAAAATGGCAGCCTAACTAGAGCAGTTTACGAAATTCCTCAACGGTCAACCCTGCATCTTGAATTATCCCACCCATTGTAAATGCCTTAATTGGGTTATTTCGAGGAATAGTTACCTGACGCACTCCATCACTCATGACGATATGCTTACTCTGGCGTATGATGCTGAAACCTACTTTTTCTAAAGCACGCACTGCCTGAAGGTGGTTGACTCCAGCTAACTTAGGCATATAGAGTTGCTACTTCAATTTCTCGAATTTCAACGCCATGCAGTCTATCCTGTAGCGCCAAAAGATATTCTTGAATGGCATCATGAATGTTAAGTAGTGCTTCCTCTTCTGTATCCCCTTCAGACCAACAACCCGGAAGAGCAGGGACACAAACGCTTATTCCTTCATCAGAGCGATAAATAGCAATTTTGTATTTCATATTTCTAACAGCTATGGGGTTTTAGATTATCCACCCATACTAAAAGATAGCATCGAAGCTTGAAATCAAAAGTCATCGATCGCTAAGCACTGATTAAAAGCAGATGACTGATTGCTAATATGTTACTTGTTACTTAATACTTGCAGATCCAAAATTAATTATGCGTACTCATTACTGTGGTCATCTCCACGCCGAACACATTGATAAATCAGTTAGTCTCTGTGGCTGGGTGGATCGTAGACGCGATCATGGTGGTGTGATTTTTCTCGATCTGCGCGATCGCACGGGGGTCGTGCAAATTGTCAGCGATCCGATTCGGACGCCACAATCTTGCGAAATTGCCGCCGAAATGCGAAATGAGTATGTGGTCAGAATCACGGGCAAGGTGTCAGCCCGTCCTGCGGACTCGCTCAACCCCAAACTCGCCACAGGTGAGGTCGAAATTTATGCCGAGTCGATTGAACTGCTAAATGCCGTTCATAAGCAGTTACCTTTCTTGGTATCAGAGACAGACAGCGTTAAAGAAGAATTGCGTCTCAAATATCGCTACCTTGATATGCGCAGCGATCGCCTCGCCAACAACCTAAAATTACGGGCTGAGGTCGTCAAAACCCTACGGCGTTATTTAGAAGACGAATGCGGTTTCATGGAAGTGGAAACCCCGATGCTGTGCCGATCCACACCCGAAGGTGCGAGAGACTACCTCGTTCCTAGCCGCGTTAACCCCAGACAGTGGTATGCCCTCCCCCAATCGCCTCAGTTGTTTAAGCAATTGCTGATGGTGGGTGGATGCGATCGCTACTATCAAGTCGCACGTTGTTTCCGCGATGAAGATTTGCGCGCCGATCGCCAGCCCGAATTTACGCAACTCGACATGGAAATGAGTTTCATGTCTCAAGAGGAAATTTTGCAACTGAATGAGAACCTGCTGCGTCATGTTTTCAAACAGATTAAGGGTATAGAACTTCCTCCCTTCCCTCGCATCACCTATGCCGAAGCAATGGAACGCTATGGTTCAGACCGCCCCGACACCAGATTTGGTCTAGAGTTGGTGAATGTCTCCGATCTGTTTGCCGATTCGGGATTTAAGGTGTTTTCGGGTGCGATCGCCAATGGTGGTGTGGTCAAGGCCCTGGCAATTCCCAATGGGGATAGTGTAATTTCCAATACCCGCATCAAGCCAGGTGGTGACTTGGCAAATCTCGCGGCTCAGTATGGAGCCAAGGGTCTAGCTTACATCAGGGTGCGTGAAGGTGGTGCGATCGACACGATTGGCGCAATTAAAGACAACTTGACCGACGCTCAAAAAGCTACCCTGTTCGAGCGAACTGGAGCCGAACCAGGAACGTTAATTCTGTTTGGAGCGGGTGATGTCGCGATCGTCAACGAACCCTTAAATCGCTTGCGGTTAGCCCTCGGTCAAGAGCTAGGTCTGATCGATCCTGAGAAAATCAACCTGCTTTGGGTGACGGACTTCCCCATGTTTGAATGGAATGCTGGGGAAAAGCGATTGGAGGCAATCCACCATCCATTCACCGCGCCTAACCCCGAAGATTTTCAAGTGGGCGAACCCTTTAGCGTCAAGACCCGTGCCCTCGCCTATGACATTGTGTTTAACGGGCTAGAGATTGGTGGCGGTTCTCTGCGGATCTACAAACGCGAAGTACAGGAACAAGTATTCGCAGCGATCGGGCTCTCCTCAGAGCAGGCTCAAGAGAAGTTTGGCTTTCTGTTAGAGGCTTTTGAATATGGAACCCCGCCCCACGGTGGGATTGCCTTTGGTTTAGATCGTCTGGTGATGTTACTCGCAGGTGCGGACTCGATTCGAGAAGTGATTGCCTTCCCCAAAACGCAACAGGCAAGAGATCTACTTACCGATGCCCCTTCCTCTGTGGATGACGCTCAACTCAAGGAGTTGTATGTCAAGTCTGTGGAAATTCCGAAAAAATAAAATGTAGCAAATAGGCTACCTACCCTGTACAGGCTAAGGTGTACATACAAGTTCTTTTTGCTTTGTTTTGGGGCTTAGATCCCCCCCAGCCCCCCTTAACAAAGCAGGGCTGTTTCATTCTTGAGGTAGAAGAAATAAAAAAGATAAATATAGGTAAATATATAGTTATTTACCTATATTTAGTCTGAAAGACGTGGAAAAGAGCTTAATTGACTATCTCAAAG
>NZ_CBDDRA010000049.1:0-21090 GCF_965232925.1 Tumidithrix helvetica PCC 7403
GTCTATGGATGTCAACCAGAGACAACGGGGTGTGGATTGGCAGATGAAGATCGATGATGCACGCTGTAAACTCACTTCTATTTACCCTAAAATTAAGTTGTGACGCTGCACTAGAGATGCAAGGCCTCTAGCAGTTTCTGCTCTGGTTTCTGCTAGAGAATCTTCCAAACGCGTGATTGACTCAGAATTCCTTTCAGTAAGGATTAAAGTTCGTTCAATCAGGGCTTGCATTTCTTCAAAAGTCATGGTCATGAGTTTTGCTCTTCATCCATGAAAAGTTAAGATAAATTTTATGTCAAGCGTTAAATGGGTGACCTGGGACTCGAACCCAGAACCAACGGATTAAGAGTCCGATGCGCTACCATTGCGCTAGTCACCCTTGGAGTCAGCACTTTATCTTATCAGATGTAGGATCGTTTCGATCGCCTCAATAAAATTTTTTTGATCCCTATGTTTGATCCCTGTTTTTTCCTAGGGTCGCAACCCTTGGTGGGGGACTGCAAAGAATCGATTTTCTTTATGCGTGCCGCAATAAAACATCGCTCCCAGTGATACAGTTCGGACTGATTTATAATCCCTTAAACATCTCGTATTGCAAAATTTATGGAACATGGCGTACTGAGAATCAGCGAAACTGTAACTACCGAGATTGAAGCCGTTCGCGCTTTTGTAATTGTGCATGTCACGAGCGAAAAAGTCATTTTTGGGAATGCCGCGATCGCAGCCTCGGAAGATCTGAAAACCGCGATCGAAAGAATTAAGAAAGTCTGCGAATCGATAGAAATTGATACAGAATCGGTATCGTTTCAAAGCAATTCAGGAATATTTGGCAAAAACTCCACGGCAGAATATACCGTGAAGTTGAGGGTTGATGCCTTAGAAAAGTTGGGGGAAATCCTTGGGATTTGTGCGGAGGGTAAAAAGATAACGATCCGATCGCTGGTATGGGACTATGACGAAGAGCAGCGCAAATTAGACTCGATCGTACAAGCCATGCAAAAAGCCAAAAACAAAGCGGACAGGATGATGGAAGCGATCGGGTATTCCGTCGTTGGGATCAGATCCTGTAGCGATAGTTATAGTTTGCCAGCGATCGGTGAGATTTTTTTCGGCACTCAAAGCGCTCCCGAACATGCCATGACGAGGGCAAAAAAAGCCGTCGATTTTGGCACGCAAATCAAAAGCAAAAAGCAAATTTCCGCAACTTGCTCAGTGGAATTTCTAGTTAATGTGAATTCAGGATAATGATTTTAAAACTACTCCAGCCAATCACGCCTCAGAATTGCAGTACGTACATTAGATGGATTCATCGGAACCCGACCCATGTCAATGCAGCGCCACATATGATCGAACAAGATGCCAGGGTTCCCATTGCGATCGCTTGCAAAATAACCATGTCCAGTAGGTGGATCGTAGGTTGTGTTGAAATCGTCACAGTCTAGTGCGTACACGTTCTTGCTGACCCTATCCATATGCTCTGGACCGGTGTGTCCCAACCGTCGCGAAGCCATGCGATTGCCTAGGTTTGCCACCTTACTCGCTCGCATAGCTAGGTCATCAGAAGCATAGTAAACCACCACATTACGCGCTGCAGGGGGAATGTATTGCCCCTCTTGACCTGGTTCTAATGCCTCATTGATGATATCAGGGGCTGCCATAAAAATATTGCGAAACATTAAAGGCATTCCTTGGGGCAAAAAGTACTGGACAATACTGCTAAAGGTTGCCCGCAAAACGCGGTTTCCCATCGAGTGCGCCAAAATATTGATGCGTTTGATACAGGGATTATCGATCGTACTGTTGATATCACGCCAGTCCAGAAACTTTTGAAACATCCGCGCAAAAGCCATACCACTTTGATCGGCTGCCATTTGATCGTCAAAGTAGTCTTTGAGCTGCGAATCATCGCTATCGCAGGGCCAAATAACAGGTACGACAACCATATAGCCGGGAGCTTTCTGATCGAATAACCGTTGTAGCTCCTGTACTCTGGGAAATATTGCTGGTTCGGGCAAATTGGAAAAACCGTGGACGTAAATTAAAATTTCCTGTGCCTTAGAGTTCTTAAGTTCTGATAAAAACGCTGTTCCACCAATTTCGGTGTAATCGTCTTTATTATTGCGGCGACAGAAATAGACCGATTGTTCTGCCTGATTATTGCGTAAATTAAAATTTACCGATCGCGGCAGCACCAAGTTGCCATCGACGGTAGAGGTTGGACCTTCGTGAAGCACGCGATTCGTGATGAATAGCATAGGAGTAACTAAAGTAGGATTGGATAGCTTACGGATAAAAAAACGTTTGATTGCAGCCCAAAGGTTATGCAACACGCACATAGATTAAATTTGAGTGAAAACTGTTCCAAGTTTATCGTATTGGCAAGAAACTTTACTGAAAATTTTTCTGGTATTGCCAGCGATCTTACAGAGATGAGGCGATCGCATCAATTATGCAGCGTTTATAGACCTATTATCGATCGATCTGCGCGAAAACAAGCGATCGCGATGGGATTATTCGGGATTTCAGGTTTGCAAGCAGGTAAGGGTTCGAGATCTTCAATCACCCAGATATGATTAAGGAAGGATGAAATCGGTTGTCGGTATGAAGGTATATCCAAGACTAGTGCTAGATATTTCATTTTATGATTTACTTGTAGCGGTACTTTCTTTTCTAGTTCCCATTGAAAGAGCAAGAATTACTCACCAAATTCAAGCTTTTTGGGGCATAGATAGAGAAGTACTTGTGACACTATCTGTACGCACATCCTTAGATTTATTTCTGCAAGCGCTCGATCTTCCCCATGGCTCAGAAATTCTTATGAGTGCGGTGAATATTACCCACATGGTAGAAATTGTCGAACGCCACCATTATATTCCTGTAGTCGTAGATATCGATCTAGAAACACTAGCTCCTTCCCTAGAGCTTTTGCAAGCATCCATCACATCCAAAAGCAGAGTATTTGTAATCGCTCATCTATTTGGGACTGTAACACCCCTAGAAGCTTATTTAGAAGTATGTAGAGCGCACAATATTTTACTCGTAGAAGATTGTGCGCAAGCATTTGCAGGCTTGAGATACCTTGGCGATTCCAATGCTGATATTAGCCTTTTTAGTTTTGGCCCAATTAAATCCTGCACGGCTTTAGGCGGTGCAGTCATGCTAGTGCGAGACAAGGCTTTAGCCAAAAGCATACAAGCCATTGAGCAAACCTATCCAAGCAAGAGCGAAGGATGGTTCTTTGTCAGATTATGTAAATATCTCGGCTTGAAGTTTCTGTCTATTCCCGAGATCTTTGGTCTTTTAATTGGGTGTTTACAACGATTCCAAAAAGATCCAGACAGTCTAATTAATTCCCTGACAAGAGGGTTCCCTAAAGGCGATATTCTAGCTCAGTTGCGATATCGTCCGCCAAATCGAATGCTTGGGCTTTTACAAAATAGGCTCCAGCATTTAGACAGTTCTCATTTTGATAAACGCGAGCATTATGCTCGTGAATTTCTCTCTCTACTCGGCGATCGCATCTTTCCCCTAGGAAGTAAAGCCGCACAACATTCCTACTGGCTAGTTCCCATCATGATTGACGATCCAGTTTTACTGATGGCAAAAATTCGTGCAGAGGGATTTGATCCTACAAGAGGGACAACAAGTTTAAGATCGATTGGTGAAGCATCCATCCAAGCGAAGCAGCTCATTGAGAATGTGCTTTACTTACCGATTCATCCTACCCTTTCTGAAGTACAACTCCTGCACCTCGCTCAAATCATCAATTCCCATCCATCCGATCCCAAAGAATAATCAGTTAGAAGAATAATCAGCTAGAATAAAGTGATGAAATTAGCCGTAGACGTGCATTACAAAAGCGATCGCGCAACCGTAGGTGGCATTCTCTTTGAAAATTGGAGCGATCGAGATCCTACGCAGAAGCTAACCTGCGAGATCGACAGCATTGAAGATTACGAACCTGGGCAATTTTACAAGCGAGAACTGCCCTGTATCTTAAAACTGCTTGAAACCCATCAATTAAAACCTGCATGCATTGCGATCGATGGGTTTGTGTATTTGGACGGATTTTCTAAACCGGGGTTAGGCAAGTATCTTTATGATGCGCTTTGCGGTGAAATTCCCATTGTTGGCGTGGCAAAAACACCTTTTCACGGGATTTCGCAAGACTATGCTGTTTGTAGAGGTCATAGTGAAAAGCCGCTGTTTGTGACAGCTATTGGTCTACCCATTAGCGAAGCGAAGGAAGTGATTCGGACAATGCATGGCAGCTATCGAATACCAAGTCTGCTTAAGCGCGTCGATCGCGTCTGCCGAGGTATTCCATCTTAGAAATTATTCGTCGGGGCAATTTATGAATTGCCCCGACAGACTGCGAATTCAGGAATCTAGGTAACGTGAATTCGATGAACCTCTCCCTCCCAGCCTCCCTCTCCTAAAAGGCGAGGAAGGAGCAAGAAAATCGAGAATTTAGTCAGCAACGAGTTAAATGTGAACATGCTCGCGCAGGGATCGAGCGATACAATGCTGTGACAGGCGTTTATAGGAATCGTGTGACTGATTTCGATGACCGCTTAATGTTGATTGCAACTGGCTTATGGAACTTCTATTTGGATGTTGCTTAAATCGGAAGGGAAGAGGGGAAACCCTGTCCACAACTTGTTTTTATTTCCCAACAACTCTATTGTCATGACTCTTTCTCCTTCTTTGTTTTAACTAAATACATCACAAGGTAAGTCGCGCAGAAAGTAAAAGCGATCCCTCTTCTTCAAGATCGAACTGAGTAAAGCTTTGCAGAGAAAATGCAGTGATGTCTAATTGGTCTTCTTCTGTCCAAATATCACTATCATCGATAATGGGTTTATAAAGATGTGCCATGCTAAGCTGCCTCTTGCCTTTGAATAGCGGATTCTATTTCATCAGGGTGAGTTTCGGCGTAGCGCCATGCGTTTACTAGGTCGATCGCGGATAGAGTGGGATAGTCTTCTAGAATGTAGGCTTCGCTTGCACCTTGGCGTTGTAGGCTCACTAACAGCCATACGGGAATGCGTGTTTGACGAATACATGCCTCGCCGCCCATGACTCTTGGGTTTTTTTCGATTCCTTCCCATGTGTTGCTGAGGCTTTGTACTAATATTTGGATTGCTTGGGATTTTTCTTCTGGGGTCAGTGCTAGTAGTTGTGGTTGCAGTTCTTTGAGTGTCATGTTATATCTCCTTTCCTATTGGTAAGTCTCTCAGGAAGTAAAAGCGATCGCTCCTCCAATTACTATTACTTTTTTCTCTGCCTAAATAACCAGCTAAAGGTGATGAAAGCTCTACAAGTAGCTCGTGCGTGGCTCGATCATTTAATATGGAATTTACATCTTTCCCAAATATGGCATTGTATTGCACCCTAACTGCTGAAGCGTTTAGATAATCTTCGCCCGGCTGATTCATCAATTCTTTCACTGATTGAATAATGTGCGATCGTAGATTAATCTCACCTTCAACTTTTTGGATGTATTTATCAATCTCTTCATCAATTTGTCCTCCTTGCAAATATTTCTTGAGTTCAAACAAATCGATTGCGCCATCATATTTGGCTTTGAGTTTAACGAGTTTTTGTAATGTCATAGCTTTAATAATGTTAATTTTTATCGATCCTGTAACTTTTGAAGAAATGGCAGAGTCTACAAGCTGATTTGATGGCTCATCACCAGAACCAAGAATAATTAGTCCAGATGCTAACAGATAATTTTCTTTTAAAATTCTTTTGGCAATTCTGTCTATTTGTTCAACTGCTTTATCACTCTTTGATCTTCCTGCTTTACATTCTCCAGCCACAGAATAGGGTTTTGAGCAGAATAAATCTAGCCCTCCTGCACCTCCTTTGTGGGTTATATCAACTGTAAAACCAAGAAATTCTAAACTTTGCTTAACAATATTTTCAAATTCTGTACCTGCTTGATAGTTGCTTTTGCTTTTATCTTCTTCAATACTGCGATTGCCCTTTGTTGTAATTTCTTTAATCCAATCAAGTTTTTTTAGAGATTCCATTTTGCACTGAATCTCAACTGCCTCTAACATTTTCTGGATTTGAATATCTAGAGGCTCAGGAGGTTCTAAATTTTCAACTTCTCTTTTACGCTTTTCATAGGTGATATCGTCTAGAACTGGTTGCAGTTCGTTGATGTAAATTCTATTTTCTAGGGCTATAAATACTCCTTTTGTACTATTTTTGATGATAATGGGTGATGGCAAATGGTAAACTCGCAGATAGCTAAGCCAAATAAAGCCATTTTGCTCTAAGGCATTTTGAAAACTTTCTATAGGTATTTGTAGACGTGCTGCAAGGATGTCACATTTATCTTTTTCAGAAAACTGTTGACTTCCCTCGCAACGCGCCCATGCAGAGATTTTGACCTCACTAGCTTCTGGGTCATCACTGCATAAAGCAAAGTCTTGTTTTGGTCTATTGAAAGAATGAGCATGAATGGCTGTAATACTTCCCGATTCAAGGGAAGATAAAACGCCTGACGGCAGACGCAATGCAGCAAAAATTGTTGCTTCTGTCATGGCTATTCAGTCAGTAAACTGTCATCGGCTTGTAAATCAATGTCTTCGCTATTATCTTGGACTGACAAAGACTGAGGAATACTAGCAAGCTTATTGATATCTGATGGCTTCGCGGTTTTGGGTGGCTTTCCTTCTGGCTTACTCAAAATCTCTTTGATTAAAGCATTCTCAGTTAGAAGTTTTTCCGAGTCCACATACTCCATAACCTGTTCTGGAGTCAACTCATACTGCTCTAGTTTTTCGGCTAAAGCTTGCAGTGCCAGCAGAGGAGCTATTTGCTCTACAACCATTGCCACCCACTCACCTCCATCTTTGAGAAGTGTTAGCGCATGATTTTGAGCCGTTGCTCCACTGATATTTTCAGAGCGAACCATGCAAGCTCTTGTTTGCTTGAGATTATTGAACTCAACCAATTTAGATAGAGCGCTAGTTAGTGCATTTCCTGTTTTTTGGATTACAGCAACGCCAATAGATGTAAATGGGCCATTTTGATTTTCAGCTTTACGGACTTTAATCTTGAAAGGGATTAGATCACTGAATTTTTTGTCTTGCTCTTCAACCACTTCAAAAACTCGGAGATCCTCAACAACCTTATCCACTAAATGGTTAAAAGCAAATCTGAGAGCCTTTGAGATTTTGTCTGAGTCATCAACAATCTCATCTATACGATCGTAGATTTCCTTCATCTGTTCTTTGAAGCACTCAGCAATACTTGGGGGAGGTGGTGGATCTATACCAATTGGTGCCCAGTTTTCTTCACACCAGCGTAAAACTTGGCGTGCTGTTGCCCTCTCACTCGCAAAAATTTGTCTTAATTTATCCTCTTGAAAAGGGTAGAAAGAATCGGGAGAAACAACATCGTGATGTTTATAGAATTGCTGTAAACGATGCTTGATCAATGCAAGGCTAGATTGTTCATCAAGAAATTCTAGACGGATTTGATGGTCAAATCGATCGTATGCAGCACGAATCTGACTACTGACAGAAGACTGAGCAGATAGAATGTCTTCTTCAAGCGTCTGAGGAAATACAGCAAGCAAAATAACAATTCGTTTGATATTGTTTCGTAAGTATTTTGCTAAATCAATCACGACTTGAACAATCGTAAGCATCTGACTACTTACTTGAGGAGTATCCAACTCATCAAAACAAAAGACAATAGTTTTATATCTGGCGATTAGATTTAATAGATCGCAAGTGTAGGCAAAAGAATCCGTTTCCCGATCTACTGGCAAACCCAAACTCTTAGCTGATTCTTCAGATAATTTCTTGCCTGCAAGCCACATAGCAGCAAATGGAGCTGCTTCTGGCAAAAGTGTCCATAAAATTGCTCTAATCAAGAACACATTCTTTATATCTGGACATTTTGCTGCTATTCCTTTTGTCCAACTATTAACAAGTTCTGGCTTATTAGCCAAAATTTTAGGAAATTGACTTATAAGATGCTCAACGGAACAAGGGGTATTGCCTCTCGCATCAAAGTACATTGCCGCAGCTAAGGCTTGCCATTGGGTGACGTTAGGGCGGTATTCTCGCTTAAGACTATACACAATGGCTTGCAAAAATTCTACCTTGATTAGATCGAGGTTGTCATATTCGCCCATGTAAACAAAAAAAGCCTTGTTATTGGTGTTTAGATCGTGACGCAATCGGGCAAGTAACTGTGTTTTTCCTAGACCACGTTCGCCAATTAGTGCCGCCCCCTCTGAAGTTGACTTACCTGTATCAACATCATCAATAAGTTTCAGGACACTATTAAAAGCATTCTGATTAATTTCTGCTACGCCTGAATAATCGTGACTCCAGACATTATGCTGGGCTGTTACTTTGGCAGAGAATGGGTTGGATTGTTCAATAAGTTGATTCAAAATTTTAATATCAGTCATTTGGTTGTAGCACCTTTTATCTCTTAATTTGTTTTCTTGGTGGCATAGCATCGCAAACCACTAATAGGAGTCGATACAGAATCTTGAAGTTTGTCGGGCGAGCTATCCTCAACTCCACTTTCCTGTAGTTGCAGAATGTCGTCTGATTGCATCTTAATTAGCCATTCGTTAAACTCCGTGCGAGTTACGAGATCCCCAATTGAACGACGAATTTTGTAAATAGGGACAAAGTTGTTGTGATTAAACTCAAAATTAATCCGATCGTAAGTTTCTAATGCCACTGTCTTAAACTCGTCGTAAGAGGAGATCCTAAGCCCAACCTCTTTGCCACTTGCCGCAGATACAACATCACCCATTTGACGAATCCATTTCAACAAAGCATTAGCAACCCTGCTACCGACTTGAGTACCTCCAAACTTAAAATCATCACCATTTAGTCCCGCACTCAGAGATTGTTTACCCAGTTCGGTCAACTGAATTTGGGCGCTACGATTTTTAGTGACCATAGCGATCGCTTCTTGTTGAGCAAGTATTTCTAAAATTGGTTGGTAGTCAGATGACTTTTCACCACTTTTAACAATTCGTTTCATTACCTCGCCTTTCTTGACCAACGACTCTAACGCACCCATATCCCAAAGAGCCAATAGCAATCTGGTTTTAGCGTTATTCGTATCAATTTTTATGCTTGTGTGAATTACCATATAATTTCTTGTCAAAATTTTGAATCGATCAAATATCTAAATCACCCGATATTTTATTTTAGGGCAGATTTTGGTAAAACTCTTTAGTGTGAAGTTTTAGGCTTCTATTAAACTCACCTACACGCCCAAATCATTGAATTTGCTAACCTTAGCAATGATCGCTATGACTGCTTTAGCATTCCATCTAAACTCCATTCTTAATTCCTATGTATTGGAAGCTTCCAAATTCACAAACTCAGTTTTGGAGTTAGGTTAAGTTGCATCCTTACAAAAAATGAGTCACAATCTGATTGTGGTAGCTGTTAAATACTATGCCGTTAGACTCCTTAAGAGCATCAATACAGGGACTAGAGCGCGTAGATAAAGCAAGACTCAGAATGGGATGGGCAAAGTATAGATGTCCAGCGTGGTGTATTGCGGCTGATAATATTGCACCGAGTACCCTTGGGCATTTTTGGAGACGCGATCGCATTCGGCGTGAAAATTTTATTGCTATTTGTAAAGCAGTTGGGATTACGGATTGGCAAGCGATCGCAGAATCAGAAGAAGTTGAAAGCGAAGTAGAAACCCCAAAATTAGCAACCACAAATCGAACAGACTGGGGAGAATCTCCCGATCTATCTAATTTCTTTGGGCGAGATCGAGAACTAACCCAATTGGAAACTTGGATGGTTCGAGAGAAGAACAAACTGATCGCGATTCTTGGGATGGGTGGCATGGGCAAAACCATGCTAGCCGTGAGTATTGCCGATCGCATTCAACCAGAATTCGATCGCTTAATTTGGCGATCGCTGCGTAACTCCCCACCCATCGAACGCATTCTAGCCGACTTGATTTCTTTTCTGTCCGATCGCCAGCAAAATGCCATTCCTGACAATCCCGAACGCAATTTGTCCCTATTGATGGAATATCTGAATGCCAGTCGCTGTCTGATTGTGCTGGATAACATCGAGTCGATTATGAGCGATAGTCATGTAGGGCAATATCTTCCTGGCTATGAAACCTATGGCGAACTATTTAGGCGCATTGGTGAAGAGCGGCATCAGAGCTGCTTGTTAATTACCAGTCGAGAATTTCCTCAAGAATTATCGCGATTAATGGGCAATCGAGTCAGTTCGCTTCAACTTCAGGGCTTACCCGCTCAAGAGGGCAGAAGAATCTTCGATCTCGCAGGATTTACAGCTTCATCCGATTTAGAATTACGCCCTATTATCGAGCATTATGCAGGGAATCCTTTGGCATTAAAGATTGTGGCATCGGGGATTCGCGATTTACTGTTTAACGATATTCCCCAAATGCTAGCGCTAATCCAAAAAGGTAGCTTTGTCTTTGGCGATATCCAAGATTTATTGCAGCGGCATGTAACGCGTTTATCTCCTCTCGAACAAGAAGTGATGTATTGGTTAGCGATCGCCCGCGAACCCATCTCGTTCGACGAACTCCAAACATGCCTGCTGTCCTTGGAATCCAAACAAAAGTTAATTGCGACACTGCAATCTCTCCAACGGCGATCGCTGATCGAAAAGACACCCTCAGGCTATACGCAGCAACCCGTCGTGATGGAATATACCACCCATCTTTTAATCGAGAAAATCTGCGAGGAAATCAAAGAGATAGAAACGGGAACTATCTCGCCGACAAAACTCTTCAACACCCATGCCTTAATTGCGGCGACCGCCAAAGATTACATTCGAGATGCCCAGATTCGCTCGATCCTTCTACCCATTGCGGATAAGGTAGGGAAACAGGCGATCGCATCGCTCTTACCCAAACTAAGAGCAGGATTGGCATTACAGTCTGGCTATGCAGGGGGGAATCTCTTAAACCTGTTCGTACAGTTAGGCATCGATCTGACGGGTTGGGATTTTTCGCAATTGGCAATATGGCAAGCCCATCTGCGCGGTGCGAACCTCCATCAAGTGAATTTCAGCCATGCCGATTTCTCTCAGTCCGTGCTGGGGGAAACCTTTGTGAATGTCAACGCGATCGCTTTCAGCCCTGATGGAAAATCGCTAGCATCGGGAGAGTCTCGCGGTCAGATCCACCTTTGGCAGGTGGGCAGTGGTAAGAATCTCTTAGAGATCGATGGGCATACCGATATTATTTTTGCCATTGCTTTTAGTTCCGATGGCAACTATTTAGCCAGTGGTAGCCTAGACCAAACCGTGAAGCTATGGAATGCTAAAACAGGAGCCTGTGAGAAGATTCTGCTAGAAAGCACAGGTGGCATTTCCATGCTTGCCTTTAGCCCCGACGGTAAAACCCTTGCCTGTAGCTGCGGCGATCGCACGATTCGGGTTGTGAATTTCATCACGGGTGAATGTACCCAAGTGCTTGAGGGGCATACCAATATTCCCAGAGCGATCGCGTTTCATCCCAAGGAACCGTTCCTCGCAAGCTGTGGCTTAGATCGCACCATTCGGATTTGGGATCTCGATCGGGGCGAAGAAATTCAAGCGATCGAGCAAGAACATGAAGTCTATACGGTCGCCTTCAATCCCACTGGAACGCTGCTTGCGAGTGCGGGTGAAGATGGGAAAATTACAATCCTCCAGCGAAAGGAAAATACCCCAAAAAACACACAAACGTGGGAATTTACCCATCGCTTAGAAGGACATACAAACCGTCTCTGGTCGCTTGCCTTCAGCCCAGATGGACATTTCCTTGCCAGTGCGGGGGATGACTTTACAATTCGGATTTGGGAGGTGGAATATCGAGAATGCCTGAGAAATTGGATCGGGCATCAGTCTCGGATCTGGTCAGTGGCTTTCAGTCCCGATGGCAATATTTTAGCTAGCGGTAGCGAAGACAAGAGCATAAAATTTTGGAATCCTGAAAATGGATATTGCCTGCAAAACATCCAAGGACATTCCAATGCGATCGCACCTTTTGGGTTTCGAGCGCAACAGGTATATACGCTCAACTATGACGAGCAAACCATTGGGGTATGGGATATCCATACAGGAATCTGCGATCGAACCTTCTCTACCCATGCCATGAACTCCTTGCAAACGGCTCTCAGCCCCGATGGTTCTCTGGTTGTCAGTGCCAGTCTAGAGCATACGGCAGAAATCGTTGATGTGAAGAGTGGGAATTCGCTCGCAACGCTAAAAGGTCATACCACATGGATCAGAGAAGCTATCTTTAGCCCTGATGGGACTTGGATCGCCACTGCCAGCGGCGATAAAACCGCCAAAATCTGGGAGATCGGCACGGGGAAATGCATCCATACCCTTGCAGGACATTCGATGCCGCTCCAAGCGATCGCCTTCAGTCCAGACAGTAAAATCTTAGCAACGGGAGCTTGGGATGCTGCGATCGGGCTATGGGATGTGGATTCGGGAGCATGTTTGGGAATGTTGCAGGGGCATCGCGATCGGATCGCTTCGTTATCCTTTCATCCCGATGGGCAGATGCTGGCAAGTGGTAGTCGAGATGCTACGATTCGCCTCTGGGACATTGCCGACATTTCCAATGCAAAATGTTTGAGAACCTTTTCCCATCGTGCTGTTAAACTCCATGCGGTGGCGTTTCACCCTAATGGCAAGATGCTCGCTAGTTCGGGACTAGATACGGAGGTGAGACTTTGGCATGTGGAAACAGGAGAACTCCTGCGGAGCTTCAAGTCTAATTCTCAAGTAGACTGGATTTGGTCAATCGTTTTTAACGAAGATGGGCAACTGCTTGTCAGTGGCAGCGAGGATGGTTCCTGTCAAATTTGGGATGTGGCTACGGGTAATTGCCTGCAAACCTTAAGAATTCCTCGACCCTATGAGGGCACAAATATTAGGAGCATTCGCGGTTTAACTGACTCGCAAAAATCTACATTCAAACAGTTGGGAGCCATTGAACTTTAGCTAGGCATGGGGCGAATTAGCGCGATTTTCAAATCAGCGCAGTATATTTACAATTCCGAATTTTTGATATGATGACTGTAGACAACCCTAGACTAGGGTATATTTTGAGTAGTTTGTCTCTGCCTTATAGATCCATTTCAATGTCTTTTATAGATAGAAGTTGATGAAACCTACTGTCAGTCTGCTCCATACCACCAGCTACGAACGCGAATCCCTCATGACTGCTTTAGAGCAAGTCTTAGCACCCCTTGGTGGCATGTCTGCGATTGTGAAAGCAGGCGATCGCGTCTTACTAAAGCCCAATTTGCTCACAGGGGCAAGACCAACGAAAGAATGTACGACTCGACCAGAATTGATCTATTGCGTTGCTAAGTTGGTACAGGCTGCAGGTGGCAAGCCTTTTTTAGGCGATAGCCCTGCTTTTGGCAGTGCAAAGGGGGTAGCAAGGGCTAATGGACTCTTAGAAATGGCAAAGGAGCTAGATCTGCCGATCGTTGAGTTTCACGGTCAACGTTTTGCCACAGGTGGAGAACTAGAGCATTTACGTCTCAGTAAAGAAGCCATGGATGCAGATGTCGTAATCAATCTGCCTAAGGTAAAATCTCATATGCAACTCACAGTAACGATGGGTGTCAAAAACCTATTCGGCTGCGTTCCTGGCAAAATGAAGGCATGGTGGCATATGGAGGCGGGCAAAGACGTGCATCGGTTTGCGCGGATGTTGATCGAGACTGCCCAAACCATTAACCCGCAGCTAACGATCCTAGATGGCATTATTGGGCATGAGGGCAATGGGCCAAGTGCTGGGGAACCGAGGGATCTAGGCGTTTTAGCTGCTTCTCGCGATGTATTTGCTTTAGATCGAACGATCGTAGAAATTTTGGGAGTAAATCCTCAAGAAGTGCCAACCGTGGCAGAAGCGATCGCGCTAGGCATCTATAAAGATCTCAGTGACATAGAAGTGGTGGGAGATGCGATCGCCGATCTCAAAATTCAAGATTGGAAACTACCCACAGAACTCATGCCCATCGACTTTGGGTTGCCGCGTGTGATGCGATCGACTTTTAAACATTTCTATATCAAATTTATCAAGGAACCGATCAGTGCCTATGCCCGCACCTAGTGCCAAGCCCCTGATCTTAGTTGTAGAGGATGCCCCTGACAATCAAGTTCTGATCGAGCAAGTATTTCAGGATTCTGGTTATGCAGTTAACTGCGTACAGGATGGCGTGACGGCTTTGGCATGGCTGGCGGAGCAATTACCCGATCTGATTTTATTAGATTTGTCATTACCCAAGGTGGATGGCTGGGAGGTTGCGCGTCGGCTTAAAGCTGACCAACGCACAGCGGCAATTCCAATTGTGGCTGTGACTGCCCATGCCATGAAAGGCGATAAAGAAGCTGCGATCGCCGCAGGTTGTGATGATTACTTGACAAAACCTCTTGATATCGAACAACTAGAAATTTGCGTTAAACGTTGGTTAGTCGAGCGATCGGATCGCGATCCAGATCGATAAAAGTGCGAATGAATGCACAAAGTTCGTTTAAAAAAAATACTCAGCTGTAAATAAATATTAAGTTATTATTAACTTAGTTATAAACCGTTTTTATTAAAAAATTTATATTTTTAGGAAGTTATGATATGGATGGTCGCGTTGGTGTCTTATTGCTAAATTTAGGGGGTCCAGAAAAGCTGGAAGATGTCTATCTTTTCCTCTATAACCTATTTTCCGATCCAGACTTAATCCGCATTCCCCTCCGATTTTTGCAAAAGCCAATCGCGTCTCTGATTGCAGCCAGCCGTGCGCCCATATCTCAAGAAAACTATGCCATGATTGGCGGCGGCTCTCCTCTCAGACAAATTACCGAAGAGCAAGCCGAAAATATTGAGAATGTTTTGCAACGCAATGGTTTAAATGCCAAGGTCTATGTCGGTATGCGTTACTGGCATCCCTTCACTGAAGAAGCGATCTCGCAAATCAAACGCGATCGTATTACCAAGCTTGTGATCTTGCCACTCTATCCCCAGTTTTCGATCAGTACCAGTGGCTCTAGTATCAAAGCGATCGATCAACTCTGGGAAGCCGATCCCGAACTAAAACATATCGAGCGGATCACGATTCGTTCTTGGTACGATCGCCCAGGGTATATCAAAGCCATGATCGACCTGATTAATGCCAAGATTCAGTCCTTTGAGGAACCCGATCTCGTTCATATCTTTTTTAGCGCCCACGGTGTACCTGTGAAATATGTCACGGAGTATGGCGACCCCTATCAAGTTGAAATGGAGAACTGTGTCGATCTACTGATGCAAGCAATTCGGCGCGATCACCATCGCTATAATGCTCATACCCTTGCCTATCAAAGCCGCGTTGGTCCCGTAGAGTGGCTAAAACCCTATACGGAACAAGCGATCGGACAGTTAGCCAAGCGTGGTATCAAAAATCTATTGGTCGTTCCCATTAGCTTTGTTTCCGAACATATCGAAACCCTCCAAGAAATCGACATCGAGTATCGCGAAGTTGCTGAGTCCGTTGGCATTCATAATTTCGATCGCGTACCTGCACTCAATAGTCATCCCATATTTATCAATGACTTGGCTGAGTTAGTCCTTGAGTCCTTGGGAAATGTAGAAGCACCCGTAATGCCTGTCTAAATCTAACATCTCTAAATATTGCTATACCCTCGCCTAATAGCAATAGAAACTGCCATGAAAAACTCCACTCAAAGGAAATACATCAAGAAATTGGAAGAAATCTAAAGCGGTAAAAGAAGGCTAATACGACAAGACGGGAGCCTGAAAAACTCTAGACCGAGTTCGTGCAAGAAACCGATAAAATCGGATAAAGTTTTTCTTTTTCCTATCGTATTATGAAAATCTCAGGTTTTGTTGGTGTCCTTGCGTTATTTACAGTTAGCTGCTTATCTGGGTGTGGCGTTTTTCCATACAAATATAACTGTAGTGGTGGTGGTGGATTTTCCAATGGTTCTACAGGCGATCGCGCTAGTGCTGAAGCCGAAGTCAGAAAAGCAGAAGCGAAAGGGATGACCTGTGAAACTGACTTTCCAGTGGATAGTACAACTCAAACTAGTAACGCGGCTCCTTCTACTCCTGTGGCATCTGCTAAGGCATCTTCCAAGATTCAGGTGGTTGAGAAGGAAGTCAAAGATTACTTGGTGCAAAGCCTAGGTGTGGATGTTGCGATAAGCTGTCCCCAAGATATTGTGCCTGCGAAAGGGAAAGAATTTGATTGCAATGCAACGGCGGCGGAAGGGAAGTTTGCCGTAGCAGTAAAATTGCAAGATGCCGAAGGAAATAAATTTGACTTGAATACCAAAGGACTGCTTAAGTTGCCTTTATTAGAGGAACTCATTCAAAAAAATGTGAAGGAGCAGAATGATGTTGATGTCAAGGTGAATTGTGGGGGAGCCAAGATCAAAATCACAAAGGTAGGGAATGTATTTACCTGTAAAGTCAAAATTCCTGATGGCACGGTTAAAGATGCAACGATTACTGTTAAAGATGAGGCAGGGGGGGTGAGCTGGAAAATCTAACTGGAATTTCGGCGACGGTAATCTTTCTTAACACAATAATGATTTTGCCAATATTTTCCATTGGGTAAGTGAATGAGGCAAAATGGTAATGATTATGTATGCTGAGATTTACGGCTGAACGCTAAGAACCATGTCTTTTAAAGTTGGTCTGTTAGGACTCGGAACGGTTGGTACAGGTGTCGCAAAGATTCTACAAGATCCTGTAGATCGTCACCCTTTGCTACTAGAAATTGAAATTGCCCGAATTGGCGTGCGATCGCTACTTAAGCCTAGGGATGTGGAGTTTCCCGACGGATATATTACCGAGGATCTTCAGTCCATCGTTGCCGATCCTGAGATTGATATTGTGGTTGAGGTGATGGGTGGCATCGAGCCAGCGAAGAGATTGATCTTAACCGCGATCGCCAATGGCAAGCATATCGTTACCGCCAACAAAGCCGTAATTGCAAGATATGGCGATGAGATTTTTACCGCAGCCAAAGAGCATGGCGTTTATGTGATGCTAGAGGCGGCAGTCTGTGGCGGCATTCCTGTGATTCAAGCCCTTAAGCAAAGTCTCGGAGCCAACAGAATTACGGGCATTACAGGCATTATTAATGGCACGACCAACTATATTCTCAGCCGCATGCATGCCGAGGGGGCAGAGTTTGAAAATACCCTAGAGGATGCCCAAAGGCTGGGCTATGCTGAAGCCGACCCGACCGCAGATGTTGATGGCTTTGATGCTGCCGATAAAATTGCAATTTTGGCAAGTTTGGCTTTTGGCGATCGGATTAAGCTCGATGACATCTATCGAGAAGGCATTCGCACGATCACCAGTGCTGATATTGCTTGGGCAAAGGATTTAGGGTTTGTAATCAAGCTTTTGGGAATTGCGCGGCGTTCTAACGACAAAACCGAGAAGGGCATTGAGATTCGCGTCCATCCTACCCTTGTGCCACAAGCTCATCCCCTTGCCAGCATTAATGGGGTAACGAATGCAATCCGTGTCGAGGGCGATCCGATTGGTGAAGTGGTGTTTTCGGGGCCTGGGGCAGGCTCAGGGGCGACCGCAAGTGCGGTTGTGGCGGATATCGTCAATGTTGTGGCAGCACTCAAAGCCTCTTCAAAAGGAGCCTCCAATGAAATCAATCAACTCATGGGTTGCTCTCACGATCGCTATGCCACCCTCAGCCCCATCCAAAATATTGCCACCCAGTATTACGTGCGTTTGATCGCGCAGGATAAGCCGGGCGTGATTGGCGACCTAGGCGCTTGCTTTGGCAAGCACTTGGTCAGCATTCAAACGATTTTGCAGCGCAATATTCATGACGGCTTTGCTGAAATTATTGTCGTGACACAAACCGTCAGCGAACAAAATTTCCAAGCCGCGATCGCCGATCTCAAAAATCTGGCAGCCCTGCACAGCATTCCAACCTTGATACGGGTTTTATAGACAATAGGTCAATCCTTGTGGGGGGCAATCCCCCCGTGGTTGCCCTAGCCTTTACAGGATCCCCTACCCCTACGAGAATCAAATATATTCTTGGGAATCTTGCCATCTCATAAATCCAAATATTTTCCGATCCGCCCTAAGGCTTAAAATGAGTACGAATTGATTTCTGTTGTTTAAAAGCGAAATATGTTGCTAACCCCTGTTGAATTTGGTCAGATTGCTCAAGGTATGGGCGTTGTTGTGCTGATTGCAGCTTTAATTACAGGAATTGCCTTTGTGCGTCAGTGGGGATGGCGGTTTCGTCTTGTAGGCATTACTTCCTTTTCTGTCGTTTTAACAGTCGGACTATTTGCCCTCAGCATTGCACCCATTACCCGCACATCTGTTTCAGGTTCGGTTCGTTATTCCTTGGTTTACGATCGCTATGGCGCGCAGGCAGTCATTTCAGTTCCTCCCACTGTGACAGCACCCCAGTTAGAGGCAACGCTCAAGCAAGCCGCCGATAACCTCTTCTCTTCTGGGCGCAGCGGACATGGAGAAAATCAGCTCACGATTCGAGCCCGCACCGTTGTACATTTGAGCGATGCTCTGTCTCAGCCTGTTTATATTGGACAAGTCAAGCGATCGCTCCACCAGCGCAACGATCCAAACATGGAGGTGCAGATATATCCCGAACAGTTGGCAGAACTAGCCCGATTTGCGCCGAATGTATCGGAATAAACCCTAAGAAACCCTAAGAAACATAGATTTTTGTCATTCTTAGCAAGTAAAGGCAAGCATTCAACCCCTGTCTTCCCCCTTTAATATCCCCTTGCAAGGGCTACAGTGTCCCACAAGCGATCGCATCTATTTATCGTCATTCTTAAGCACTATGAATCAAGATCTAGAGAAGTTAGAGACTGGCTTTCAAAACCTCGCCGATCAGTTGGTCAATAGTCTCCACTCAGGCGAACATCTGACCATTAGCCTCAATAGCGAACGCAGTCAGTTTACCCGCTTTAACCATGCCAAAGTACGGCAATCAGGTTTAGTTTCAGATGGAACGATTTCCTTAAACTTGATCGACCATCAGCGCGAAGCGAGTGCCTCTTTCCCTTTTACAGGCGATCGGGCAGTTGATAGTGTCAGTGCCTTAGAAAATCTCGATTATTTACGATCGCAGGTGGAGCAACTGCCTGAAAATCCCTTTATCGTCTTGCCCGAAAATAAAGGTTCCAGCCATGAGGTTTATCAAGGCTCCCTATTGTTGCCCGAAGAAGCGATCGCTGCTATTCTCGGTTCGCTGGGGGATATTGACTTTACGGGCTTCTACGCATCAGGCTCGACAATCAGGGCAAATGCCAACTCCGCAGGACAAAAGCACTGGTTTGCCACCGATTCCTTTTTTGTCGATTATTCTATTTTTAATGCTACGGAGTCAGGTGATTCGCAAGCAGTAAAAGGGATCTATGCTGGTAAAAACTGGAAACAATCAGACTATGAAGCCCAGATCGAGCGATCGAAACAGCAGTTAGTTGCGCTCAATTTACCAGCTAAAACCATTCAAAAAGGTCAATATCGCACCTACTTCGCACCTGCTGCTGCTGCCGAGTTATTGGGAATGCTCTCAGATTCTGTGGGTGAGGCTTCCCTCCAGCAGGGAAGCAGTGCTTTGCTTAAGTTACGCAATGGAGAAAAGCATTTATCGCCACTCCTTAGTTTTAAAGAAAACTTTCGAGGGGGCACTGTGCCTCGGTTTAATCAATTAGGAGAAATCGCTCCCGAAGAAATTCCGATCGTTGTGGCAGGCGAACTAGTTAATCCCTTAGTGAGTTCTCGAACGGCGAAGGAATATGGAAAGGTTTCCAATGCAGCAAATGGTGGCGAATATCCCAGAGCCCCTGAGGTCAGCGCAGGGAATTTAAGTGACGATCGCATTCTCAAACAGCTTGATACAGGCTTGTATCTATCGAACCTGCATTATCTCAACTGGAGCGATCGCTCTGGTGGCAGAATTACAGGAATGACTCGCTACGCCTGTTTTTGGGTTGAAAATGGGGAAGTAGTTGCCCCGATTGAAAATCTACGCTTTGACGATAGTATCTATGACTTTCTCGGTCAAGATTTAGAAGCCTTGACTGACTTCCAAGAATTCATTCCCAATACTGGAACCTATGGCAGTCGATCGCTCGGCGGCATTCTCGTTCCTGGCATGTTGGTCAATAATTTCACGTTCACGCTATAGAGCCTGCTCTGCCTTTGTTTTTAAGGCTGCCGCAAACTCCTCAAAGCTAGGTTGTAAATCGGGAATTGACCGAGTGATTAAGGGTGCCATCAGACCGCTAAAAACCTCTCGCATAGAAAAAACTACAATTCCGTCAGGTTTTTGGGTGAGTGTAAATGTGCGATCGCCCTTAAACAAACCTAGGGGCATCCCCCCAGAAAACACCATACATTCTTTGGGGACATACTCGCTCACGGTCAATGGAAACGTGCGATCGGGGGTTGACTTAAAATACAAAGAGATCTTCTCGCCTAATGCGATTTTGCCTTCAACCTTCGTAACGGTTGGATTCCAAGATGGCCAGTTGGTAACATCGATCAAAATTGCCCAAATTGTTTCCAATGAAGCATGAATATCGATTGTGGTACTAAAAGATTTCATAGCGGTTTATCCTATACGCGATCGTTGAACAGTACTATAGGCGATTCTTGACCAATTTTATATTCATCCCCTTTTCAAAAGACAATATGTCGATCTTTTCAATGCCGCGCTATGCTGGTGCTTTCAAAGGGAAATGGGTTAGCGATCGCATAATTCATGCTGCTGGGAGGTTTTTTATTCTCATGCAAAATGTAAGTTAAATTGATGGTAACTATTCAGGCTAGAGATTTGGGAAAACAGGGTTTCCAAGGAACACCTGTTTGAGAGCATCAAGAACATTGAGATCTTGCTTTCTGAGCGTCGAGATATAGCCACGAATGCGACAGAACATTATTTACTTTAGTTTGGACTAATCGGCAGCAAGGCAAGAGCAACAGAAAGGCACGAGAAAATAGAGCAAGAAATTGCAAAGGCTAAGTCAAGCTCAAACATGAAAAGAGAATTAGAAGCTAAAT
>NZ_CBDDRA010000050.1:0-20100 GCF_965232925.1 Tumidithrix helvetica PCC 7403
TCTGGTGCTCAATGGAACCGTCACAATGTTGCTCAAGTCTTGAAGCATCGTTGTGCTTACCTCAACGGTTATTTCTATGCCCCTAAGTATATTTGCTCAGTGCCTAATTGAGATGCTCCCTCGAGGTTTGAGTTCCGCGCAGAGCGCGGTCTTTTCAAAAAGATGTGTTGCATCATTTTTTGAAAATGGTATAAATTGCAATTCATTATTTCCATTGTTCCAACAAATTTGGTAATTGGCGCATATCATCAAAAACTAATGTTGCACCAGCGGCAATCAGTGCCTCATGATGCAAAGAATTACTGCGATCGCGTGGGGCATAACCCAACACGCTCATCCCTGCTGCATTTCCTGCCTGCACGCCCGTTACTGAATCCTCAATTACAATACAATTTTCTGGAGCCTTACCCATTTGACTTGCTGCATGGAGATATAGATCGGGGAAAGGCTTAGGGCGATCGACATGGTGACAGCTATATAATTTTCCGTCGAAATGAGGCAATAGTCCCGTTAGTCCTAAGACCAATTGAATATGACGAGGACTACTATTTGAAGCAACACATCTCGGTAGGGCGATCTCCTTTAATGTTTCAGCAATTCCCGAGGTTGCTTGAAGTTCTTGTTTCAATGCGGCGATTTCCCGTTCCTTACTGCGCGCCAGATAACTGGGAGGAACTGGTCTGCCGTAGATTTGTTCTATCATCTCTAGACAGGTTACAAAAGACTTTCCTACAAATTGTCGAGTTACTTCTTCGTAGGTAATCGCGAAGCCAGCCTCTGCTAATGTTTCAGCAAAAATACGATTCACAATGGGTTCGCTATCGACCAGCACACCATCACAATCAAAAATCACCAATTCCAAATTTGCCATAGTTTGATAAAAAGTAAAGTTATTGGTTCAAAGTGCAAGTCATTTCTATCTTTGGGGTTTCCAAAAGTATTCCACGTTAGATAGTTGAATTTTCCCATGTTGCAATTGTGAGGGTGCAAGCGTCCCTCTGCTAATTTAAAGCCCAGCACGTTAGCACTGTAGGAGATATTGGAATCAGTTATGATTCTATCTAAGGTAGTATTTTCGATTACTCTTAAAACCGTATAGCCATTTGCTGCGTAAACGGTATATGTATACTTAACTTAAGCGATCGCAAAAACTCCATGCCAACAATTCAATGCTTGCCAGACGATACACAAGCTCCGATTAAGGAAAAGGAAAGTGTTTTATATGCGCTCCTTGCTGCCGAGGTGCCAATCACTCATGCCTGTGGTGGGAATGCCCTTTGCTCAACTTGCCGCATTATGGTGCTTGATGGGGTTGAGCAATGCGGTCAACCTACGAGTGCAGAAAGAGCTCTCGCTAAAAAACTGGATTTTCCCGTTCATATTCGCCTTGCTTGTCAAACTCGCGTTACTGGAGATGTAACTGTGAGGCGTTTGGTGATTGACAATGCTGATATTGATATTGTAGAAAATCAGCTTACCTCTGGCGCGTCAAGCGATCGCAAGCAGGTCGCCCTCTTGTTTGCATCCATTCAAGGCGTTTCAAATTTCGATGAGTTAAATTTCCACTATGATGTGGTCTACATCATGAATCGCTTTTTTTACTTGGTCAATAAAACCGTGAATGCCTATGGTGGTAGCGTTAACAGCTTTGTTGGTTCCACCTTTATGGCGGTATTTGGTGTCGAAAGTGACGATCGCATTGCCGAACGGGCTGCATGGGCAGGGCTAGCACTCCTAGACGCAGTGAACGAACTTAACGTGCACCTCAGTCAGCTCTCCTACCAGCCTTTGCGTCTGAGTCTTGGCATCCACTGCGATCGCGCTATTTTAATTTCTGCAAATCCTGCCCAACCGCAAATCAAGACTGTGATCGGCAATGTCGTAGATGTTGTCAGCCGCATTGCCCTTGCCAATCGCAAACTCGAAACGCAGTTGCTGATCTCGCAAGAGACTTACGAGCAGCTCCAAGATCGCATTATTATTGACCGCAGTTTTAAGCTAGGTTTCCCAAATATGGAACCATCAAGAGTTTACGAACTGATTGGGATTACAGGAGATGCGCCACCTGCGATCGCGAAGTCTGAGACAGAGGCTCCTTTTTCTAACAAGCTTTTATCTTTCATGAAAAAGTTTGCTTGGGGAAAGTAAGCAGCAACCCCGATCGCTTAAAGATGGTAGATTCTCCCAAATCGCAGCATATTCCTCAAGGGGAATAGCAATCTGATTCTAAAATTGCCTATGCTATATTCCATTCCCTTTACTTCAGAATCGATCGAATCCGAGCGATACCCTCATTTTAAGGAGCGATAAACATGATTGAGCTTTACTATTGGCCTACACCCAACGGTCATAAGGTTACTATCTTTTTAGAAGAAGCTGCATTAGTTTACGAAATTCGACCGATCGATATTCGAGTTGGGGATCAGTTCAAGCCTGATTTTTTAAAGATCGCGCCTAACAATCGCATGCCAGCCACGATCGATCGAGACCCCCTTGATGGCGGCGAAGCCATTTCAGTTTTTGAGTCGGGCGCAATTTTGCAATATTTAGCAGAGAAAACAGGAAAATTTCTGCCTGTTACCCTGCGCGATCGCAAAACGGTGATGGAATGGTTGTTTTGGCAAATGGGCGGTTTAGGCCCGATGGCTGGTCAAAATCATCACTTTGCCCAGTATGCTCCTGAAAAAATTCCCTATGCGATCGAGCGCTATGTCAAGGAAACCAATCGTCTCTATGGTGTGCTCAATCGACAGTTAGCAGGAAAGGACTATATTGCTGGCGAATATTCCATTGCGGATATGGCTTGCTACCCTTGGATTGTGCCCTACGAAAGACAACAACAAAACCTCGCTGACTTTCCCAATCTCAAACGTTGGTTTGAAGCGATGCGCGATCGCCCTGCGGTTATCCGAGCCTATGCGAAAGCCAAACCTTTTTCCGATCGACCAACCATGACAGAAGAAAGTAAAAAAGTTCTGTTTGGGCAAACTGCATCTGTGCTTCCAACCGAAAAATAATCCTAGAATATCGTGGCGGCATTTGATATCGTCGCCACGATATGATGAAACATTCTGTACGTAGCAGTTACCGTATGTTTACAGGTTTAGTCCAAGCTGTAGGAGAAGTCGAGCAATGCGATCGCTACCAAATCGCGATCCGTTGTCCTGAGATGAGAAGCAAAATCGCGATCGGTGATAGTGTAGCGGTGAATGGAGTTTGTCTCACCGTCGCCACTATCTCATCTTCAGGATTTATTGCGGATGTATCGCCTGAAACATTGAGCCGCACAAATTTACAAGACAGAAATTCCAAATATGTAAACTTAGAAACCGCTTTAGCCGTCGGGGATAAATTGGGCGGACACTTTGTTTCGGGGCATATTGATGGCGTGGGTACGTTATGCGATCGACAGTTACAGGGCGATTCATGGTCGATCGCCTTTGACGCACCGCTCGAAGTAGCGAAATATATTGTCTTTAAAGGTAGCATTGCCGTGAATGGCATAAGCTTGACCGTATCGCAATGTAGTGATTTGGGCGATCGCTTTAGTGTTGCCGTGATTCCCCATACCTATGACAGTACAAATCTCAAATATTTGAGTCTGGGCAGCAAGATTAATTTAGAAGCAGACATGATTGGCAAATATGTCGAGAAGTTTTTGCGTTATCCAAGAACTGCTCCAAACAAGCAAGAGCCGATACTTCAGGCAATCACACCCGAATTTTTGACCGAGCATGGTTGGTAAGGCTGCATCACAAGCAACCTAATCATGAAATAATTTTCGGGTAATCGTTATAGAACTTAAGACTACAGATATGGAGCGTACTTTTTTGGCGGTAAAGCCCGACGGTGTTCAGCGTGGCTTGGTGGGAAACATCATCGGACGCTTTGAATCTAAGGGATTTCAGCTAGTAGGATTAAAACTTGTCCAAGTGAGCCGCGAACTTGCCGAGAAGCATTATGGCGAGCATAAGGAAAGACCCTTTTTCCCAGGTTTAGTTAACTTTATTACCTCTGCGCCTGTTGTCGCCATGGTATGGGAAGGCAAGGGTGTCATCGCTTCAGCGCGGAAGATTATCGGCGTAACCAACCCCCTCAATGCGGAAAACGGCACAATTCGTGGTGATTTTGGGGTTGATGTCGGTCGTAACATTATTCATGGTTCCGATGCACCAGATACTGCCGAGCGTGAGATCGCGCTTTGGTTCACCCCATCTGAACTATGTAACTGGCAGCCCAGCATTTCCACATGGATTTATGAATAGCGGCGATCGCATTTAGGCTATTTCCATCAAACAAAATACCTAATGTAGGGGCATAGCTCCTGTCTTTGCCCAATATGTTTGGGGCGATCGCAGGAGGATTGCCCCTTCATTGTTTTGTAATGAATTCTTTCCCCTTACAAAACTGGGCTGGAGGGACTTTGAAATTGGTATGCCCTCAAGTAATCCTTAAGCAAATATTAAATTGATAGTCAAGCTGTAGTAATCACTATTGACATTGCTTAACATTTTGATACAATTTTAAATGTAAGTTAACTCTTACAAATACTTCTTAACTCAAAGGTATCAGAATAAATGACAACTGCAGTACAAAGACGCGAAAGCGCTAGTCTGTGGGATCAGTTCTGCAACTGGATCACCAGCACCGAAAACCGCATTTATGTAGGTTGGTTCGGCGTCCTGATGATCCCCTGCTTGCTCGCTGCCACCACATGCTTCGTAATCGCCTTCATCGCCGCCCCCCCCGTGGACATCGACGGCATTCGCGAACCCGTATCCGGCTCCTTGCTATACGGCAACAACATGATATCTGGCGCAGTCGTGCCCTCCTCCAACGCCATTGGCTTGCACTTTTACCCCATTTGGGAAGCAGACAGCCTCGACGAGTGGCTCTACAACGGTGGACCCTACCAATTCGTAGTATTTCACTTCCTGATCGGCATCTTCTGCTACATGGGACGTGAATGGGAACTATCCTACCGTCTCGGTATGCGTCCTTGGATCGCCGTAGCATACAGCGCCCCAGTCGCTGCAGCCACCGCCGTATTCTTGATCTACCCCCTCGGACAAGGCAGCTTCTCTGATGGCATGCCCCTCGGTATCTCCGGCACCTTCAACTTCATGATCGTATTCCAAGCCGAACACAACATCCTGATGCACCCCTTCCACATGTTGGGCGTAGCAGGCGTATTCGGTGGTAGCTTATTCAGCGCCATGCACGGTTCGCTCGTAACCTCCAGCCTCATTCGTGAGACCACCGAGAACGAGTCCGCCAACGCAGGATACAAATTCGGACAAGAAGAAGAAACCTACAACATCGTTGCAGCCCACGGCTACTTCGGTCGCTTGATCTTCCAATATGCTTCATTCAACAACAGCCGTAGCTTGCACTTCTTCTTGGCACTATGGCCAGTCGTCGGCATCTGGTTTACATCCTTGGGCGTCAGCACCATGGCATTCAACCTGAATGGCTTCAACTTCAACCAATCGATCCAAGATAGCCAAGGACGCGTCGTTCCTAGCTGGGCAGATGTAATCAACCGCGCTAACTTGGGTATGGAAGTCATGCACGAAAGAAATGCACACAACTTCCCTCTCGACTTGGCTGCTATTGATGTTGCTCCTGTGGCTCTAACGGCTCCTGCGATCAACGGTTAATCCATCCGATAGTCTAGTCTCTCATTAAAAATAAAAAGGCTCTCTGAAAGGGGAGCTTTTTTATTGGAAGTAAGCCTCATTATTTATGCAAATTACTATGGCAACTTCTCAAACGTTATGTTAGCCTTCCCGAGATTTCCAGCTATAGGTTGCTCCAAGTTGTGATAGAGATCACAGAAAATAGGTCACTAATATCACAAGGAACAGGCAACTAGCATCACACGTCTAACCTAAAACAGATGTGATGATTAAGATCATAGAGAAAGAAAGGAGATAAATCGATGTCACCCGAATACAACAAAGATGAAAACATCCCCAGCTCCAAATTTGGTCAATCTTTTGTAATCAATATTGTTGCGATCGCGCTGTTAACCGTTGTCTTGCCTCTCGTGGTTCCTTCAAGCAAAATGGCTCCTTCACATGCCAGCTCAAACATAGATGTTACAAGCCCTGCTAGAGCGATCGGGCAACAGTAGAACAACAGTCAACCAAGCTTATTTACTTTTGCTTGAGAACGAGTAACGTGATGTCATCATAAACCTTCTGTTCGCCAATATAAGAACGGACGTCATTAACGATCGCTTGACAAATTTCCGTAGATGACAGCGCGTAATTTAGACGAACCACTTCGCAAAGATGTTCTATGCCATAGCGTTCGTTTTGGATGTTTTCAGCTTCAGTAATGCCATCGGTGTAGAGCACAACAACATCGCCCTGATTTAATCGAATGTGGGTCTGATGTACAAAATCTGAAATATTGGACTCTAGACCAATAGGGAAGCCTAAATCAATGGTGTCAATTCTCTCCAAGATACCACCTTGGCGCACGACGATCATCTCTTCATGCTGACCGCTGAGATAGAGATTACCTGCTTCATAGTCTAGGATGGAAAGCGTTAAGTTTTTATCAGATTTCATGCGCTGAACGTTATCAAAAATAGCGCGGTTGAGGTTGACGAGAAACTTGACATGATCGAGATTCTCTTGCATGGCAAGCAAGGTTCGCACGGATGTCTGTACCATAATCATCAGGACATTGCTTTCTAAGCCATGTCCTGTAACATCCCCAATGCCAATCTTTACCCTGCCATTCAGTTGTAGCACATCATAGTAGTCACCACCCACTTCAGAAGCAGGTTCCATAAAGCCAGCAATATCCAAGCCTTCAATATTTTTTAGTTCTTCATCCGTTGGTAAAATCATTTTCTGTAATTGGCGGGTCACTGCCAACTCGGCATTCATACGCAAATTTTCGGTTTTGAGCATCGCATTCAGCGAACTAATTTCTTGATTAGCTTTAAACAGTGCTTCTTGAGACTGGATGCGTTCATCAATTTCCCTTTGCAATTGGCTTAGGGTCTCTTTAAGTTGGTTCGATGTTTGCTCTAACTGGCAGATGTAATCGATACTCTGAGGAACCTCAGCCAGTAAGTCAATAATCGCATCCGGATTCCAATCTGCTTGGCGGGACGCACCCGCGCTTGGAGAATCAGCCCCAAAATCATGTTTCAATTTAGCGTTTTGGATGAATTGTTCGACGCCCATCCAAGGTAGGGGATGAATCGGAGCATCGCTTGTATACACAATCTGAAACTGACCATCCGAGCCAATTTTGCCAATTCTACAGGACTTGCGAACGTGATGATTGGACTCAATGGCGATCGCACCGCTAGGAGCTGCAAAGGTTTGTCCGTAGGCTGCATTTCTCACCCGATCGCTCTCAAAGGATTGAGCTGTTTCTACTGCTTGCTTCCAGAGATAAACCTGAGCATAGGCTGCCTCAATCGGATCGCTGGTGGGATAGCGATCGCCATATCTTAACTGAAAATTCTTGACAAATGCTTGATTTGCCTCCGTATCTAAACTTTGGAAATAGCTCCAACTGGCATAATGCCCGATCGCAGAAGTTGCTAGATTTTGTAGTTCCACTTCCGCCACGCTCACTGCCATAATGGGAATTTCAGAGGCAAAGATTCCTGCTTGCTGATATTGGGCGTAAAATGCACGATTGCTATCCCCATTGATCGTACTGAATACTAGATCGGGCTTTACGTTTTCGATCTCAGAGATAATTGATGCAAACTCAATACTACCAAGGGGCTTATAGGCTTCGCCGACGAGCACCCCTCCCTGTTGGTTGAGTTGGGCTTTAATGATTTTATTGACCGTTCGCGGAAATACATAGTCAGAACCAACCAAATAGAAACGCTTGCCAATATGCTCTAGTAGCCATCTTACAGCGGGTTCCACTTGTTGATTTGGACATAGACCCGTATAGAAAATCTGTTTGGAGCATTCTAAACCCTCGTACTGGAGTGGATACCAGAGTAAGGTATTATGAGCCTCTAAAACTGGGATGACAGATTTACGGCTTGCAGATGTCCAACAGCCAAACAGGGTTACAACGCGATCGACCTCAATCAATTTGAGGGCTTTGCTGGCAAATATTTGCGGATCTGAAGCCGCATCTTCAACGATCGGCTGGACAATCTTTCCTAGTACCCCTCCAGCTTGGTTGATCTCTGCGATCGCCATTAACGCTGCATCTTTGAGAGGGGTCTCGCTGCTTGCCATCGTGCCAGTTAAAGAATGCAAAATTCCAACCCGAATCTCAGACATTTACAGCCCTCCAGCTAAAGTTCTCCAGACTCAATTCTCAAATCGTCAAATAGCCCTGCATCACCGTAACTGCCTCTCCTTTGAGCAAGACACGATCGCCTAAATTCACTACTTCCAGATTTCCACTGCGTTTTGATAGCTGCTTGGCTTTTAGAGTGGATTTACCCAGTTGCTCTGACCAGTAGGGTGCGAGCGTGCAATGGGCGGAACCAGTGACTGGGTCTTCGTTAATTCCTGCTTTGGGGGCAAAAAAGCGAGAAACAAAGTCATAGGGTCGATCGGTATCGGCGAGCGCGGTAATGATAAACCCAAATCCATCTAGCTGCGCGATCGAAGGCAAGTCAGGCTCAAACGCTGCCACATCAGATTCAGAATTTAGCACTACTGTAATGTACTGGTCGGTCTGTCCCAGGCATTGAAAGGAACGCTCCCCAAGAATTTCAGGGAGGATAGCCAGCGATCGCGCCGAACATGGTACAGGATGAGCAGCGGGAAATTCCATGCTAATTAGGCTATCTTCAAAAGCCACCTTTAGCATTCCGCTCAGGGTTTGAAAAGTTAGAGGGAGCTGAGGATCGATCGCTTGAATCTCCCGTAAATAGTGAGACATCGCTAGGGTAGCATGACCGCAGAGATTGACTTCGATCGCAGGGGTAAACCAACGCAAATGGAAGTGATTGGGGCTAAGTTTAACTACAAAAGCCGTTTCCGAGAGATTCATCTCCGCCGCGATTTTATACATGACTTCTTCGCTAGGAAACTCATCTACAAGTATTGTAGCGGCAGGATTTCCTTGGAATACTCGATGGGTGAAGGCATCAATCACAAATACTTGAAACTGCATAAAAATGAACCAATCGCTCTATAAGAACAAAAAAGAAACTACAAGCGAAACAATCCCAAAGCCTATGAAATCGCCGCTTTAACAATATCTACGACATTTGCAATCGTGATGTCTTCACGATTTAGGATGTTTCTCAATGCCATAATTGCTTCTTCCGATTCCTGATTAAAGCGATCGAAATGAATGGGAGATAGCGGACGATCGCCATACTCATAAACCTTAAGAATACCGTTCCGCACTTTACTCAAGATTTCTCTAGATGCCTCTGCTAATCCTTTTTGGCTGAGAAACTTAAAGCCGCGTTCGCTGGTGGTATACATGGGGGGCAGTCGATTGAGTGCATAGGCAGCCACCTCTGCAAAATTAACTTCCTCCAGATCGGCTGTGGCAGCAATCTTTTGAATTGCTAAGATGACTAAATTTTCCATCACATTCGTATAACCCAGCTCCGCTCTTAAGGTATAGGATTCTAGCTCTTGTGCATCCATTCTGGATAAATCTTTCTCTTTGATTTCCCTTGCCCAGTCAGATTCGACGGCATCGAGGATAATTTTTTCCTCAAGATTAGAGATATCAGAAACCTGAGAAACTAAATTGGCCAGATTATTAGTTTTCTCTGATGATTTTTGACTAGAGCGTTGTAAGTAAGATTTAATATCTTGGGTGGCACGCTGCGATCGCGGGCTATAAGTGCTTTCAGAACTATAGTTAGCATCCTTATTGCTATCAGTGGGAGCGATTTGGAGTATTGTTTCTTGGCTGTCTTCAACAAAATGACTGACTTTCCCTTTCCTGACCATTGCGGCTCTGACAGCATTAGGAACGTCTTTCCATCGCAACATCCTTCTCCGAAAAAGTTGGCGTAGTGCAAATAAAACACCCGCTTCGTTCATGAGTAATTTTTGAGGTAATGGCGTGACATCATGGAGCGGATCGCCAGTCTGCACAATTTGAAACCCACGACGCACGACTTCTGAGATTTGCGTGCTTAAGTCAGTAATCGCGCGATCGTACTGGTTGAAATACCCCTGTCGCGTGGTGGCATACATTGCGGGTAGACGATTGAGCGCATAGGCAATGACCTCCACGAGTTTGAGTTGCTGCTTAACCTGCGGACTGAACTCATCGAGTTGTAGTCTTGCCTCTTTAACAACTGGATATTCGATCGCATTTACAAATTTCGCCACAAGACTCACTAATTAGAAAGAATTCAGGCTAAAGATACAAAAATTACTTATTTTGCTTATCTTTTGTCAGGTTTTGACATTCAGCACCACGAACAGTTTGCTCTTTGCCATCAGCAGATATTTTAACACAGAGTAAATTACTCTGATTTTGTGCAAAAACAGCATAAAGAATTGCCCCAGACAAAATAAGCAAACAAGCTACAATTGCTGCATTTAAAGATAGCCACTGCGGACGAGTTTTATTCTGAAGATTTGATAGTTTTTTGCGAACATCTAAGGTGCTCTCATGGCGATCGCCAAACGCTTCTCTATAGATTTTTTGCGCTTGTTTATAGCTCTTTTTAACGTCAGAAAAGCGTTTTTGTGAATAGTATAAAGTCCCCAAATCGACTAGACTTGCTGCAACCTCAGGATGGTCAGCCCCAAGGGATTTTTTCTTGATGCTTAGTGCTTCTAAAAACACTGATTCTGATTCAGTAAAACGATTTTGTGAACTATAAATTGCAGCTAGATCGATTAAACTACTTGCCAGCTCAATGCGATCGTCGCCTAATTGTTTTTTCTTGATTTCTATAGCCTGTAAATAGGTATTCTCAGCTTCACTAAATCGTTGCTGTGAATAATAAATTGCGGCTAAATCGATCAAACTTTTAGCAACTTCAAGATGGTCTTCACCATATGACTTTTTACTAATCTCAATAACTTGCAAAAGAAATTCTTCTGCTTCGCTAAAGCGATTTTGGGCATTGTAGCTTTTGGCAAGTTCTGTTAATGTTGCGATAATTTCTGTATAGTCACCATCTTTGTAGGCTGGTTCTGGCTCAATGCGGTAAGAAGCTTTGGTATTGCTACTAAAATAAACTACATCTCCATGCATCAAGACGTAAGAAGAATAGGGTTTACCATTAATTTGAATACCGTTTGTACTGCGTAGACCCTCCATGTTGCCATCGACAATCCGAAACAGTAGAAACAATGGAGGCTTTACGGGTATGCTCACCAAAGTAGCGTGTTGACGAGAGACTAAAGTAGAGTGCAGCACAATATCATTTTCAGGCGATCGCCCTAATGAATAACTGGTGGCACTTAATGGAACTTTGTGCTCTCCCATTGTGTCTTCGACGAACAAAAAATGTTCGATTTGACATCCTTCCACAAGGGTAGCTTCTTCTTGCCTCATTAGTAACGATTCTCCCAATATTGTCAACGAGTGGCTTGAATGAATGTGTAAGTTAACGCTCTGAGTAAATAAGTTCAGTCCCAAGAAACTGGATTTTTTAGGAATATGGCAATACTTAAAGATTTTACAGCTATGTATCAGAATAAAATAGATGCGCTAGGTTAGGGACGAATTTCTTATGGAGGAGCTATTTAAGTTAGGTGGTCCAGTCATGTGGCCTCTAACAGCGCTATCTATCTTTGTGCTGGCAGGCATTATAGAGCGTTGCTTGTTTTGGTTTAATTTACTAAGACAAGAAACCAAAACAACTAAAAATATTTTAACGATCGCTCATCAAGATCTAGCGATCGCTGCCGATTATGCCAAGGCTGCTAATAAAACCCCCGTTGGACGGTTTTTACATGCGCCCCTAGCATTAGAAAACCCCGATCCCGATTTGTTTCGACTGGCGTTAGAAAGTGCTGCCGATGAGGAGCTTAGCAACATGATGCGGGGTGAAAAGCTCTTAGAAGCCGCAATTACTTTAGCGCCGCTCTTAGGACTTTTAGGAACTGTAACGGGCTTAATTATTTCCTTTAGCTCTTTAAAAGTGGGCGATACTGTCGCGAATGCCAAGACAGGAAATATCGCTCAAGGGATTGGTGAAGCGCTAATTACCACAGCTTCAGGCTTAATCGTGGCAATTATTGCTTCTGGGTTTCATCGTCTGTTTTTGGCTTTTCATGCGGGGCAAGTCAAACTATTTACAAAAGCTGGCAATGAACTGGAGCTACTTTACCGTCAAGCTTGGCAACGTCAACAAAAAAACGAAAAAAGTGAATCGATTGGCTGAGATTGGAGTTAACGAAGCGCGATCGCAAATGCTGCCATTGCTGCAAATGCCGCCCCTGTGCGAATGTGATTCCAGAAAGTCCAGTTGGCAAGGTAGCTAGACCACAGGTTTGCCCCTTCAGTGCTTTCTGGTTTGACGATCGCTAGCGCATCATTCAATGGCACATTACAGGCGATCGTTACACCTAATGTACCGATCAGGTAGAGCAGACAACCCGCAAGCAAGTAGACGGCAGTGGGTTGATGCCAGTTTAGCAATGTGAAAATAATCAGGCAAAGGCAAGCCAAGCCCGTTCCAAGAAACGTCCCCATAAATAAAGGATTGATTACCGCGATATTGATCGATTGCATCGTCGCAATGCCCTGTGGTGGTGGGAGCTGAGCTAGGGCTTTCATCACAAAGGTGGAGAAAGCAAAGAAAACTCCAGCCATCGAGCCACAGCCAAGGGTCGAAAATAGTTTTAATGCGAAAAGCAGGTTTGAGGACATTGAGCTTACGATCGCGTTTTTAACCAAGCATTTAAGTCAGCGATCGTTTCAAAATCAAAAATTGCTTCTGCGAGATTTTCTAGCTGCACTACAGATAGCTTAGAAATCCGAGTTTTTAATCTGGGGCTGACTTGACCAAATTTGCGGGTTAGTTGGCGTAGCAATATAGCAGCCTGTCTCTGCAAACCTCTTTGCTCACCCAGTTGTAAACCTCTTTGCTCACCTAGCTGTAAGCCCTCTTGTTTGCCCTCTTCGAGCGCCTCTTGGTAGACGCGGGTTTTCTTTAGATCGCTATGGGTAAACATTTTCTCAATCTCCGTACGAGTTAATTTTGGGAATTTATATACCAGTACAGTCTCTATAAATTTTACTACTTCGGCTTGTAAATCTGTGTTGGTTTCTTGCTGGACTTTAGCTGCTAAAGTTTTAGCCAATTTAGGCGCTTGTTTCTCTGAAGCTAGAATTAGTTGGATAATCGAAATACCCGCAGAATTTGTTTCTTGGTCTAACCAGTCTTCTAGATACACCCGCACAATTCGACCTGACGAGATTAGTTCTTGGCAAAATTTGTCAGGTTCTGGTTCGCAAGTATGTCGTGCGAAGATTGCTACGGCTTGCAAGTCTTGGGCTGGGCGATATTGGTTGAGATAGAGAAATATTTTGGCTGAAAACTCGGAATAAAAGTCTTCTTTGGGCTGAAATTGGACTTCGGCTAAAAAGATTGGTTTATCGTTGGTGGAGGGCATGAAAATACCGTCAAACCGAAAGGCTTTCTCTTTGATTTCGACGGAGCTGAATTGATAGCCTTCTGCTTCGGAGGCAGGGCGATCGAGTAGCTCAAAGAGGAGCGAATGGAAGGTTTGAAAGAGTTGAAAAAGAGCGTGTCCGTTTTCATGAGGGCTAAGCATAGCACGATGCTTGAGCTACATAAAGATGTTGATACCTGCTCTCAAATTAAGCTTTGCTTCTTAAATAATAATCTTCAATCCATTTTAAAGGCACAACCCACTCGGATATTTGATTACTATCATCCAAATAAATTTCCCTGTCTCTAATATAGGAGTATAGATTTTCCGAATTAAATCCATTTGAAATAAAGTATGTTTCTGGAATAATTAATTCATTCTGAATATAAACCATTTCTCCAATTTTATATGCGATCCAACAATCCAATTGATAGTTAAAAGGATTGTCAATCATACTTGTAATGAATAGTGTTCTATCAGAATCATATAAAATTCTTTCGCTTGACTTAATCCAATGCTTTGTATAACTTTCCTCATCCCAATCACAGAGAGAGGAGATGAATTTTTCGGAGAAATCGCCAAGTGTTATCACTCCGAACTGCCCAATATATTCATTTTCTTTATATCTTTCAGGTAAGAAATCTATTGAGAATTTACACATATTAATCTCCAATTTTTTCCGTTAAATCCTCATTGTAAGTTCCTACTCTTTTACCTTTACTATTAAATTTTTTCCAAACACCTCCGTTATGCTGATCAATGTCAGGTGTTATATATGTTTCACCTTTCTTAAACACAGGTTTTCCTTTAGCATTAAATGGATAATCCTTTGTCTCCTTATAACCCAAATCATCTGCAAGGTCTCTCGCCTCTTTATTTGTGATTGTAAGAAATGGAGGAAAGAGAGGCTGAGGGATTGGAAAACCTTGAGGTACACTACAGATTCCACCAATATCCTCGAAATCTCTGCCGCGATTAATTGCATTTGGGTCTGAATAGCGCCCACTAGGAGATATGTATATTGTAGGTCTACTCTCTTGAGGAATCGGGAAAGTGAGCATACCACCAGGGAAACCAATTCCAGCACTATTGGTAAACCCACCCAACCTTTTACCTAGACCTTCCACATCATTAAAAAGTTCTGGCGCACCTCCGAAGTCTGAAGTACTTCCTGAGTTTCGTCGTGTGCTGTAATAAATTATTGCCCCACCAACCAAAAAAATCCCACCAATAACGACTACAGGAACAACAAAAGTTATTGCTGTATAACCAAATGGATCAGTTCCATTCGTCGCACTATTCCCAACATACCTATAAAGATTTACATCACCGCCTGCAAAACTAATAGGGTCTTCTGAAATAAACCTACCAACCGCAGAATCGTAATACCTCGCACGATAATAATAAAGTCCAGTCTCAGAGTCAAACTCTCTCCCCGTAAAGCCAAACCGAGACTTCACAAGTGGCGCACTCTGCGCCGTGACATTGCCAAAACTATCGTACTTGATGTGCTTTTGCACCACACCCGCACTACTCACCAAATCCCTCACCGTACCCAAATAATCAGAAAGCGTCCAAGAAACTTGAGTAGTTTCAACCGCCAGCACCTGATCCAGATTCGCACCATAGAGATATCTCTCTTTTAGCGTAGAACCCACAAACACCAACATAATATGGTCGCGGTCATAAACATACCGCTCCGTTGTTGCCGTACCTGCACCTGCTCCATCAAGATCCACCGTTTTCTCAATCCGACGGTCAAAAATATCGTACTTGTAAGAAACAGAACGAGTTAACACACCACCACTGGTTTTCGTATCCACACCAGTTAAGCGGTTCCGATAATCCCAAACATAACTTGTCACCTCACCTGTCGAAATCCTCGTCCTTTGCGTGAGATCGCCATCATCACCCCGACTGTAAACGATTATTAAAGGAAGGCGATCGTTAATCTATTCACTGCCAAACAGCTAATTATGCATAAACTTCATGGATGTAACGATTAAACCTACACACCAAATTATTGAATCAATCAAATCCTCTCTTGTAAAGTCTTTCTCTTCAAAAAATGCTGCTATATCCTTAGTAAAAGTCATATGATCTGCAAATGCAAATAAGAGACGCTTATCTGGTTCCTTTATCTTCTGGTCTGTTGCATTTATTAAATCGAAAATTATATTCAATCCATCAATAATATCTACTTCGGAGTCTTCTTGTTCAGATGATATGAGATAAAGGATACTTGCGATTTCACATATTAATTCAACATTGAGTGAGTCAGTCTCCAAATCTGGAAATTCTTTTTTGCAAAATGCTTTGAGTGAATCAATGTTACTGAACGCAAGGATATATTTATCTTCACACATCAATGGAACGTGATCATACGCTGAAAACATCAGGGTATAGAATTCTGGGATATCAGAATCAGGATTAAAACGAATACCTAGTATCCATATATTCGAGTAGTCAGGTGGAACTATTAATTTAGTGTCGATCATACAACTAAGAGCAATTTATTCAAAAGAACGATCCCCATATTTCTTTATTCTACTGAATTCAGAGTTTGTGCGAGTAGTGTCGTAATTTCCTTCTCCATATCTATCTTTTAAAAGACGTTCCGCAAACTTCTTCCCAGACTCTCCAACATAAGGTCTTTCTCCCTGTGCCCAACTTGGAACATCTTTTGCTCCTTCTTTACCAGATACCTTTGGTTTTGGTTTCTTGCGTGGCTTAGAATCATCACTTTTTAAAAATGGAGGAAAGAGAGGCAGAGGGATTGGAAAACCTTGAGGGATACTACAGATTCCACCAATATCCTCGAAATCTCTGCCGCGATTAATTGCATTTGGGTCTGAATAGCGCCCACTGGGAGATATGTATATTGTAGGTCTACTCTCTTGAGGAATCGGGAAAGTGAGCATACCACCAGGGAAACCAATTCCAGCACTATTGGTAAACCCACCCAAACTTTTACCTAGACCTCCCACATCATTAAAAAGTTCTGGCGCACCTCCGAAGTCTGATGCACTTCCTGAGTTTCGTCGTGTGCTGTAATAAATTATTGCCCCACCAACCAAAAAAATCCCACCAATAACGACTACAGGAACAACAAAAGTTATGGCTGTATAACCAAATGGATCAGTTCCATTCGTCGCACTATTCCCAACATACCTATAAAGATTTACATCACCGCCTGCAAAACTAATAGGGTCTTCTGAAATAAACCTACCAACCGCAGAATCGTAATACCTCGCACGATAATAATAAAGTCCAGTCTCCGTATCAAACTCCCGACCCGTAAAGCCAAACCGCGACTTCACAAGTGGCGCACTCTGACCCGTCACATTGCCAAAGCTATCGTACTTGATGTGCTTTTGCACCACACCCGCACTACTCACCAAATCCCTCACCGTACCCAAATAATCAGAAAGCGTCCAGCCTACCTGATTATTGATCTCCACCGCCAACACCTGATCTAAATTCGCACCATAGAGATATCGCTCCTTGAGAATGCCAAGCCCACTCAGCACCAACATAATATGGTCGCGGTCATAGACATACCGCTCAACTACTGCCAACCCCGCACCCGAACCATCAAAGTCAACACTCTTAGCAATGCGACGGTCAAACATATCGTATGTGTAGGTCACAGACTTTGTTAGCACCCCACCACTGGTTTTCGTATCCACACCCGTCAAGCGATTCCGATAATCCCACACATAACTTGTCACCTCACCTGTGGCAATATTTGTCCTTTGCGTGCGATTTCCCTCATCATCATAGAGATAAGTAAACGTGCCATCTGACTGCAAACGATTATTCGCAGTCGTGACATAACCCGTGCGATTTCCCAACGCATCATAACTAAACACCTCAGATGGTTGATAACTATGGGTCGCCGCCGTAAGCTGACTCGTGGCATCATAGCCATACCCACTACTGCCATCCACCGTTGTCAACTGCGTCACCCTTGCCGCCGCATCATAGGTCAGCCCATTACTATTGATCGTCGTTGCATTCCGCGAATGCGTCAGAGCCGTTAGCTTACTCGCCAGATCGAATGTCAGATTGCTATTCACCACAGGTATAGACTGATCTGTGATGGCAAACCTGTTGATTCCCGACATTTGTAAACCGAAAACTTAGTGAGTTTTAAGCCAAGCATTTAAGTCAGCGATCGTTTCAAGGTCAAAAATTGCTTCTGCGAGATTTTCTAGCTGCACCGCAGATAGTTTAGAAATTCGAGTTTTTAATCTGGGGCTGACTTGACCAAATTTACGGGTTAGCATTCGTACCAGCATCGCAACTTGTCTTTGCTTGCCTAGCTGCAAGCCTTCTTGTTTGCCTTCTTCGAGAGCCTCTTGATAAACAAGAGTTTTCTTTAAATCAGTTTGTGTAAACATTTTCTCAATCTCCTGACGACCTAACTTGGGAAATTTATATACCAGTACAGTCTCTATAAATTTTACTACTTCGGCTTGTAGATCTGTGTTTGGTTCTTGCTCAACTTTAGCTGCTAGGGCTTTTGCCAGTTTAGGTGCTTGTTTCTCTGAGGCTAAAATTAACTGGATAATCGAAATACCCGCAGAGTTTGTTTCTTGATCTAGAAAATCTTCCAAATACACGCGCACGATGCGACCTGAGTCGATCAGTTCTTGGCAAAATTTGGAGGGCTCTGGCTCACAACTACGCTGAGCGAAGATTGCTACAGATTTCCAGTCTTGGACTGGGCGATATTGATTGAGATAGGTCAAAACTTCTGCTGGGAATTCCCAGTAAAAGTCATCTTTGGGCTGAAATTGTACTTCTGTGAAGTAGATGAGTTTGTCTTCGGTGGATGGAATAAAAACGCCATCAAACCGAAATGCTTTTTCTTTCACCTCAACTGAACTAAATTGATAGCCTTCTGCTTCGGATGCGGGGCGATCGAGTAGCTCAAAAAGGAGCGAATGGAATGTTTGGAAGAGTTGATAAAAGAGCGTGTCCGTTTTCATGAGGGCTAAGCATAGCATGATACTTGAGCTACGCAAATATTTTGATTGTAAGCAATACCCACCTACCCACAAATGGCTTTTGCAAGTTTTCTATGCTACTTTCTTCTTACTCGAAGATAAAAGGGTTCCTTAATAGTCTTGGAAAAATCCACAAAATCTTCAGAGGTGCTAGAGAAGATAATTGAAAACATAAATCTATCACCAAGCAGTCCAATACTATTGATTCCGTTGGGAGTTTCGTCTATTACCATTACACCTTTGGGTAGTTTAAATAGAAGATCGTTATGAAGATAAATTGAGATATCCTCAGTGATTATTCCTTGCTTTTTAGTAGGTTGGTTTGTAAAATTCCAAAAACTTACCAGCAATAAACAAGCAATAAAGAGATTGAAAGTATTTCTAACTACTTTGCGTGAGCGACTGTCTTCTTTGGGTACAGGGTTTACTACATAGACAATGTACACTATTAGCAAGAAAAGCGACATGATTATGAAAAATAAGATCGGATTCATCTTCCTCTAATTTTTTTTATTAATTCTTGCAAACCTCCAAGAAATGGAGAAAATGTAGGAACAGACTTCCGAGGCTCTGATGCCTCAATTCATGAAACTATTTATCTACAAATTGAAAGCATTGATTCCTAGATATATTAGGCTCGGGATAACCTGGGGGGATATTCGGGAAAAGTCCATCAAAGGATTCAGGACGTGGTAACTCTTGTGACCATAGGAAAGTTGCTACAGCACCATATCCTAGACAATCATATCCACATGTCTTGAAAATTCGACCTCTGGATTCTGTTACCCTCATCATCATAGAGATAGGTATACGTTCCGTTATTCAAAAGTTGATTACTTGTTCCCCTTTGATATCCTGTATTAATGAGATACACTCCAATTTTTCTACTGATTAACAATGTAATACGCAAAATCGGTGAATCTTTCCCATAAGTAAAAGTTTAGCAAAGAGTATGGTATTCCAAAACATATTCCAGCAATTGCCCAATGCCGTTGATAGGCTCTAAATTCTTGCACATTGCTCCAATTAGTTTTTTCCCATGAGATATGATTGCCGTATGTACCCAAGAATATTGCTACACCAAAATAAACTACGAAAAACAAGAACTTCCATAGACCTAAGATATTTAAAGCTGTTCCTAGTAAATTTTTCTGACTGGACATCAAGATGGCTAATGTTAGGTTCAAGATTAAGTGAGGTAGCCAACAAATTAAGCCTAGCCATGCCTGATTGGAAAGCGACCAAAATGGGGTGAGTAGAAAAGCCCCCCAATTCCATCCATCGATACCTTTTGGAATCTCATCGGCATTCATAAGCATCTTCCTGTTTAGTTTGGGTTTTGTTTAAGGACGCACAAAAAGAGTGCCATAGCGTAAAGTTGGAGTATAACTAGTACAACAGGGCGGAAATAGGGCTACCCTATAGAAGGTGAGCTAAATGAAAGAGAAGAGCTATGCCCAGATCAGCCCCTACACCCTTAAAGTTAAATGAAACCGAACGTCGGGATCTTCAACAAATCGTCAATCGTCATA
>NZ_CBDDRA010000051.1:0-19142 GCF_965232925.1 Tumidithrix helvetica PCC 7403
TTTGAGATAGTCAATTAAGCTCTTTTCCACGTCTTTCAGACTAAATATAGGTAAATAACTATATATTTACCTATATTTATCTTTTTTATTTCTTCTACCTCAAGAATGAAACAGCCCTGCCCTTGAAAAAAGGGGGGAGAACACACTTCCCTTTTTCAAGGGGGATGCCCGATAGGGCAGGGGGATCAAACCTTTCGGTTCCAGCAAGTCGGCTTGATTTGTTCCGAAATCCTTAACCCGAACTCAGGTTCTGCTAGGTCTTGGCGACGATTGAAGAGAGTACCGCGATCGCGTTCCCAATTCAAGCAGAATTTGCGATGAATCGAAGCTAGGATTCCTTGCAGAACGCAGTTGCTTCAAAGAAAGTGCGTCGTACTTTCTTTGAATATGGGACGGATCCGAATATCCCCTGCATCTGAACTCGGTCAGGCAAGTAAAGGGTCGAGTTGACCGTTGGCTTCTAAATCGTGAATGGCATCGCAGCCACCTATGTGGCGATCGTTGATGAAAATTTGGGGGACAGAACGCAGACCATCCGAACCTCTGGCAACCATGGCATCGCGGGCAGCTTCATCGCCATCGATCGCATACTCAATATATTCCACTTCTTTTTTGTCTAGCAGCCGTTTGGCGCGGATGCAAAAAGGACAGAACCGCCAAGTATAAATTTCAACCTTTGCCATATGGAGAGAGCCTTTGAAAAGATAACAAACTAAATAATCTACTGAAACACAAGCTTATCATCCTCAAGACTAATCGCGATCGTGTGACCCGACGCAAACGTGCCTTCGAGAATTTTGGTTGCGATCGGATTCTCAATTTCTCGCTGAATCGCCCGCTTGAGCGGTCTGGCGCCATAGGTGGGGTCATAGCCGACTGCCGCAATATAATCTTGAGCTTCGGAGGTCAGTTGCAAGCGAATTTTTTGTTCGGCAAGGCGTTCTTCGATGCGTTTGATTTGTAAACCAGCGATCGCGCGAATTTCTTTTCGACTTAAGGCATGGAAAATCACCGTCTCATCAATGCGATTGAGAAACTCTGGGCGGAAACTCGATCGCAGGGCATCCATCACCCGCCGCCGCATTTCCTCATATTTGGAATCATCATCGGCAATATCGAGAATGTGATCGCTGCCGATATTACTGGTCATCACGATTACCGTATTTTTGCAATCGACCAATCGTCCTTGGCTATCGGTAATCCGCCCATCATCTAGAACTTGCAACAGAATATTAAACACATCGGGGTGCGCTTTTTCGACTTCGTCAAACAGAACGACGGAGTAAGGGTGGCGACGCACGGCTTCCGAGAATTGACCGCCTTCTTCATAGCCCACATACCCAGGCGGTGCGCCTATCAGCCGAGAAATGGAATGTTTTTCCATATATTCCGACATGTCAATGCGTACCATCGCCGCATCGGTATCAAACATAAACTCAGCCAAGGCACGAGCCAGTTCCGTTTTACCCACACCCGTGGGGCCAAGAAACAGAAAAGAACCAATGGGACGATTGGGATCTTTCATTCCCGCGCGCGCGCGACGAATAGCGGATGCCACTGAAATTACCGCCTCATCTTGCCCAACCACACGCTCGTGCAGGTGAATTTCCAGCTTCAGCAATTTCTGCCGTTCCGATTCCAACAGACTCTTGACGGGAATCCCCGTCCAACGCGCCACAATTTCGGCAATGTCATCTTCTACCACCTGTTCGCGAAATAGAGGAGAACCATCTGCCCGTGCCTTCCCTAGTTCCAACTCAGCATCATCGAGTTGCTTTTCTAAATCAGTGAGTTTGCCATACTTGAGTTCGGCAGCGCGATTGAGGTTAAATTCTCGTTCGGCTTGCTCGATCTGGAGCTTGGTTTGGTCGATTTGTTCCTTGAGAATTTGCAGATTCTCAATCGTATCTTTTTCTAACTGCCAGCGCGTACTAAACTCAAATTGCTTTTCGGTGAGGTCGGAAACTTCATTCTTGATGCGACCGAGACGCTCTTGGGAAGCCTTGTTTTGCTCATTTTGCAGGGACACCATTTCAATCTCTAGCTGCATGAGGCGGCGTTCGATCTCATCTAATTCTTCCGGCTTAGAGGTGATTTCCATTTTGAGCTTAGCAGCAGCTTCATCGACCAGATCGATCGCTTTATCAGGCAAAAAGCGATCGGAGATGTAACGATTGGAAAGCACGGAAGCCGCAACTAGAGCCGAGTCAGCAATTTTGACCCCATGATGCACTTCGTAGCGTTCTTTTAAACCGCGCAGGATCGAGATCGTATCCTCGACACTGGGCTGATCGACAAATACCTGTTGGAAACGGCGTTCCAAAGCCGCATCTTTTTCAATGTACTTGCGATATTCATCGAGGGTGGTCGCGCCAATACAACGCAATTCTCCCCGCGCTAGCATCGGTTTGAGCAGGTTGCCCGCATCCATCGATCCCTGCGTCGCTCCCGCACCCACCACCGTATGCAGTTCATCGATGAATAGAACAATTTGTCCATCTGAAGTCAGAACTTCTTTTAGCACTGCCTTAAGCCGATCTTCAAACTCGCCGCGATACTTTGCCCCTGCAATTAACGAACCCATGTCTAGGCTGATCAGAGTTCTACCTTTGAGCGACTCTGGGACATCGCCGCGAATAATGCGTTGGGCTAATCCTTCCGCGATCGCCGTTTTACCTACGCCCGGTTCGCCAATCAGTACGGGATTATTCTTGGTGCGCCGCGATAGGACTTGAATCACCCGTCGAATTTCGTCATCGCGTCCGATCACGGGATCGAGTTTGCCATCCTTTGCCTGAGCGGTCAGATCGCGACCGTATTTCTCTAAAGCCGCATATTTGGCTTCGGGGTTCTGATCGGAAACGGTCTGGTTGCCGCGTATTTTGCGAATAGAGGCTTCTAATTGCTTGCGATCGAGATTGAGGTTGCGAAACAAGCGCCTGCCAATGCGATCGTCATCTAACAAACCAATCACAAGATGTTCGATCGAAATAAATTCATCTTCAAAGGTTTTACGCGACTCATCGGCGCGATCGAGCCAAACTTCGAGGTTGCGTCCCAGATACAGTTGGTCGGGACTGGCAACTCTGGGCTGTTGACGCAAAAAATCTTCAACTTGTCTTTGCAATCTTGCCACGGGTACAGAGACGGAGGTCAAGATCGTTGTTGCTAAACCATTTTGCTCGAGTAAAGAAATCAGCAAATGTTCTACTTCTAGCTGCTGATGCTGAGCGCGGCGGGCAACGTCTTGAGACTTGACGATCGCTTCCCAAGCTTTTTCTGTGAATTTATTGGGGTCTGTAGGCTGCATTACAAGTTGTCAGGCAAATTATGGGAGTATTTGAGATTAAAAAAATCTGTAGCATCGATCGCTCATTGTACAGATGACGCATTATAGAATACAGCCTTACTATAGCTAGGTATTTATACTTTGTCTGCTACGATAGCTAATCTAATCTTAGGTTTTCTTAGTTAATCTTAGTCAATGTTAACGAATCTAGTACTGGTAAATATATCTCAAGATAGATGGGGTTTGACCCTGCTTCGAGAGACTTTAGGACTAGGTGTCCTGTCGAGTTCAAGGTTTATATATGGTTAACCAAGTAGTAATTCGTCTGGGAGTCTCTTGTGTATTGTTGCTTACGCTTCCAGCAGCATCTGATGAATTGGTCAGATTCTTTCAATTTCCACATATTTTTGGAGGGGTTGCAGCGATCGCGTCTTGTATTGGTGCTTGTGTCCCAGTTTTGAGTTTGTTCCAAAATTCTGATTAGCTATTTAGTATTATGGTCTAGTCGCTTTATTGGTTATTTTGCTGTGGACGCACTCGAACTTAGCACGCTGGGATTAAATATTCTTTTAGGTTTGCTGATTCTCTTCTATGTTTTTCGGATTGTGATCACTTGGTATCCACAGGTTCCCTTAGATAAATTTCCCTTTAACCTGATCGCGATCCCCACAGAACCCTTACTCATCCTTTTACGCAAGCTCGTGCCCCCCATCGGTGGGATCGATATTTCCCCCATCATTAGCGTCGGCATTTTTAGTTTTTTGCGCGAAATTTTGCTGGGGCAGCAAGGTATTTTGACCATGATGCAGTAAATTATTTTAAATTCAGCATTGCCTGAGCGATTCCCATTTGAAAGTGCTAAATAAGACCTTAGTTAAATAGCCCTTTACTAAAACGGGGGAGACCAGTAAAGAGCATTGAAGATTAAAAGTTATTTGAAGCTTTAATTCAAAGCTATGCAATAAATATATGGGAATGAAATATAAATTTCGTTTTGTATTTTTTTACGCGAAACCTGGGTTTTTTCGTATTGATGAGGAGTTTATTAGCTATTCATTAAACGAGAATTTAGTTATTCAAATCTTTCCAAGAGATTCAGATACTCTTATAGGTGCTTCAAAATATCATATTGATTGTGGTGGTTTTTCTTCAAAGGAGGAAGCAAAAAATTGTGGAGAGAAATTGCGTACGCATTTAAGAATGTTGAATTGCATACTTGATCTTGGTTTATTAATTCCTAGTATTGATGGAACTAGCGGTAGTGTAAGTGAAGAAATAAAAAATAAAATCCGCGAAGATGGGGCGGAATTACTAGATACTATCGTGGGTTTGCACGTATATCCAGATGACGAGAAATATATTGAGCATGTCTTTTCTGGAAAAATTAATGCATTTCCAAGCGACCCATTTTATGTTTTAAAAGGGTTGAAAGACTCATGGCCTAGCACTTTTGAGCTAAATGAAAGTACAGCAGAAGTGCTTGAAATATTAAATATTTCAGTACGTGAAGGTTCGCCTAAAGTTAAGTTTTTGGCTACATATTTAGCAATAGAGCAACTTATAAAAAGAAAAATGCGTAGTGAAAGTGCCCAAGAATTAATTGATCAATTTATTGAAATAACTAATAGATCAACTCTCTCTGAGGCAGAAAAGTCATCATTATCAGGTTCATTAGGTCATTTAAAAGAACAATCATTTAGTAGTGCATTTAGTGCTTTTTCAAAGCGAATAACATCTCCAAAAACTATAAATGGAAAACCTATTACAAAATTTGTCTCAGATTGTATTGATTTAAGAAATAAAATTGCTCATAAGGTAGCTATTACAAGTTCTTTAGATATTGACGAATACACTAAACATCTTAGACAAATGGTTATGAGTATACTTTGGACTGAAAATAATTTTCCTGATTTTTCAATTTATAGACCAGCCGATCAGTTTGAAATGGAAAAAATGGAAATTAGGATGATGTGAAATATATAACAATCATATGTACTCAGGTCATCAGAAGTCTTATTAGCCGTTATATGGATGACGAACTTTAGATAGAGGAGTTTCAGCCCTGAAAACTTTAAACATCATAAGAGAGAATAAAAATGCAAGTTCGCCGTTGTTCTGCAAGTGCCGCAGTTAAAGGGTACGCGATCGCCGATCCCAGCGCTAAGCCCCATAATATTTTAGAAAAAATTGTCTGGCAAAAGGAACGAGAAGTTGCCCAGATGTATGACCAGCTTCCTTTAGAGGATCTGATCGCTAAATTAGTGCACCTGCCAAAACCACGCGACTTTCGGGCAGCCCTGCAAAACAATCGGCAAGCCGATCGCCCTGCACTGATTGCCGAAGTCAAAAAAGCCTCGCCAAGTCGGGGGATCCTTCGCCCAGACTTCGATCCCGCCGCGATCGCGCTTGCCTACGCACGCGGTGGGGCAAGCTGTCTCTCGGTGCTATGCGATCGGGAGTTTTTTCAGGGTGGCTTTGAAAATTTACAATTGGCGCGGGCGGCGGTTGATCTGCCCCTCCTGTGTAAAGAATTCATCATCGATCCCTATCAGATCTATTGGGCGAGACTGCATGGAGCCGATGCCGTGCTGCTGATTGCGGCAATTCTCAGCGATCGCGATTTAATCGATCTACAGGCGATCGCGCATGGCTTAGGCATGACAACCTTAGTGGAAGTGCATATGCAGTCAGAATTAGTGCGGGTATTAAAGATGCCGAATGTGGACACGATCGGGATCAATAATCGCAATCTTGAAGACTTTACGGTCGATTTAGCCCAAACGCAGATTTTGTTAGATGCTTTAAATGAGGAAGTCAAACAAACCTATCTCTGGGTAAGCGAGTCAGGCTTGTACACCCGTCAAGATTTAGCCTTTGTTGCCAACTGCGGTTGCGGTGCGGTACTCATTGGTGAATCCTTGGTGAAACAACCCGACATTGAGCAAGCCGTCCAACTTTTACTAGGCAACTAGTCTCAGCATTACAAATCCATGCAATTTGTCAATCTGCTAGAGTATTAGGATCTAAATATTTATTCGTCTTCGAGAAATAAAGAAAGTCTTTCATGACAGCAGCAGTAATCAGTAATCACATCGAAATTACAGAAGGAACTTGTGGGGGTAAACCTCGCATTGCTGGACATCGGATTACGGTGCAAAATATCGCGATCTGTTATGAACGCATGGGAATGTCTCCCGATGAAATTGTTTATCACTATCCCAGCATCACGCTAGCTGATGTTCATGCTGCATTGGCTTACTATTACGATCATGTTGAAGAGATCGGGAAAGATATCGAAAGTGATGAGATGTTTGCTAGGGAAATTAAGTCTAAACATCCTTCATTAGTTCAGCAAAAGCTGAGTCGTATGCGTGGCTAGAGAGATCAAATTTCATTTGGATGAGAATGTCAGTAATGCGATCGCGAGTGGACTCCGTGCTAGAGGCATTGATGTTACTACGACTCCAGAGCAAGGACTAATTTCTGCTTCCGATGAAATCCAGTTAGAGTTCGCCCGTTCGATGGGGAGAGTGATTTTTACGCAAGACACTGATTTTTTGCGCATGAACCAGCTAAGTGCCAATCATTTGGGTATTGTTTATTGCCCTCAGCAGACTAAATCTATAGGACAAATTATTCAAGGACTAGTTTTGATTTGGGAGTTATTAACGATGGATGAAATGGTTGGACACCTGGAATATTTGTAAGCGTATCTCTAAACAATCAAAATTATTGCGAGGATAAAAATTGGGAATTTTAATTCTGGGAATCTGAGTTTTCTTGTGAGGTTGGGGTAATGGCAATTATTACGGGTTTATCAGGTAACGAAATTTTTTGTCTGCGCCAAAAGAACTTGACCCCTGGGGATCTGGTGATTGGCAATAGCGTGATTTCCCTCGGTGTGATTGGTAGTATCGCATCGGGTCTAAAAACTTTATTTGGTGGCGAAGTCTCTCAAATTACGCGCATCATTCACGAAGGGCGACAACGAGCCTATACGCGCCTGTTGGCAGAGGCAAAACGACATGGGGGCATCGGCATCACAGGGGTTTCTAACGAACTCGTGCTGCATAGTGCTAACGTCGAATTTTTAGCGATCGGCTCTTGCGTGCATCAGGAAGGAGCCAAAACCGAACATTTGGAATTCTCTACCTCGTCTGACGGACAAGCCCTTTATTGTCAGATGGATGCTGGCTTTACCCCCAAGCAGTTTGTATTTGGCAATGTTGCCTATTCGATCGGTGTCGGTGGTGGCTTGCTCGGGGGCTTGAGAAGTTTGAAACGGGGAGAAGTCAAAGAATTTTCTAGAGTATTTAATGAGACGCGACATTTGGCACTGCAACGGATTAAAGCGGAAGCCAGACAGGTAGAGGCCAATGCCGTGTTAGGGATCAATACATCGATTATTCCCTTTGCAGGAATGCAAGAAATGGTGATGATTGGCACTGCTTCAGAGCATCCCGCTCTACCTAAGGGCTTTTATCAAAATCCGATTACCAGCGATTTGACCAACGAAGAAATGTGGAACTTGGTAAATCAAGGCTATATGCCCGTGCAATTGGTTTTAGGGGTTTCAGTCTATTCATTGGGATTTGTTGGGGGTGTTACTTCATTCTTTAAATCGTTTGTGCGCGGGGAAATTCGCGAACTCACGACCCTGATCTACGAAGCCAGAGAAGAGGCATTAAAGTATATTGCTGAAGATGCGCGGCGTTGCCATGCGGATGAAGTGGTGGGGATCAAAACCTATGTCTATAACCTAGGTGGCCGCACGATCGAATTTTTAGCGATCGGGACAGCCGTGAAAAAAATGCCAGAGGTCAAGACGCAATCTGAAACCTTACTGCCCCAAGCAATTATTCGCGATCGCGATACGTTTATTAATACGGCTGACGGCTCTACCGTCGTAGCACTCAATCAGGCAAATAATCTGTCGGGTTCGATCGCATTGTTTGTCGGTTTTGCAATCTTCGCTATCTACTCGATCGTTCTTTTTTTTAGAGTCATCCTGCGGCATTAAAAAAGCCCCACAGGAACAAGTTCCTGTGGGGTGGAATGTAGATACGTCGCTAGTGTTTGTAGTATCGCGAGTTTTCCAGATCGTCACAGTGTTTTAAGTCATGGCTGGTGGTGATTTTTGCGAGTGATACCCGTGACGCGCATCACGAGATACCCGTGCAAAGCTTCCTTCTCTGCGAACAAATGGATCTCCCCTAAGAAAAAGTATGATGGAGAAGACTTAGCAAAACGGGAAATCAGGATGCCATCAGAATCGTCAAAAAATAAAGTCGTAGTTGTCGGAGCGGGTTGGGCAGGATTGGGCGCAACCTATCACCTTGCGAAACAGGGCTATGATGTCACATTGCTAGAAGCAGGAGCCTATCCAGGGGGATTAGTTGCAGGCTGGAAAACGAGTGGTGGACGTTCTGTCGAAGCTGGCATTCATGGCTTTTGGTATCCCTATAAAAACATCTTTGGTCTTGTCGAGGAATTGGGTATCCATCCATTTACGCCTTGGACGCGTTCCGCCCAATATTCTCCTGCTGGCTTAGAAGTAGAATCTCCCATTTTTCAGGATTTACCACGATTGCCAACGCCTCTAGGCACGTTTCTCTACACCAGTTTCAAACGATTGCCCCTCAGCGATCGCCTCTCAGCTTTACCTTTGCTTTATGCATTACTAGATTTTGACAATTCCGATCGGGCATGGCTGCGTTATGACGGGATGACAGCAAGGGAACTGTTTAAACAATACGGCGTATCGGCTCGGTTATACCACGAATCGTTTGAGCCGATGTTGCTAGTGGGATTGTTTGCCCCAGGTGAGCAGTGTTCAGCAGCAGCGGCTCTGGGGATGCTCTATTACTTTATCTTGGCGCATCAAGCAGATTTTGATGTGGTGTGGTGTCGAGGTACGGTGGGCGAAAAGATCTTCCGTCCTTGGTGCGATCGCATTGAGAATGTAGGTGGACGAATTTTGACAAATCGCAGAGTTACAGATGTGATTTTGCAGCCTCAAGGGGAAGCAAGTCAGCCCTCTATCCAAGGAGTCGTTTGTGGCGATGAAGTGTTTGATGCCGATGCTGCGATCTTTGCGGTTGGGATTACGGGAATGCAAAAAATTGTTTCTGCTAGTCCTTCTTTGCAAAGACTTAAGGAATTTAGAGATGTGATGAACTTAGGAGCAGTTGATGTTTTGGCAACAAGGCTGTGGTTCGATCGCAAAATATCCGTACCCCGTGCCTCTAATGCCTGCTTTGGCTTTGATACGACAACGGGTTGGACGTTTTTCGATCTAAATGCCCTACATGATGAATATCGCGATGAGCCAAGAACTGTGATTGAAGCGGATTTCTATCATGCCAATCAGTTCTTGCCTTTGAACAACGATGAGATTGTAGCGATCGTGCAGAGCTATCTCACCATCTGTATTCCTGCGATCGCAGATGCGAAAGTAATTGACAGTAGTGTGATTCGCTTACCCCGCGCCGTTACCCATTTTTCTCCCGGCAGCTATCCATATATGCTACAAACCAAAACCAGCATCCCCAATCTCTATATGAGTGGAGATTGGATTGTCAATCGTCATGGCTCTTGGTCGCAAGAGAAAGCTTTGGTTACAGGTCTAGAAGCAGCTAATGCCGCGATCTCCAACTTGGGTAATGGTAGCCCAGCTAGGATTTTGCCCATCGAAGCCGATGAACCCCATATTCAGTTGGGGAGATCGCTCAATCAAATTACTCGAAATGCAATCGGCTCACTATTTCCTGATTTCTGGCTGCCCTAGAAAGTTAAAGACTTATTTTGCTTCTTGATAAAAAGCGATCGCTAGGTTTTGTAGCGATCGCTCTTATTTGAGTATTTAAAGTTAAGAATTTAAATGACTAGAGATCTAGTAAGTCTCAACGTGCCAACGGCCTTCAGACTTCATTTGTTTTTCAAACACTTTCCATTCTGAGCCATTCTTAGCGGCAGTGGAGACCATAAACTCAGCAATTCCATCTTCCATACCGCGCAGCCCACACATATAGGTATGTGTATTTGGCTTCTGGAAGAGATCCCACAACTCATCAGCATATTCAGCCATGCGGTTTTGGATGTACATCTTTTCACCCTTCTCATTCTTTTGTTCGCGACTGATTGCCTTGTCAAGACGGAAGTGCTTTTTGTGTTTGTATGCCAACCACTCTAGCTCGGGCTTATATAAAAGCGTAGAATCCGTAGGTACGCCAAAAAAGAGCCAAGCTAACCCCTTAAATTTGTAGTCGGGGTGCGTTTCTTTGAACATGCGCCATAGATAGGCACGGAAGGGAGCAATACCCGTACCCGTTGCAATCATAATAATGGTCGCAGTGGGATCGTCGGGCAATAGCATTTCCTTACCGACAGGCCCTGTGATTTTGACATCATCGCCAGGTTTGAGATCGCAAATATGATTAGAGCAAACTCCCAAAACTGTCTCGCCTGTCTCTGGATGCTTGTACTCTAGGCGTTTTACACTGAGAGAAATCGTCTTGTCATCTCCATCATCACCGTGACGGGTAGAAGCGATCGAGTAAAGACGAAGTTTATGGGGTTTTCCATTCTTATCTTCACCAGGAGGAACAATTCCAATACTTTGCCCTTCTAAATAGCGAAGGTCACTACCTGAAAGATCGAATTTTACATGGCGAGTATCTCCCTGGGCGCCTGGTCTGACCAGTACTTCATTGGAAATGCACTTCCCTACAAATGGGTTATTAGGACGATAGATATTTACAGGAATATCCTTTTTTTCTGATTGCGACTGAGTCATGAGCCTTACGTTATATGAGAAGATGACACGCAGATACTAAATACATCATTAGCGATATGTATTAATTCAGAATGTTACCTTTAGGGATTGACTAAAGCGAACATTCTTTATGTTTTATTCGTCTTGCTTTGGCTTTGTCATCGTTTATTGACGCAAACATCTAAATGTGAATGCACAATTCGTGCAATGTTACAGGTCAATATTTGTCATCACAAAAACCAGCAAAAGGCTTTGCACAAAGCGAATCAAACATATAATGATTATCCATCCTACATAAGTGTGGGTCACTTTAGATCGTAATTTTACGAAAAAGCTCGATCCAATTGCGCTAATAAGATACATAAATCCACGAAAAAGTCTGTGTACCTTATTACCTAAATTCTATTTATGCTATTATTGCTACAAAACTGGACGTTGCACAGCTTCTTTTAGGGAACGTGCGATCGAGGTTTTAAGCCTCGCTGTCCTAATATTTTTAGAAAAAAGTAACTTTGAACGGGTTGCCTTAAGCTTAAGGCTTAGAGGCAGCTTAAGGTCTTAATATTTAAAACTCTGGCATTCAAAGTAGTCATATCTCGTTGTAACAAAAGCAATGATTTTCATGCCTAAGTTCACAGCATAGATAGGATTTGGGGAACCGTTTTAAATTTAGTCCAATTCGTCCAACAACTTAGTTTAGATCATCATTGCTAGTTATCGGGAGGCTACTTTGCGTACATCAGGTGCTTTTGCTCTTATAGACAGTATTAGAAGACAGGGCGTAAAGCACCTGTTTGGTTACCCCGGTGGCGCGATCCTGCCTGTCTATGATGAAATCTACAAGGCGGAAGCCAGAGGAGAACTAACTCATATTCTTGTTCGTCACGAGCAAGGTGCAGTTCATGCTGCCGACGGCTATGCTCGTGCTACGGGGCAAGTGGGTGTATGTGTTGCCACCTCTGGACCTGGTGCCACAAATCTCGTCACAGGGATTGCGACAGCACAGATGGACTCCGTTCCTATCGTGGTGGTTACAGGTCAGGTTCCTTCCTATGCGATCGGTACCGATGCGTTTCAAGAAACTGATATTTTTGGAATTACCCTGCCGATTGTCAAGCACTCCTACGTTATTCGCCGTCCTGAAGATATTGCGCGAGTTGTTGCCGAGGCTTTTCATATTGCAGGAACGGGGCGTCCAGGCCCCGTATTGGTCGATATCCCCAAAGATGTGGGGCAAATGCAATTTGAGTACAATCCAGAAGTGCAGATTAGCTTGCAAGGCTATAAACCCAATGTCAAAGGACATTTACATCAGATTGCCTCAGCCATTAAATTAATTCGGGAAGCAAAGCGTCCTTTGCTCTATGTCGGTGGTGGGGCGATCGCTTCCAACGCTCATTTAGAAGTCGTGCAACTGGCAGAACGTTTTCAACTGCCCGTGACCACCACTTTGATGGGTAAAGGGGTATTTGATGAGAATCATGATTTGTCTGTGGGTATGTTAGGTATGCATGGCTCCGCCTATGCTAACTTTGCCGTACAGGGATGCGATCTATTGATCGCAGTGGGAGCTAGGTTTGACGATCGCGTTACAGGTCGTTTAGATAAGTTTGCCCCAGAAGCAAAAGTGATTCACATCGACATTGACCCTGCGGAAGTAGGCAAAAATCGCGTCCCCGAAGTACCGATTGTGGGAGATGTCAAACAGGTTCTTAAGTCAATTTTAGATGCCACAACCTACGAAGAAGAGATTTTCACGAAGACTTGGCTGGAACAGATCCGCCAGTGGAAGCAAGACTACCCATTGGAAGTCCCTAGCTACTCCGATCAACTGTCTCCACAGGGTGTAATTGCCGAGTTTGGTAAGCAAGCACCAAATGCTTACTTCACCACCGATGTCGGACAGCACCAAATGTGGTCGGCGCAGTTTCTTAAAACTGGCCCCCGCCGTTGGATTTCGAGTGCTGGTTTGGGCACGATGGGCTACGGACTGCCTGCTGCCATGGGTGTTAAAGTGGCGCTCCCCCAGGAGCAAGTCATTTGTATTAGCGGAGATGCTAGCTTCCAAATGAATTTACAGGAGTTGGCAACGCTGGCTCAGTATGACATTAACGTCAAAATTGCGATCGTGAATAATGGCTGGCAAGGGATGGTGCGCCAGTGGCAAGAGAGTTTCTATAACGAGCGCTACTCTGCCTCGAATATGGAAGTGGGAATGCCTGACTTTGTCAAGTTAGCGGATGCCTTTGGTATTAAGGGCATGTTGGTAATCGAGCCTACCGACCTATCAACGGCAGTTGCTCAGATTTTGGCACATGATGGTCCCGTTTTGGCTGACTTTAGAGTCAAACGGACTGAAAACTGCTATCCGATGGTTCCCCCAGGCGCTAGTAACTCTGAGATGGTGGGCTTACCTGAGCCAAGGCGCAGCCAAGAGCTTACGAATTTGATTGCAGAACGGGCAAAAGAACTCGTTTAGATAGGACTTCTTCTAAAAAGACAGGATGCGAACATATCCTGTCTTTTTTTTTACCCCATTCAAGATTACCGATCGTCGGACATTGAGTCTCATCTGCACAACCATCCGATCCTGTATGATCTGGTTGTTATTTTCAAGAATTTTAAGAATTTCCCATCATACAGGAGTGTTTTATCATGGCTAAAACCAAAATTGCTACCACCACGGATGTCAGTGCTAACAAAGTCCTAAAAACCAATGCCAACGGTCAATCTGTCCTCGTCGCAAAAGTTGGTGATAAGTATTGCGCGATCGCCAATAAATGTCCTCACCTCGGTCTCCCCATGGCTAAAGGCAAATTTGAAAACGGTGTAGTTACTTGCCCCTTCCATGGTTCTAAGTTTGAAATCTGTACTGGTAAAAACGTCGAATGGGTAGACTCCGTCGTCGGTATCCCTTTGCCAGGCATTGCCAAGAAAATGATGGCTATGGGTAAAGCCCCCACCGATGTGGCAAGTTTCGCTGTCACCCAAGAAGGTGCAGATCTGTTTATTGATGCCTAGCTATTTCTAGCTATTTACTGTTAGACGACAATTAAATGCATACTGAGCTTTCAGTAAAGCTATGTCATCATAAATACTTATAGGGATCTCTATTAATTAGCTTATTCTCAATAAAAAGAGACTGAAAGCCTTGATAATTTGTTTGTATTCTCAATTATTTTGAATTTTTAGAGGTACCCTAGGAATATTTGGATTTGAGAAGAGTAGGGACAATTCATTGCCCCTACTCTTCTCGGCAAAGAAAGGAATCTCCTAGGTACCATTTAGGACTTTTATATAGAATCTCCTTTTAATTTTCGTCGAATTAACCACTTCTCTAGCTCGATCGCGCCAAAGACGATGGTGCTCAAAGCAAAGCAGACAAACAGATCGATCGCAGATAGTTGGGTAGTTTGGAACAGGGTTTGTAAAACGGGAATATAAATTACTGACATTTGCAGCCCAAACGTTAGCAAGACGGCTCCCAAGAGTGGCTTGTTGGAGAGTAAGCCAATCCGAAATAGAGAGTCACGATCGGAACGCATAGTTTCCGCCATGCCCATCCGCGATAGGGCAAGTGTGGTGAATACCATTGTTTGCCAACTTGCTTGCTCGAAAGACCAATAGCGATAGGCGATCGCCAGTAAAACCAATCCCAGTAATAGGCCGATCCAAATAATTCCTCGACCGACGCCACGACCAAAAATGCTCTCATCGGGAGGACGAGGCAGGCGGCGCATGATTTTTCGTTCTGAGGGTTCTACGCTCAAGGCTAAAGCCAGTAGCCCATCTGCCAATAGATTAATCCACAAAATTTGCAGAGGGATTAGCGGTAGCGGCAGTCCAAAAAATGGAGCGAGGAGAATGACCCAGAGTTCGCCGGCATTCCCCGTTAAGGTGTACTTGATAAACTTACGAATGTTGTCGTAGATCATGCGCCCTTCTCTGGTTGCGGCGACAATGGTGGCAAAATTATCATCTAACAACACCATGTCAGCAGCTTCTTTCGCGACATCAGTACCTGTAATGCCCATGGCAATTCCAATATCCGCTTGCTTTAAAGCAGGTGCGTCGTTAACTCCATCCCCCGTCATCGCCACGATATGTCCGCGTTTTTGTAACGCTTGCACAATATCTAACTTATTCTGGGGCGAAACCCTTGCATAGATGGATATGTCCTCGACTCGTTCTTGCAATGCATGTTTAGACAGATTCGATAGCTCCTGTCCAGTAAGAATAGAATCATTGGGAACAATGCCCAATTCCCGCGCGATCGCTTGAGCTGTGAGGGAATGATCGCCCGTAATCATCACAGGACGAATGCCTGCTTCTCGGCACATTTGTACGGCTTCTTTGGCTTCATGACGCACGGGATCGATCATTCCCACCATACCGATGAAGATCAGATTTTGTTCTAGGGTCGCTCTGCGATCGGATATGGCTCCATCGGCATCAATATTTAGCGAAGTAAAGGGGCGAAAAGCAACACCTAAGACGCGCATGCCATTCTTTGCTAATTGGTCATTCTCCTCACGAATTTTTTGCTGCCAATGCGCATCGATCGCTTCTGCTTTCCCATTCACCCAGACCTGAGTGGAAATCTCCAGCAAACTACCAATACTTCCCTTTGTGAAGGCAATATGAGATATATCTCCGAAATTCAAGCACTCAGACACGACGATTTCCAGTGCTTTTGGCATTGAAGTTGCGATCGGCGGAAGTGTATGAACAGTTGTCATCCGCTTGCACCCTGCATCGAAGGGTTCTTCTGCCACGCGGGGTAGTATCTGATCTAACTTCTCCTTCCACAAACCTAGTCTGGCAGCGGTCATCACGAGGGCTCCTTCCGTCGGATCTCCCACGGCATGAAACTCATGGGGACGATCTGGCTCGGGTTCCAAGCGCGCATCGTTGCAGAGTACCCCGCCCGTCAAGAGCCATGCCAGCTCTGGTTGCTCTTGTAATAAGGGAGAAGGTAATAAGCGAGAAGGGTCGGTATAGGTATTTAAGGCAGCGCGATGCTCTGGGCTGGTCAAATCAACCCGATGGTCAGCCATAGCAAGAAACGTCGCAGTCATGCGATTTTCGGTTAGCGTACCTGTCTTATCAGAACAAATGACCGTTACGGAACCTAAGGTTTCGACGGCAGGTAGTTTGCGGATCAGGGCGTGCTGTTTCAGCATTCTCTGCGCCCCTAGGGCTAGGGTAATGGTAACAACGGCTGGCAACCCCTCGGGGATAGCGGCGACAGCTAAACTTACAGCGGTGAGGAACATTAACGACAATTCTTCACCTCGCAGCAGACCTAGCCCAAAGATCGCGACCACGAGAACCATCGTGACGATCGCCATTCTGACGCCGAGTTGATCCAGTCGATGCTGAAGTGGCGTTGGTTTGGGCTGTACCGTTTGAATTGCCGTAGCAACATGTCCTAGCTCTGTATCGTTGCCCGTTTCGGTGACTACCGCTAATCCTCGCCCATAGGTGATTACGGTTCCCATGTATGCCATATTGTGCCGATCCGCTAACGGTGGCTCCGTCTTGGGTAACGCATTGATTAGCGTTTGAGCATTTTTATCAGTTGGCTCTGATTCCCCCGTCAGTGAGGATTCCTGAATCTGTAGATTGGAACTTTCCAATAAACGGTAATCTGCTGAGGCTAGGTTCCCAGTTTCCAGCAGAACGATGTCACCGGGCACAAGTTGGCGAGCGGAGATTTCCTGCAAGCGATCGTCCCGATGCACTTTAACCGTGGACACCGCCAGCTTTTTGAGAGCGGCGATCGCCTGACCTGCCTGATATTCTTGCCGAACTCCCAAAATGGCATTAAACGCAACAATGGCAAAAATCGCACCAGCATTGATATAGTCCCGCAAAGCAATTGAGATCAGAGCCGCCACGATCAAAACCACGACCATCGTTGCCGTCAGTTGCTTCCATAGAATTTGCCAGAGACTCTCTCTTGGTTCCTCGGTCAGCTCATTGAAGCCATATTTCTTTAAACGGTCAGTAACTTCAGCTTGGCTCAAACCGCGATCGACATTCGTATCCAATTGTTGCAATACTTCGGCTGAGTCCAGCTTATACCAAGTGCTCATACCCTCTTCCTTATTGTAGTGCTGGAGTGATTAAAACAAGCGCCGATCTAAGCAAACAAACCCGCTACAGGTTGTCGGAAAGCAATTAAAGCATGGGAAGTCTGCAAAGTCTTAAGCTCTTCTAGCAATTGGTCAGATACCGCTGAGGTAACAATGGTTTTAAGCTCAATGTTGGTGTTATAGCCGGCCATATCGCTCATACGTCTCCCATGACTGCCCGAGCCTTGTGCTGGAATAATGGTGTAGCCAGGCGCACCTAGTTCGGTGAGCAGATGGATCAACCGTTCTTGTAATACTGTTTCACCAATAATGGTGACGAGAGTGCCTTCACTTAAAGGAGAAGAGGTCATAAAAGCTCCAAGAAAATTGTATTGAAAGGTTTAAAAGTTGCGGGACAATTCCCTCAACCGACTCTATGGGGTCGCCGAGATCCGTTCTTCCGTTTTTTAGGGCGATCGGTGGCAGCTAGATACATAGAAGTGGCAGAGATGACTACCAGAACGCTCGCCATCACCACACCTGTCATGGCAATCAACGGCGTATTGATCTGGCGGATCGCGATCGCGACCAATGCCCAAATCATGACGAGGGCGTAGGCGGTGTCGTGATGTTTGATGACGATGAGAACAGCGATCGCGGTGCTGATCGTCATCACGATTGCTGTCCAAATGGGAGGAGCGATCCCCCAACCATTCCAGTTGAGACTATAGAGTGCGATCGCGACGTTAACGACCGTAGCAACTGTAATCCAACCGAGATAAACGCTGATGGGAATGTGAATAAACCATCGCTCTTGTCGCGAAATGCGTTGCTGACCAATGCCGAGGCGCTGGTACATACCAATAAGGGGGAACAAGATCCCCAACATCGCCACTAAAGATAATGGAAAAAGACGCGCAAGAAAGAGATAGATCCAAACGCATTGCGCTAAGGATGCGAAAACAAGTAGGTATCCACAGCGCTGTAGGCTAGGATTTTGGCGCTGTGAGGGTTGGAATTGATAAATCCCAAAGGCAATGAGACCGATATAAATTAGTCCCCAAATCGCAAAGGCATAGTTGGCGGGAATAATTAGGACAGAAGTAAAGAGGGTGTTAGACAGAACACCAATATTTACGCCATTCAGCGGGAAGAGGTTCGATATTGTATTGACGGCAATACTGCCAAGGATCGCGGCGAGAGTGACAAGCTGTCGCAGCCGATCTGAGTTAGAATAGCGTTGGGCAGTGAGTTTCATGGGCATTGCGTTGAGTGACAAATCAAACAAGCCTCCTAGATCGGGAATGCAAGTTTAATTATCTAAATTGCTTTCATAAATTGAACGAAAAGAGCATGTTAAAGTAATCAGCGATTATAGCTCACTGAGAATTTCCTGCGCCTGTTCTCACGAGATGTTTTACGAATCAGAGCCTATATAGCTTCTGAGTCTAAAACTCTGCTCCAAAGTGAATCTAATAGTTCCTGCGACCTCTTTTGTCGAAACATCATCAGTTTTTGCTGTTCGACCAGTAATTTTCGAGCCTGTTCGCTAGACATTCCCTGGACTAGATCTTCAAAATTCCTAAGGTAAAGATCCTGCTCTGAAGTGAGTTCAATTACGTTATTCATCGCTGCCTCCTACTGCCCAGATGGGTTAAAGTTATTTGTTCCTTTACCATAACAGGGTGCAGTTTCATTTCAAGGGTTATTTGATTGACTACGTTATAGAACAAGGATATGGCTTTTTGAAGCGGTAGTTTTGGATTGCAAAACACCGATAGCACAATGTTCTCCGTCAATTAACCTGAGTTCTGGTTAAGGATTTCGGAACAATGCAAGCTGACTTACTGGAACCGTGAGGTTTGATCCCCCTGCCCTATCGCAGGGCTGTTTCATTCTTGAGATAGAAGAAATAAAAAAGATAAATATAGGTAAATATATGGTTGTTTACCTATATTTAGTCTGAAAGACGTGGAAAAGAGCTTAATTGACTATCTCAAAG
>NZ_CBDDRA010000052.1:0-11106 GCF_965232925.1 Tumidithrix helvetica PCC 7403
GGTGCTCAATGGAACCGTCACAATGTTGCTCAAGTCTTGAAGCATCGTTGTGCTTACCTCAACGGTTATTTCTATGCCCCTAAGTATATTTGCTCAGTGCCTAATTGAGATGCTCCCATTAGCAACGGCGGTTTTACAGAAATCTTCGAGCGTACTTTTTTTAAAGGGGCAGACACAGCGGCAGATGTGTTTAAAAAATACGGTTCGGACCAACAGGTGTTTGTAAAAGTGTGGGGACTGAATTCGGCTACCTCTGAAAAGATTGAGGGCAAAGAATTTAAGGTGATTGCCTCGGGTAGCGAGAATACAGTAATTGCCAAAAACGATCGCGGCGATCTGTTCCAAATTGGTAAGACCGAGCAATCTCAGATCCGCCCCTCTAGCGTAGAAACAAGGCTTGGTGAAAAAATATCTATTCAAGCGATCGAGGTCGAGCCTAAAGAGCAACTGGTCTCTGAGCTGTTACAGACAGTTCCCGACAATGCCTTTATTTCGGGCACTTTATTGGTGGATAACGCCGAAACGCTCAGGCTTCCCCTAGAACAGAAAAAATTTAACGTTTTTAAATTATCAGGAGGGCAAATCGAACTCTTAAACGCTCAAAAGCAAAATCTAGAGCCAATTCTAGACAGTTTTATCACGAATGGGAAACTCATCATTAAGGTAAGAAGCGATGAACCGATACGACAATCTACCCGAGCGGTTGGGAGAAGCGATCGCTCAGAAAATGATCGATGATGGCGCTCGAGAGAGGATTCGCTCTTCGGCACTTGCCACGCTGGAAAAGCATAGGGATGCCAAGCGTAAACTCAAGCGTAAGTTTACAAAAGCGCAACTCGCCGCTGGTACGATCGCAATTTGTTTGGGAGTTAGTTTTGGGTTTTGGATCGGTGGCAAGGTGCCAATTTCCAATGCGATCGCTCAGTCAGAAGTTAAACCTAGTCAACCCCCTGCTAGTTCTAGTGGAAGCGATTCGCCGAAGATTTTAAAAGTGACCCTGACGATCGGCGATCCATCAGACTTGAAGGTAAAGCAAGGGGATTTCGTACAGGTCAATCAAGTAATTTCAGATCGCAAGGAGGAGCGCGATCGCCTGCTGTTGCAAAAGTCAGAGTATGAAAGCGCGGTCAAGCGGCTCTCCTTGGAAGTACCAAAACCTATCGAGCCTCTCACCATCAAGAAAGTACCTCGGTTACCAGAACAAAGCTTCGCCCAGACTGAAGCAAGCATCGACCTGCAAAGGCTGAAAATCAAAGCTGCTGAGGATAGGGTTTCGCTCCAACAGAAAAAACTCGAACTAATTTCTACGCTTAACGCACGAGATCTTCCCCCTGGTGTTGAGGCGCACGAGCAACAAAAGTTAGCTGAGTTGCAGGCAGCCCTCAAAGTTGAAGAAACGAATATGCAATTAGAACTGGGCAAACTGGAGACCGAGAAATCGGGGCGATCGCTCAAAGAATACGAGGCGGAGCAAGCCGAGGTACGCATCGCACTGGAACAAAACCGATCGCTTGCCGAGTATCAAAAATCCCTAGCAGAATACCAGCGGGGCGAACAAGAGCGGCAGTTTAGAATCGCCGACCTCAAACAAAAAATCGCCGATGTTGACAATAAGTTGACCGAGCTATCGGTAGTCAAAGCCCAGTATGCAGGAGAAGTGAAGAGGATCAAGTATGTCTCGCAAACGAACAATCGCATGGATGTTGAGTTGCTGTTTCGGGTTGCCGATAGGGGCGATCGGCGCATACGCCCAAACAGCAAAGGATCTGAAGTTGCCAAGCCCGTCTGGGAACCGATTACCAAGCCCAATAATTCAAATTGAGAAAAAGCCTGTTGTTCCTGCCACTTCCCCTAGAACCACAGTCCCCAAAGAGCCGACTGAACCCACCGATCCTGCGAATACATCACAGGATCGGGAGAATTTGGATGATAAACTCAGCGATCGCGAGGATGCCGAACAGGATGCTTTGCTTAAGGGCGACTTGCCTTGCCTCGATGCGAGTGCTGAATGCGTGCGGCAGTTGCAGGATTTAGCAATCAAAAACAGTCCCGAGCTGAAGGCGATCGAGATCCAGATTGCCAATGCTGGCGAAGCGGTGAAGCTGGCGAAGGTGCAAGGGCAGGGGAGTTTCTTTGAGACGATAACGCCCTATGTCGCGGCGATCGCACCCATACTTTTACAAAATTCCAAGCCACTAGCACCGGGCGAAATTCGCGCGAGTTTGGATTCGCGGCTTTTGTTTGAAGCCTTGCCGACGATAATTTCTGGTAGGGCATTGAGCGACGCGAATCAGACAAAAAACAATCAGGCTAATGCCGATCTGCAAATCAAGTTGGGCCAACTCGAAAAAGCGAAGAACGAAGCGACGATCGCGATCGCGGGTAAGGTTTTGGATGCTTTAATCCAGTTCGAGCAAATGAAAGACCAAGCAAACCTCGAAACCACCATTGTCAAACGAGAGGAAGCACGATCTAAATTAATCGAGATTGCCTATCGCATGGGAGAATCTTCGACGATCGAGCAGATTGCGCGATTGAATGAATTCGATCGCAAAAAAATAAGCGCCGCTCAAACTCGGTCGAGAATGAGGGCGCAAGCCGGACGCATCCAAAGGTTGGTGAAGGGGAACGAGAACTAGTTTACGGCGCGGTAGAGAACGCCATTCTTGCAGATGTCAGGGTTCTGCACGACAGGCAAACTATTGAAATTGAAATTGCCAGATTGACCAGTAATGGTAAACGCTCCATTGGGTGTGAAGGTTCCAGATTTTGAGACCTTAGCCAGCCCGCAGGCATTGGAGGTCACCCGCCGCACGGTAGAGCCATCGTAGGATACTTGGATGGCAGCGTTGGGTGTTTGGTTGATGATGAAAACCTCTGTTGCGGAAACTTTGAAATTTCCGCTTGGAGGCACGTTGTAGCTACCGCCCGAGCAAGTAGGCTTCAAGCCAAGGGGTAGCGTGGAAATATCAATCTGCGTTCCATTCACGGTAATCAAACTGGGCAATGGAGCTGCGTTATTCCCCTTGAGGACGAGTCCGCCGCAACCATTCGATACGACCGATTTGGTCTGCGTTACCCCAGTAAAAATAAACTCAGTGGACGTACTTGGCTGCAACTCACCGACGTGGATTGCCGTGCCATCGCTATTTTTTTGAACTGTCAGCGCACCCGCAGCTTGAATGTTAATCGTTCCGCCGATGGCAACTACGCTCAACAAAGCAGCCATAGGCTTTGCAGATTTTTTAGAAAACTTAGAAAACATTGCTTAGACCCTCGAAATGATTTAAAAGAGATTTCGAGGAAAAACATTCATTCATCAATCATACCCTTAGCTTCTGTCTATGCAAGAGCTAAGGCTTTTTTCTTAGGTAGCGAAAATGAGGCGGAAATTTATTGCAGGAATTGTTGTGGCGATCGCGCTTGCAGGAGCGGCTTTTGTATGGCACGATCGACAGCAAGAGATAATTGAACCCGTAGTAGATTCGGCGGCGATCGCGCGATCGGTAAAACGATTGGCAAAGTCATGCGAAGTTAAAAGAGTCAGCGATGGCGACACGATTGTAGTTCGCTGCCATAGCGAGGAAGTGAAAATCCGTTTCTGCGGTATCGATGCGCCCGAACGATCTCAACCCCTCGGACAAGCGTCAAGGGCAAAGTTAAGGGAACTGATGGCGATCAATGGTGGCAGGGTTTTAGTTACAGAGATCGAACGCGATCGCTACGGTCGGACGGTTGCTGAAGTGGAGGTAGTGAAGGGGGACAAGCAGTTATTCGTCAATGCAGAGATGGTTCGATCTGGGTTGGCTTACCACTACGAGCGATATTCTAAAAATTGTCCTCACCGACAGGCGATCGCTTCTGCTGAATCTGAGGCAAAGTCCAAGAGGTTGGGCGTATGGAATGGAGATTATGAAAGACCGTGGGATTACCGCAAACATCAGAGGTCGAACTCGTTGTAACGCTTGCCGATCCCAATAATGTAGAGAATGTCACGGAGCGCGATCCAAATCTTGCTTAGACTGTGACACCCATGCGATCCTGTTTCCATCTTTTTGTAACGGAGCGCGATCCATGTCTGAAATCATTACCATGCCTAAGTTCTACTCAAATCGCGAAGTCGCGGAGATTTTGGGATGTGCGCCCGAAACCGTTCGTCAGGTTAAGTCTCGAAAAGCGGAACAAGTCGCAGGGCTGTGGGATAACAACAATCCTGATGGTGAGACCTGTTGGAGCGAGGCTGGACTGAACAAACTCTCTGAGTTAATCAATACCGAAAAGGCGAAAGAATTTCGGGCGGGAGCCTTGGCGCGACGGACTCAAGAGGCAATCGCGGCGGATCGGGCAGCGTTGGAATATGGGAATGGCGATAATTCCCTTAGAACTTCGCAGGTTTCTGGTACTTATGAGGTGCAAAGCCCCACAGGTGAAAGCGGTCGATATGCTGGATTGACTGAAAGATTGGGCGCGGCGATCGCGGGTCAGATGATTGCGAAAGGTGCGATCGCGGAAATTGATATGGCGGTGGTGAATGGTTTGCTTAAGGGTCTAGAGGTGGGGGATATTGATGTCGATTCAATTCTGCAAGACTTTAGTCAGTGATTGATAATTTTTCACACCATTAGCGATCGCTTTTTCTCTTTTGGATACGTGGATGTAAATATTTTCGTTAGACCTATAATTTGGATGTGCGCCCACACCCAACAATCCATAACCGATTTGAAGCTGCAAAAATTAATTTCTTTTGGGGAAAGGTTTTTTTTAGCTAAATATCATTTAAGGTTATAGAAAGTTGCCGCAAAAAACGCATCATGGACAAAGCGATTCCATCAACATTAGCTGGACATTATCAGACGATCGAGCATCTGGGCGGTGGCGGTTTCGGTCAGACATTTCTCGCAAAAGATGCGCATTTGCCCGGCAGTTCGCTTTGCGTGGTCAAGCAACTCAAGCCCAGAGCGAACGATCCTGAAACCTTGCAAATTGCGAAGCGACTGTTCGATCGCGAGGCAGAGACCCTATATCGACTCGGCGATCGCACAGACCAGATTCCACGACTAATGGCGCACTTCGAGCAAGATGGTGAGTTTTATCTCGTCCAAGAATATATTGAAGGTCAAGCCTTGGATGCAGAAATCGCTCCAGATCGGCGGTTCGATGAAGCCAAAGTCATCGAGCTTTTGCAAGATGTTTTGCACGTTCTAGCATTCGTGCACCAACAGAATGTGATTCATCGCGATATCAAGCCCGCAAATTTAATCCGACGCAGCAGCGATCGCAAGTTCGTCCTGATCGATTTTGGTGCAGTAAAAAAGGTGAGCGAGCCAGTTGCTAACTCGTCGGAACAAACCAGCACCCTGACCGTGGCAATCGGTTCTCCGGGGTATATGCCCAACGAACAAATGGCTGGACAGCCGAATTTTAGCAGCGATATCTATGCCGTAGGAATGCTCTGCTTTCAAGCCCTGACAGGATTAAGTCCGAAGCAATTACCCAAAGACAACTACACGGGCGAATATAGTTGGGCTTTGTGTCGCAAGCAACTGGCAGAGAATCAGGTGGTAATTGATATTCGAGCGGGTCTTGCTGCTATTCTCGATCGCATGGTGCGCTACGACTGTCGTCAGAGATACGAGGATGCAACCTCTGCCCTGCAAGCGCTCGAAAAGTTTTTGGGTCAAAATTTGGAAGATGAGTCCACTGTCATTCACGGGAAACCTCCTAATCAAGAATCCCAAAAACAGCCCAACCTGCATTTAGAGTCTCCCGAAGGACAGGTGAGTATCGATTCGCCGTTTTACGTCCATTCCCCCTACGAGCAGCGTTGCTATGAGGAAATCGGTAAATCGGGCTCCTTGATACGGATTAAGTCGCCGCAGCGCATGGGTAAATCATCTTTGATGATTCGGATTCTCGATCGCGCCAAGCAGCAAGGATATCGGACGGTGACTTTGAATTTGGAGCAAGCAAACCAAAAGTTATTTGCCGACCTCGATAAGTACATGCAGTGGTTTTGCGCGTCTGTGGGCAAACAGCTCGATGTCAAAGTCAAGGTGGATGAGTATTGGGATGATATTTTTGGTGCGAATGACAATAGTACGGACTATTTTGAAAAGTATTTGCTAACGGAGTCCGATCGCCCCCTCGTGCTTGCCTTAGATAATTTCGATCGCATCTTTAAGTATCCCGATATTGAGGTAGATTTTTGCGGCTTGCTGCGCGGTTGGTATGAAAGCTCTCGGATCAAGCCGTTATGGCGCAAGCTGCGTCTGATTATCGTGCATTCGCAAGAATCTTACGCTCAAAAGGATATCAATCAATCGCCGTTTAACGTGGGCTTGCCGATCGAGTTGGGCGAGTTTACGGTAACGCAGGTGCAAACCCTCGTAGGGCAACATGGGTTGGCTTGGGCTGAGCCTGAGATTAGTCAATTAATGGGGTTAATTGGTGGTCATCCTTATTTGGTGCGATCGGCGCTCTATCGTATTGCCTCTGGCGATCTCTCGTTAGATGAATTCCTCAAAACATCGCCATCGGAGGCGGGAATCTATAGCAGCCATTTGCTCGGTCTCTTGCGAACCTTGGAAGAACATGCTGACTTGGCTAAAGCGATGCAAACGGTGGTGAATTCTGACACCCCCGTGCGGTTGAGGGCAGAGGAAGCGTTTAAACTGGATAGTATGGGGCTGGTGGTGCGGGTCGAAAACAATGTGACGCCGCGATGCAGCTTGTATCGTCAATATTTTCGCGATCGCTTAGCGATACCAACCTGATGTCAGAAGTGAAAAAGTTAGACTGAGGTAGAAAATTATGGTACAAATCGCAAATCTTTGCCTGCGTAATTTGTCTGTGTAAGTTCAGTGATAAACAGAGACTAATCCTATGACAATTGCCATTGCTAAAAACAGAGTTAGTTTTGCGGATTATCTAAACTACTTTGATGATGCGGATACAAAATACGAACTGGTGGATGGAGAATTAATCCCAATGGCAATAGGGACGGGGCAGCATGGCGAGGTAATCGATCGGATTTATCGGGCGATCGATGCCGAAATCAACCGAATCGCTCAACCTTGGATTGCGCGTCAGGGTCAGATTGGGGTGCGCTGTCCCCGTGGTATTGGACTCGATACGGCGCGGATTCCTGATGTGGTGGTGATGCAGCGCGATGATTGGCTGGCTTTACAGGAACGCGAAGCAGTTATCGGCTTTGACCTATCGCCACCTTTGCTCGTGGTGGAAGTGGTGAGTCCTTCCACAAAAATCACCGATTATCGGGCTAAACGCACTGAATATGCAGCGCGCGATATTCCAGAATATTGGATTGTCGATCCGCTTGAAGCCAAGATCTCCGTGCTGATAATTTCTGATGGATGGTATGACGTAACCGAGTTTGCCGATGGCGATTCTCTTATTTCTCAGACCTTTCCCAATCTCGAGCTAACGCCCAATGCAATTTTTTCAGTTGTTCCGCCAACGACCTAACACACCACCTATGACTATCACCTAACGAGCCAAATTATGACCCAGATCAAAATCGAAGCTCAGCTTCCCTTTGAACAACTGATCCAAACCGTAGAGCAACTAAACTCAACTGAGCTAGAGCAACTGTTAGCGCAAATAATTCGCGTAAAATCACAGCGCAAAGCCCCGAATCTGCCTAAAGAACAATCCTTATTACTTCAACAAATTAACCAAAGTATTCCACTCCAACTCCAAGAGCGTTATCACACACTAATCAGCAAACGCCGCGCTGAAATCATTACTGATGAGGAATATCAAGAATTATTGGATCTGAGCGATCGCGTTGAAGCATTGGAAGTAAAACGGCTCGAACGTATATCTGAGTTAGCCAAACTTCGCCAAACTTCTCTAACTGCTGTGATTCAAGAATTTCAGCTTCAACCAAAGGGATCATGAATTCTAAGCCAATTGGTAGAAAACTCAGACGAACTGTCACTGAAAGGGCAAAAGGATGTTGTGAATATTGCAAAAGTCAACAGATTTTTGCTATGCAAAATCTTTCTGTCGAACATATTATCCCGATCGCTAAAAAGGGCACGAATTCATCCGATAATCTCGCTCTTGCCTGTCAAGGATGTAATAACTATAAACATACGAAAACTCAGGGACTCGATCCTGTTACGCTTGAAATCACAAATCTCTATCATCCTCGACAACAAAAATGGGAAGACCACTTTACTTGGAATTATGACTACTGCGAAATCATTGGTTTAACGCCAACAGGAAGAGTAACTGTAGAGCTTCTCAAACTAAATCGTGAAGGAGTAGTCAATCTTCGCCGTATTCTCTATGCAGCAGGCAATCACCCACCATTATGAGTAACTCGATCGCATTCACATATCAAGTTGGCGGCAGTCTTGCTGTCGATGCGCCTGCCTATGTAGAGCGACAAGCCGATCGCGAGATTTACGATCGCCTCAAGAATGGTGAATATTGCTTTGTGTTTAACTCTCGCCAGATGGGCAAATCGAGTTTGCGAGTGAGGGCGATACAAAAGTTGCAGCAAGATGGGGTTGCCTGCGCCACGATCGATCCGCAGATTATTGGTACGCAACTGCGAGAAGATCAGTGGTATGCAGGTGTTATCAGAAACTTAGTAACCACCTTTGAACTGGCAGAAAAATTTGATTTTCGAGAATGGTGGCGCGATTTAGAGGCGCAGTCGATCTCCGCAGTCCAACGCTTTCACGACTTCATCACGGAAATTTTGCTCGAACAGATCTCGCAGCCGATCGTCATTTTTGTTGAAGAAATTGATAGTCTGCTCAGCCTGAAATTTGAAGTCGATGATTTTTTCATCTTGTTGCGCTCGTTCTATGAAAGTCGCACCCAAAATGCCAATTACAATCGCCTTACCTTTGCCCTGCTCGGTGTAACCACGCCCTCAGACTTGATTCGGGGGAAGCAGCGCTCTACGTTTAATATTGGTTTTGCGGTGGAGATGAGCGGTTTTCAACTGCATGAGGCGGAACCTTTACAGCAAGGGTTGGTTGGTAAGGTCGGAGATCCAGAGGCTGTAATGCGATCGCTTTTAGCTTGGACGGGCGGTCAGCCATTTTTGACGCAAAAGCTATTGAATCTGATTGCGAGCGAAGCAAATTTATCGCTGTCGCCACAGGAGTTGGTGGAACGAATTGTGTTTGCAAAAGCTATTGATCGTTGGGAATCTCAAGATGTGCCGCCGCATTTCAAGACGATTAGGGACAGGATTTTGCAAAGCGACGAACGCGGACGGGGGCGCTTGTTGGGGCTGTATCAGCAGATTTTGGATAGTGACGGCATTATTGCGGATGAGAGTAGCGAACAGATGCAGTTGCGGTTGACGGGTTTGGTCGTCAAACGAGATGGAAGGTTGATGGTTTACAATCCCATCTATGCTGCGGTGTTTAATCAGCAATGGGTGGAACGCTCGTTGGCAGATTTGCGTCCGTCTTTTTATGCTGAAGCTTTGAGGGCGTGGCAAGAGGAAGGTGAGGAACAAAAAGAGGCTTTTTTACTGCGGGGGCAGGCGTTGGAGGATGCAGAGACGTGGGCGAAGGGGAAGCGGTTAAGCGATGAGGATGAACAGTTTTTGACTACGAGTCGGGAGGTTGCAAAGCAAGAGGCAGACCGCAAGCTTGAAGTGGAACGACTGGCACGAGAGACAGCTGAAGAGGCAAATCAGATTCTCAAAAAGGCAAATCAGAAAGCCAAAAAGCGGGTGCAGATTGGTTCGTTTGTTTTGGCGGTAATGCTTGTCGCTGCTGGGATGGCAGGTTTAGTGGTATTGGACTCTAATAGAAAAGTTTCTATGATGGAAGAAGCTAGGCAAAAAGCGATTGGGCAAATTGCACTGGCAGATGTAAAACTTCAGGCTGTCAATGCCAAGGTTGCTTTTTTAGATAATCATGGTATTGAATTCTTGTTATTAGCTTTGAATGCTGGCGACAAGTTGAAGCAGATTTCCAATCGATCTCAGGACTGGCAAGAGCTAAAACAAGATGTTTTAGCAATCTTGCAACAAGCGATTTATCGCGTACCAGAGCAAAATCGTTTACAAGGTCATACAAGTCCAGTTAATAATGTGAATTTCAGCTCTGACGGTAGCAAAATCGTCACTGCTTCCGATGATAAAACGGCACGAGTGTGGGATTTACAAGGTAATCAAATTGTCGAACTTAAAGGGCATACAAATACTGTCAAGAGTGCGAATTTCAGCCCCGATGGTAACAAGATTGTCACGGCTTCCGCTGACAATACAGCACGGGTGTGGGATCTTCAAGGCAATCAACTCGTCGAACTAAATGGACATACAAGTCCAGTTAATAGTGTAAATTTTAGCCCCGATGGTAATAAGATTGTCACGGCTTCCGCTGACAATACAGCACGGGTGTGGGATCTTCAAGGCAATCAACTCGTCGAACTAAATGGGCATACAAGTCCAGTTAATAGTGCAAATTTTAGCCCCGATGGTAACAAGATTGTCACGGCTTCCGCTGATAATACAGCACGGGTGTGGGATCTTCAAGGCAATCAACTCGTCGAANTAAATGGACATACAAGTCCAGTTAATAGTGNAAATTTTAGCCCCGATGGTAACAAGATTGTCACGGCTTCCGCTGACAATACAGCACGGGTGTGGGATCTTCAAGGCAATCAACTCGTCGAACTAAATGGGCATACAAGCTATGTCAATAGCGCGAATTTCAATCCTGACGGTAGCCATATTGTCACGGCTTCCGCTGACAATATGGCACGGGTGTGGGATCTCCAAGGTAACCAACTCGTCGAATTAAATGGACATACAAGTCCAGTTAATAGTGCAAATTTTAGCCCCGATGGTAACAAGATTGTCACAGCTTCCGCTGATAAAACAGCGCGGGTATGGGATCTCCAAGGTAACCTTCTGGTCGAATTAAAAGGTCATACAAATTATGTCAATACAGCGAATTTTAGCCCTGACTGTAGCAAAATTGTCACAGCTTCCGCTGATAAAACAGCGCGGATATGGGATCTCCAAGGTAACCTTCTGACCGAACTAAAAGGTCATACAAATGCTCTCAGGAGCGCAACTTTTAGCCCTGATGGTAGGAAAATCGTCAC
>NZ_CBDDRA010000052.1:11205-13908 GCF_965232925.1 Tumidithrix helvetica PCC 7403
ANNCACTGCTTCNNATGATAAAACAGCGCGGATATGGGATCTCCAAGGTAACCTTCTGACCGAACTAAAAGGTCATGCAAATGCTCTCAGGAGCGCAACTTTTAGCCCTGACGGCAACAAAATTGTCACTACTTCCGTTGATAAAAAGGCACGAGTGTGGGATCTCCAAGGTAACCAACTTGTCGAACTAAAAGGTCATACAAATTATGTCAATAGTGCAATTTTTAGCCCTGATGGTAGAAAAATCGTCACTGCTTCCGATGATAAAACAGCGCGGGTATGGGATCTCCAAGGTAACCAACTTGTCGAACTAAAAGGTCATGCAAATGCTCTCAGGAGCGCAATTTTTAGCCCTGATGGTAGAAAAATCGTCACTGCTTCCGATGATAAAACAGCGCGGGTATGGGATCTCCAAGGTAACCAACTTGTCGAACTAAAAGGTCATACAAATGCTCTCAGGAGCGCAACTTTTAGCCCTGATGGTAGGAAAATCGTCACTGCTTCCGATGATAAAACAGCGCGGGTATGGAATAACATTGAAAGCGATTTGGATCGCCTGTTCGTGCTTGGCTGCGAGAAGCTGCACGACTATCTCTCCACCAACCCCAACGCCACAGACAGTGATAGACAAATGTGTGGCATCGAGAAGAGATCGAGGTAAATTACGTTCTGAAAATATCTGTAAGCCATGACGAATCTACCTGAATCGCAGCAAGCAAGTCCCACCACTCCATTTAGCTATCAAGTGGGTGGCAGCCTTGCGGTCGATGCGCCTGCCTATGTGGAGCGCCAAGCCGATCGCGAGATTTACGATCGCCTCAAGAATGGCGAATATTGTTTTGTGTTTAACTCGCGCCAGATGGGCAAGTCGAGTTTGCGCGTGCGCGCCATGCAAAAGTTACAGGAAGATGGGGCGCTCTGTGCCGTGATCGATCCGCAGACGCGAGGGACGACGTTGCGCGAAGACCAATGGTATGCGGGAACGATCAAGCGCTTGATCTGCGATTTGCATCTGGAGGATCGGATTGATTTCTCAAAGTGGTGGAAGGAACTGGATGCCCAGTCGATTTCGGTAGTAGAGCGGTTTTATGAGTTTATCGATGACGTGCTGCTACCCCAAACCACGCAAAGCATCGTAATTTTTGTGGAGGAGGTGGATAACCTGCTCAGCCTCAAGTTTGATACCGATGGATTTTTTGTGTTGATCCGCTCGTTATACGAACGCCGCGCCGAGAAGCCTGAATACAATCGCCTCACATTTGCTTTTCTGGGCGTTGCAACGCCCTACGATCTAATTCGTAGCGGTCAGCGATTGTCGTTTAATATTGGGTATCCCATCGAAATGAGTGGGTTTCAATTGCATGAGGCAACGCCACTAGTTAGAGGGTTGGAAGGGAAAGTAAGCGATCCGCAGGCAGTTTTGCAAGCAGTCCTGTATTGGACAGGCGGACAGCCGTTTTTAACGCAGAAGTTATTGAATTTATTGATACAGAATACCGATCTGTCGTTGTATGCGTCGGAGCTGGTGGAACAGGTTGTCTATGCCAAGATTGTCGAGAATTGGGAAGCGCAGGATGTGCCACCTCATTTGAAAACAATACGCGATCGGATTTTGCATAGTGACGAGCGAGGGAGAGGACGATTATTGGGGCTGTATCAGCAGGTTTTAGATAGTGACGGCATTGCTGCGGATGAGAGTAGCGAACAAATGCAGTTGCGTTTAACGGGTTTGGTGGTGAAGCGGGATGGAAGGCTGATGGTTTACAACCCAATCTATGCTGTGGTGTTTAATCAAACGTGGTGCGATCGGGCTTTAGCAGATTTGCGTCCATCTTTTTATGCAGAGGCTTTGAGGGCATGGCAAGAGGAAGGCGAGGAGCAAAAGGAATCGTTTTTACTGCGAGGGCAGGCACTAGAGGATGCGGAAATTTGGGCGAAGGGAAAGCGACTGAGCGATGAAGACGAGCAGTTTTTACGCGATAGTCGGAATACAGAGAAGCGTGAAATCGACCTGAAGTTAGAATCAGAACGCTTGGCAAGGGAGACTGTAGAAAAGGTGAATGAGACTCTGAGTCAAGCAAATGAGATTGCAAGAGAACTGATTGCGCTGGCAGAGGTCAAACTGGAGAGTGTAAACGCTAAAGTTGCATTTTTAGATAATCTTGGAATCGAATCTCTACTATCAGCTTTAAGAGCGGGGTATAAGCTCAAGCAGATTGAAAAACGTTCAATGAATTGGAAAGAAATTAAACAGTCTGATGTTTTACCCATCTTACTGCAAGCAATTTATCAAGTACCTGAGCAAAACCGCTTTCAAGGACATACGAGTGCTGTAAATAGTGTAAATTTCAGCCCTGATGGTAGCAAAATTGTCACCGCTTCCTCTGACAGAACTGCGCGAGTTTGGACTGTACAAGGAAAGCAAATCACCGAACTTAAAGGTCATACAGATACTGTTAGATATGCGAACTTCAGCCCTGATGCTAGCAAGATCATCACTTCCTCTGATGATGCCACAGCGCGAGTGTGGGACTTACAAGGTAATCAAATTACCGAACTCAAAGGTCATAAAAGCTATGTCGTTAGTGCAAACTTTAGCCCAGACGGCAGTAAAATTGTTACTGCATCCTATGACAACACAGCGCGAGTGTGGGACTTACAAGGTAATCAAATTACCGAACTCAAAGGTCATAAAAGCTATGT
>NZ_CBDDRA010000052.1:14004-16854 GCF_965232925.1 Tumidithrix helvetica PCC 7403
CTATGTNGTTAATGCAAACTTTAGCCCAGACGGCAGTAAAATTGTTACAGCTTCCTCTGACAACACAGCGCGAGTGTGGGACTTACAAGGTAATCAAATTACCGAACTCAAAGGTCATAAAAGCTATGTTAGGAGTGTGAGTTTTAGCCCGGATGGCAGCAAAATTGTTACTGCATCCTATGATAAGACGGCACGAGTGTGGGATTTACAAGGTAATCAAATTGTCGAACTTAAAGGGCATACTTACATTATCGATAGTGTATGTTTTAGCCCAGACGGCAACAAAATCGTTACCGCTTCCTCTGACAACACTGCGCGAGTATGGGATGTGAAAGGTAACCAGATCGCTGAACTCCAAGGGCATACGAGTGATGTAATTCGCGCAAATTTTAGCTCAGATGGTAACACGATCATTACTGCATCCTTAGATAACACGGCGCGAGTGTGGAATCTCAAAGGAAATCAAATCGCTGAACTTAAAGGACATACAGATACCGTTAGGGGTGCAAATTTTAGCCCAGATGGCAACAAAATTCTAACGGTGTCCAATGACTGCACAGTTAGAGTATGGGATGTTAAAAGAAAACAAATTGCCGAACTTAAGGGACATACAAGCTATGTCTGGCGTGCGAATTTTAGCCCAGATGGTAGCAAAATTGTTACTGCATCCTATGACACAACAGCACGAATTTGGGATCTCCAAGGGAATCAAATCGCCAAACTTAAAGGTCATAAAAGTTATGTTAGGAGCGTAAATTTTAGCCCTGACGGTAGCAAAATTGTCACCGCGTCCGATGACACTACTGCACGAGTATGGAATGTCCAAGGGAAGCAAATCGGTGAACTCCTTGGACATACATATATTGTTGATAGCGCAAACTTTAGTCCAGACGGTAATAAGATTGTTACTGCTTCTTGGGACAAAACGGCGAGAGTCTGGGATCTCAATGGTAACCAACTAGCTGTGCTCAATGGGCACACAGATCAGGTCAGTAGTGCGAATTTCAGTCCGGACGGCAACAAAATTGTTACTGCTTCTTGGGACAACACTGTACGGGTATGGGATCTTAAAGGAAATCAAATCGTAGAACTTCAAGGGCATACAAGTTATGTTTGGAGTGCAAATTTCAGTCCTGACAGTAATAAAATTATTACTGCTTCTTGGGACAATTCTGTGCAGATATGGAACATCCAAGGAAATCAAATTGCCAAACTTCAAGGGCATACAAGTCGAGTCAGTAGTGCAAATTTCAGTCCTAACGGCAACAAAATTGTTACTGCTTCCTCTGACAGAACTGCGCGAGTATGGAATGTCCAAGGGAAGCAAATCGCCGAACTTAAAGGTCATACAGATACTGTCGATAGTGCAAATTTCAGTCCGGACGGCAACAAAATTGTTACTACATCTTGGGATAACACTGCACGGATCTGGGATATCCAAGGAAATCAAATTGCCGAACTTAGAGGGCATACAAGTCGAGTCAGTAGTGCGAATTTCAGTTCGGACGGTAATAAGATTGTTACTGCTTCTTGGGACAAAACGGCGCGAGTGTGGGATGTAATTGAAAGTGATTTCGAGCGCCTGTTAATCCGTGGCTGCGAGAAACTGCATGACTATCTTTCCACCAATCCCAACGCCACAGACAGCGACAGACTAATGTGTGGCATCGAGCCAAGGCAAAAGTAAAAAGTCAAGATCCCTCGTTTTTGCGTTTCGATTATTGCGTTTGATGTGTTAGATTGGGAGCTATCTACCGTCAACTAGCCATGATTTCTGCATACATTCCTAACGACGACGATTCAAAACTCTCCTTAGAGAGTAGCCGAATTTTGGCTGCCCATAGTCACAATAAAGTTCGCAAGCTGAGATTTATTGAAGAAGATGGCAGCGAACGAGATGCAGAAATTCCCGCAGCCGCCTATCAAATGCTCGTGGATGCCCTAACCCTAATGTCACAGGGCAACGGCGTAAGCCTCATCCCCATACAAGCCGAACTAACCACCCAAGAAACCGCCGATCTGCTGAATGTCTCTCGTCCCTTTGCGATTAAACTGCTGGAATCTGGTGAAATCCCTTATCGCAAAGTCGGAACGCACCGCCGCATTCACTTTAAAGACGCGATCGCTTACAAACAACAGATAGATACAGAGAGGGCTAAGGCATTAGACGAGTTAGTAAAGCAATCTCAAGAACTAGGGCTTTATGACTAGGTTTGTGGCTCTCCTTGATGCTTGCGTTCTCTATCCCAATTACCTGCGAGACATTCTCATTCAACTTGCATTAACCGATCTCTTCAGAGCAAAGTGGACCGATCTAATTCACGAAGAATGGATGCGTAATGTGCGATCGCCCGTTCATAAACCCGCTCGTCACAATGAAATGCAAAAGTTCCGCTTTGCTGCACTCTTGCTCAGTTCTTGGCATAGGTTCGGATTTATCGGCTCGTAAAGCTTAAAGAGTCGCCTCAAACCTCACCCATGCGATCGCTTCAAAGCCGCTAGGCTTGTCCCCTGTATCCCCCCAAGATGAACAAAGGGAAATTGAATTACAAAAGCTCCGTTTCACTGCGCTCTTGCTCTATGTTTGGTGCAGGATTTTGCTCCATTACAGACTGCGCTACTCTCCGCTTCCATTCCACAAAACCCAGCACAGATGTCTATTGACGCTTCGCGGTCTATGTTGTTTGCTCGATTGGCACTTGTTTCAGCATAAACCGCTAGCGCAACTGGTAATACCAATTTAAAGGCGTAGGATAACAGATAGACTAAACTAGAGAAAAAAGTATAAAGGCAGAAGTAAGATGGCAGGGAAAACAGCGATCGTCATCAAAGAAACAGAACAAGAACTAG
>NZ_CBDDRA010000053.1:0-16067 GCF_965232925.1 Tumidithrix helvetica PCC 7403
TGGCTTTAAATGCTTACTCAGAGAGCGATTTACAGCCTGCTTTGCTTTTGGCTTCGAGTCGGAATCGAGAGCAATGTAGACATCTCGATCTTTGAGGAATGGAAGCAGATCGGGTGAAGCCAAGCACGAGCAACCGTATAGAGCGATCGCTACATACCCATGAGTCAAACTAGAAAGGGCTTTACCGCCGCCCTCAGTCACAAAGACGGGTATCTCAGGATGATTCCTAAGCCAAGCCCAGAAACTACCCTCTAAGGGGACTTTAATCCCATAGCGATCGCCTATTTTCTTGCGGATGTCCGCAGGAACAGCAGGAAAATAGGCGCGATTGCCTGCTTGATTTGGTGAGAGGTAGATATAGCCACGATTGTCTTTATCGCTCTCGATAATGAATTGCCAGATCGACCCATCCTCAGTCAAATATGGGACAGCATGGCGGTACTGGTGGCGACGAACGCCATCCTCTTGAGTCTGATAATCGCTGTAATCGACAAGCCCAAACAGATCGACAATGCTCTGAGCAATCGCACGTTTACTGAGGTTGATGTCCTTAATTTTGGCTAAGAAAGCCTCGCCACGCTCTAAGGTTCTTTCACTTTCTAGGGGTGCAAAATTTCGCTTAGCACCTTTGGCAAAGTGAACCGTATGCTTTAATTTTTGTGGGGCAAAAGTGGTAATCATTACTTCACCCCCTGATCGCTTTTTTTGAGAACCTTTTGGCAGTCAGCGATCGCATGTTCGAGAACCGTGTAAACCAAACGTTGTGCTGGCATTACCTCACAACTTTTAACAGCGGCTGAGGTTTTTTGAAGTAAAGATAGAGTAAACTCTATGCTTATACGATCTTCTGTAGTAAAATATTTATAGCTATCCTTCATCGACTAAACTCCTGTTTTAGGTGTGTTTAGCCGCTCAAAGCTTCTAGAGAGGTGCATTAAAGAGATTCAAAATGAGCTTGTCCAATAGACGGATCTATCTCACGAATGTACAAATCTCTAAATTTTGGATACACTGGTGTCAAGTTAGTTAGGAACAAACTTTTTCAGTAATTGTTGGATTGCGAGTTCAACAATTACCTAGACACTTAGCCGTTTTTAGCACCTTCTAGGAAAGCTAGGCGGCTATTTGTTGTTTATGGGCGAAAATTAACTTGCGGACAAATTTAGATGGGTCTAAATTTTCAGATTGTGCCAATTCCTTTAATTCCTCAACTTCGGACAACAGCAATCGGAATTTAAAGTATTTCTCTCGTTTCGCTCTTTTTCTCATGTTTTTTGTTGCCTCATTTCTTATCTCTAAATTAAAACATCTAATTTTAAGAAATCTGATTTTGATTATTGACTCCTGAATTTCTTACTGCGTAAGCATTCCAGAAAACGAGTTTTTCCGTAAGCAAGTCGGGCGTGATGCTTGGCAGAATATAATTACTACTGCCACGATTGGATTGAAGCCTTGCTTTGCCATCTTTGATGAAAATATCGCACCATCCTGCGCCTGTTGTTCGGTCTTTGATGAATTCGGTATAAGCTGCAATATATTCGGCATAAGCCATTTGCAAAGGGGTTTTAGGCTTTTTAAAATCTCTAGCTTTGAAAGCGATCGCAGTATCAATCATCAAGTGAAAATGCGGATATAGTTGCTTATTCAAAAATGGATTTTCTCCTAGTTGGAGGCTGCGACAAACATCTCGTCCTCTACTCTGACCATCTTTGCCCTTGTTAGGTCGAAAGGCTTTAATTTTCTCTACCTTGTTACCGCGTTTTGCTTCAGTCAAAGAAGAGAAGTGATTTATCGCGCTAGTAGCTATGAGGTCTTGCAGAACAAGTAGGAACCAATCAAGACCATTTTCATATTTTTCGCATCTGTAAAATACCTTTCTGACAACCCAAGCTTTCTCGCAAAGGTGATAAATCTTTTGAAATACCACGCCTCTTAGTCTGTAGTGCCTCATATCTCTGAATTCCTTCCTATTTGTTTTAAGCCATTCGTGTTTTTCGCCAAATTCAAGATGTAAGAACCATATAAGAGCTAATTCCTCTTCAAATAAGTGCTTATAAAGCGCATCTTGCCTGCCTGAATCTAGGGTGTCCATCTATTTTGCTCCTTCATTATTTTTGTGATCGCCACTAGGTAAACCATAAGGCTCAATACCGTTGTCCTTAAGCAGTGAAGTTAAATAAGCGATTTCTCGATCCTTGTCAGCATCGATCGCAAAGCCCTCACCCAAACGATCTAGATCAGACTGCAACTGACTGACCCTTGCAGATAAGCGGTCATCGCGCTCTTGCTCGGTGCGAGAGATGCCAAAGGCATTATCAAAACGACGCTCTAAGGTTTCAAGAATCAGTGCCATGCAGAGAGTTAAAGCTTTTTTATTGCCTCGGTAAGCTTGCCACATCCAATAAGCGCTTACTGTTTCCAGTGGCAATGCTCTAAATCTGCTTTGCCCCCTACCCTGATTAGGATCTGACTCTATCTCAGAAATCGCGGGTGTATAACCTTCACCTAGCAAGGCTTTAACAGCATTTGATTGTAAAAATTCGCGGGCGTTTCTTTCACTTAAACCTACAGTTTCAGCCGCTTGTGTCTGTGACATCCGATAGCTGCCATCAGGCAGCATGAAACCATCAACAGTTAGCGCCCCGATCTGCACTGTGGCGCGGGTGGCTTTGATCGAGTCAGTCATGACTTTTTGTCCTGGGTGCGATCGCTAAATTTTTCCTCTAAGGCATCTGCAAGAATATTCGCAGCAAGATTTGACACAGAGCGCCTTTCCTTTGCAGCCCACTGCTCTAACTGTTTTTTCTGTTCGGGTGATAAGTAAACCGCGACAACTTCGCTGGTACGTTTGCCCACGTTTGACGCAATATTTACAACCATCGAATTTTAGCCTCTTGATGCAGGTAATACTAGGCTATTATAGGCTACTATTGGCTACAATAGCTTGTGTTTAAACAAAGCACCGAGCCAGTTACGAGGCTTACTCGGTGCTTATTATCCCTATTCAGGACTTAACCATTATGCCGAAAACTAAACTCGATATACCAAAGCCAAAGCCACGAACTAACCTTGAGGATGCGATCGCCTCAAAACTAGCAGAGCAGATTCTTGATGATGTGGACATTGCCAAGCTGGGACAGGCAACTCTGAAACACATCCTTACTGGTGCTAAGAATCGTTTTCTAGACTGGCTTTTAGCTGATTCTACCTTTGTACCAATGGGTGAAACCTATTTGATTGAGTCTGAGCAGGAGGAGGCAAAGGCAGCATGATCGTCACCACCCGCCCGCGCAGAAAATATCGACTCTATCGCGCCAAACCTACCCGAAAAGCTGCGGCATGGTTAAAGATTCTGGTAGCGATCGCTATAACCCTTTGTACTGCCTGCGCTGTGCCTTTTGTACTGCTTGCAGCTCCCTTTGTAGCGATCGCTGGTTTCTTTCTCTGCCTAGCTTTTGCACTTGTCACTGTTTACAGAATGCTTTGAATGGAGGGAACCATGATTATTCAAAAACTCAAGTCTCACTTAATCACTGGTACGGTTTGCTTAGGCATAGGCGCGATCGCATCGAGCGTTATTAGCTCGTTCAAGCCGTCTCAAACTGCCCCTAGTACAAATCTAGCCGTTGCTGCGAACGTTACCACAGAGCTAAAAATAGACCCAATCCGACAGGATTTAACCAACAAGTTGCAAGCTTGCTACAGGTTGGGCGGATATCGACTACCTGACAGCTTGAACAGTTTACCAGCAAAGGATTTGAATAATTTGCTGTATGAGTGCAATCTGAGGCAATCTTAAGTTTTTGCGGGTTACCGCAAAGATTTTACGGTTGAGCGTAAAAGGTGGGAAAATCCCACCTTTAAAACTATAAACCTTGCTGATTAAGGGTTTCATGAATATTACTAACGATCAATTTCACCCATCTCAAGTTCTACTTGGTACAGAGGTCAAGCGGGTATCTTCCAAGGCGAGTAATTGTGCTTTAATTGCTGGCTGTGCCTTGTCTCTGGCTTGTTTGTTACCGAGTCACTGGACAAGTAAGACGATCAATCTTGCCGTCGCGGGTGGTTTATTTGGCTTGAGTTTCAGGCTTCAAAGGCTTTGTGAGGATTCAAGCGACTACGAACAGATAGCGACGAGTGAGAGTAAATCAGGTTTTGGTGTTTGGCTAAATGCAAGTTTTGAGCCCCCACGTAGAAAGGAAGTAGCGATCGCCCCCACAGATCCACTAGAACCAATAAAATTCGCTGACATCCGAGAGGCATTAAAAAAGCCTCATATCATGCTCGTTGGCAGCACAGGGGCGGGTAAGTCAACGTTAGCAAAATACTTAGCCGCGAATTGCCAAGCCTATGTGATTGTTATCGATCCTCACATGGCAAAAGGTGACTGGGGCGATCTTCCTGTTTATGGTGCGAAAAGGAATTACACCGAGATTGCAGAAATCATGGGTGTGCTTCTAGAACTGATGCAGCGGAGGCACGATCGCCGACCTGAGGGTGAGACGAACTTTGCTCCAGTGGTAATAATTGCAGACGAATACCCCAGTATTGCCGCAAGTCCAGAAGCAGGGAAGATTGCTTCTAGTTGGATGAAATTAATTAGTCGTGAGGCTCGTAAGGTTTCGATTCGATTGGTGCTATTAACGCAGAGTCCAGAAGTCAAAGCGATCGGGCTTGAGGGTGAAGGAAGTGTTAGAGATAATTTTTGCTTTGTTCGGCTGGGCGAATTTGCGATCGACCATGCAAAAAGTTTGAAGGATGTTGCAGTATCGAACGCGGTAGAGAATGCCTCTAGACCATGCCTGATAGGTAATACCTTGTGCAACTTACCCGAACTTAGCGATCGTATAGCGATGCCTGTGGTGTCAATTCCTGCTGACTTTGCAGAATTGACAAGTGTTGACAAGTTGACATCAATTGACGAATTGACAAGCGTTGACAGCTCTTTGCTACCCGCTAATGGGCAATCATCCCCTGTCAATTTGTCAAAGCCTCTAGCGTCAATTTTGGAATATGCCAAGCGTCAGGCTGGCTTTGTTACAGCCAGCCAAGTTAAAGCAGGGGTCAGGCTTTTCAGGGATAGTCCTGTCAGCGAGATTCGATCTTATTTTCAATGGTTGTGCGATCGCGGGTATGGCACTGTGCGAGGTGATGCTGAGAGTTTAGAATTTAGCGCAGGGTAACGCCTGCTTAACCTGATAATCTAACTGAATTACTCCTAGCCAAAATAAATATGAAATACTTTGGAATTGCATTTCTGTGTTTGGGCTTAATAACTGGATGTGGACAAGCCTCTCAACAGAAAGACTCTCAACAGAAACGCCAGATTGCAGGGACTATTGTACCCTCTGACGAAGGGCAAAGACTTGTAGGCTACAAGGATGGGGACTTGTGTCCTGAAATCTATAACACAGGCAGCTATAGTGATTTAGCAACAGGTGGATCGGTAAAAGTTAAAAATGCAAAGGGTGAAATCATTGCGATTGGTAAATTAACAAATGGAAAGGTTAAACCTTTTCAGGGCGCTCTCTACTGCTTTAAAGAATTTCAAGTTTCAGATGTTCCCGACTCTGATTTCTACTCTATTTCTGTGGGTACTCGAAACGACCTCACATTCAGTAGAGACGAATTAGAAAAGAAAAATTGGAGCCTAGAACTAGTCATCAAGTAGCGATCGTTATAGTAGATCTGAAGTAGTGCGATTCTCTGGCATTACCACGTACAGACTTACTATGAAATTTTTACAGATAGAATTTGTTTAACCTTATTTAATCTGAAAATGATTCTGTAATTATCTGGATACAGTTGTTGCACAAATTGAATCAAGTCATCAGCAGTACAAGTCTTTTGATATCCTCCATTCCATGTATGGAAATCGTTATGAACTTCCTGAGACAATGTAATGAGGTTATCTTCACAATCTGCTAAGTGCTTATAGTGATTTTGGTCATAGATATGATGCGCGACAATATTCACAGTTCTATTTTGTTTGTCTCGCTTTATAGCTGTAACTTGACATTGACTTTTATCTCGTTTTTTAGCCTTGTCCATTGCTGATTTAATGCGTTGTTGTCTCGCAGCTTCTGCATCAATAATAAGTTTAAATGTCTTCCTACCTACGACCTCTACAGCTTCACACCAAGCTCTACGATCCTTAACAGTTAATGCTTTGCCTAAATGACGGGATAATTTATAAATTCCTGAAAATGAATAATAACGAACTCCATCAATATCATCAAAATCTTCATACAATATCAATGGACTTTCTGAAGTCCTAATCTCCTCAAAAGCCTTATTAATCCTTGCATGGTTGGTACAAAAAATATTGACAATATCTTTTTTAGATAAAAAAAGACGACTATCTTTAGTTATTAGCGAACTACAGTTCTCTTGGATTTTTTGATTAATAAAAGCATTGCGAATTTTTTCTTTATGCTTAGTAATAAACTCTACAATACGCGCCCAAATACTTTGAGGTTGAGTCTCATCAATATATTTAGCAATTGCATAAGCACCTTGTTCTGAGAATAGACGTTCATTTAAGCTTTTATTGAAGTGGATAAAATGATAATTCTCTTGCAATTCCCATTCATCATTTGGATTTGCATCAAAGAATTTTATTATCTCATCTAGCCTATCTATGGAGATTTCTAGTATTTTGGCTAATTCTGATTCTCTAATAGTAAAACCTGATTGTTTTGCTGTCACAACTACGCCTCAGCACTAATGCTTTTATACATAGTTGTAATGCGATCAAATATCGCTGTATCACCCGTTACAGGTACGTCAGGATGATAAATTTTACTTAATCCGTGGTAAGCATTTTTGATGTCTTGGAGTGTTGCCGTTTTTGGGTCTAAAGCCAATACTGTCCAAGGTTTTGAGTAGTTAAAAATGTTAATCCCGTTTATACATCCATAACCCTGCTCATTCATTTCATTAGGTAGAATACCTATAAACTTGCGATAAAGCCTCTCCCACCCGTCCTTTACGGTCAAATTTAGATCTGTTATTCCATTTGTCGCCATGTTAAAAGCACCAGATTTTTTTAGTTCTGTTGTGTTTTTTACAGCGAACTCCTTATAGATTGCCTCTTTTAACTGTGCCAAAGTTAAGGGCTTAACTACTACATCTTTTTTCTTGTGATTTTCTACAACAAACTGAGCAAATGTTTCTAATACTGCACGCTCTAAGCTGTACAGCCCCTCTAAGCGAGTAATTTCACCTTGAATGTATGTGTTTAGAGTCGCTACTACTTTTTCTTTTTTAGGCTTACTTGCCTTTGTAGATGGGGCTTTTGCCGTAGATGTTTTTGTTGGCATAGGGACTGATTAAATATTGCCATTGTGCATATTGTGAAATTTTACTTTATGAAAAACTGTAAATCAGTCAATTTTTATGAACTCGGATTTACTCTCTTAGATGCCAGATAGGAAATCTAAAATCCTGAATTGCTGAAAATCTGGAATTTCAGATCGCCAAAAATCTAGATTTCTAAAACTGCGATATTCTGATTTTGCAAAATCTGATTTCTACGCAAGTGAAAAAGTTTGTAGTCACTGGATTTAAGGGCGGTATCGGCAAATCTGTAAGCAGTCTGCATATCGCGGCTGTGTTGCAACTGCGTAGTTCAGTTGTGGTTATTGATGGCGATCCAAATGAATCATTGATCGACTGGACTAGTAAGGGTAATTTATCTATCCCTGTGATTCGGGCATCAGAAGCCAAACAGAAATTAAAAACGTTAGCCCCTGATTATGCTGTCTTAGATACGGCTGCACGTCCTGACCTTGAAGAGTTGCAAGCATTAGCCAGACAGTCTGATTTACTAATTTTGCCCTGTACGCCCGATGCGCTAAGTCTTCGAGCCTTAACTAAAACAGTCAAAACCTTACAAGCATTAGGCTCTGATAAATATAGGATTTTACTTACGCGAGTGCCACCAGGGCGAAAGGTGGGAGAGCAAGCAGCCGAACTATTGCGATCGCATGGCTTGCCAGTCTTTAAGACCCACATCCGAGAATATGCTGCCTATGAATATGCCGCTCTCTCTGGACAACTGGTAAAAGATGCTCGTGATGCCAATGGGAGAAAAGATCGAAATGGGGCGATCGCCTTTAGCGACTACCTAGCGATGGGGCATGAATTACCATGAGCAAACCTAAGTCAACCAAAAATATTTTTGAGGATGTGTTTGGTACTGATGAAAGTGTCGAACCAGTTGCACCGATAGTTAGTGAATCCCCATCTTTCCCAACAAAACCAGTAGGTAGACCGAAAGCAAAAAAATCATCACCAGATCACCGCCCTGCATCTGCCTATATTGAAAAGTCTGTCGATAAGGCAGTACGCATCAAACTTATAGAGCTTGAGGATGAATATGGTTTTAGACCTGAGTTCAGCGACTTGGTAAACGATTTATTGAAATGCTGGCTAGAAATCCAGAATGGCGAAACACCAGATATCTGCTGGTCTAGATTTTCAGATCGCCAAAATACCGAAAGACTGAAAGGCTAGCTTTCTGGTATTTCAGATAAATTACTGACTGAAATAACACATTTAACAAAACCGCTCCCTTTTGTTAAATGTGTCTAACAACTTGTCAAACATTTTGTCTTACATTATTGCATTGTCTAACAAAATGTCTTACAATGTATTACAACAAGCAAGACAAATCGTAAGACAGAATAAGACAGTGACAAAAGCAATCGGATACGCAAGGGTTTCAACTCAGGAGCAAGCAGATCGCGGGTACAGCATCGATGCTCAAATCGATAAGATTAAAGCCTATGCCTCCCTCTATGACATTGAGTTAGTCGATATTGTGATTGACGCGGGTGTATCGGCAAAGTCACTTAATCGTGATGGTCTTACAACTGTTTTACAGATGTTAGACAATGGCAAAGCAGACGCGGTGGTTATCTTCAAATTAGACCGTCTAACTCGTTCGGTAACTGACTGGAACATCTTGATCGATAAGTACTTTGGTAAATATGCGTTGCTATCCGTATCTGACCAGATCGACACCAGAACGGCAGCGGGTAGATTATGCCTAAATGTCTTGATGTCTGTTGCACAATGGGAACGTGAAGCGATTGGTGAACGCACCAGTACAGCCTTACGCCACAAACAGAGCCAAGGCGAACACGTCGGATCGCCTGCTTACGGGTTCGAGATGGTAGACAAGAAATTAGAAAAGATTGCTGTCGAACATGAAGCGATCGCACTGGTTCAACAGCTAAAGCAGGACGGATTGACCTTACAGGCGATCGCCGATCATCTCAACGAACAAGGTATCAAAACCAAGCGCGGCGCTATGTGGCAACCCATGCAGATTAAGCGTTTAGTAGATCGGGGTGTCGCATAAGCATGAATGAAATGGAAGCAGCTACCCGCCTGTTTGGATGGCTAGAAGTCAGACAAGCGTTAGACAATCGTAAGGCAGCAACGTCTTACAGTTTGTCTAACGCTTTGTTGGTTGCCACTGCAAGCCACGAGCTGAGAGCAAAATTGAGAATGTCCGAACAAGACGCGATCGCCTATTGCCTGTCATTGCCAAAAGATTTAAAGCAATGTCTTATCTGTTCGCTAGTCAGAAATATTAGCAGTGAAGTTATCGAGTCTCTGGGATTTATAGAGACTGTCTTACAAGACTACTAACAGTAGTAAGACAGCTATGTTAGACTATTTGTAAGACATAAGTAAGTCAAAGGATTTTAGGCAATGGGTAAAGAAACTAAATCGGTTACTTTCCGATGTCCTGACGATGTTTATCAAGCCTTGTCTAACTTTGCGTTAGACAAAAGTATTACAAAGGATGATAAGCCGATTATTAGTGAAGCACTGGTTACAGCCCTACGCATTGGCTTGGGTCTTAATGAAGATGTTCCCACGTCTAACGCTGTAAATAAGGATGCCTTACAACAGATTCAGGAGCAGATCGACGATTTGTCTAACAAACTGTCTAACACTGTAAGTAAAGATGAGTTGAAGGAAGCGATCGCACGTCTGGAGGTAACAGAACCTGCAAAAAAAGTCTCTGTCACTGATACGGAAAGCAGCCTAGAGACTGAAGTTGTACCAGTGGTAAATGCAAGCAGTGGCATGAGTCGAGACGCTGCACATGCGATCGCGCGCGCGCGAGGGTGCAGGGCAGAAGATCCCAAGTCCTTCAGCGACGGATTCACTAGAAGTGAAGAGCTTCAATATGGTTTCACCAGAGTCAAGCTCAATCCAGAATTGAAAAAAAGGTATAAGACAGGCAGTACTGACAAATATTGGTATTTTGATACCATTGAAACCCATAACCAGTAAGGTTTTGACCTCACCTCGCAGAACTCGATTTAGCGCTATTTGGTGAGGCTTTTGATTTAGGTAGAATCACACATGAGGCATGGCTAGCAAGGTTTACAGGCAATTCTGAGAGGTGATTTTATGGCAGAGCGAAAAATTGGAGCTGATGCGGTTAGGGGCGATGGTCAACTAGAAGCCGTCAGCATTTCGACTATTTTAGTCGCGGGTGATGCGTCTGTTCCAATGTTTACTAAGCAACTTGATAAGCCACTTAACAATGATGAGATCGAGTTGATGCTCAGCAATCAGGCGATCGTACTGAATATCATAGCTAATCGGCAAATACAGCTCAGTGCCGATATTTTACAGGTGACCGCGAACAGAAGTGACGCTAGGGTATTAAGCGAGCGATACCTCAAGAATGGCTACAAGGCTTTTGAGTTATCTCGAAAATGCCTAACTGCACTCAATGAAGTTCGCAATCCTAAACGGTCTGCAACCTTTATCAAACAGCAAAATAATCAACTTAATCTCAATGGTGATCGTGATGGCGAGACGATGGACAGAATCTCAGAAGGCAAGACAGAGAGCTTTAATCCAAACGTGGCAACCTTGGAAGCTCTCGACAGGTGCGAAAACACTTGAGGGGAAGGCTCGAAGCAGTCAGAATGCTTTGAAGTCTGGAGACTATACCGCCGCCGCTTTGAAGGAACATCGAGAACTTAGGGCTTTGTTTCGTGAACTTGAAGCACAACTCAAAAATTCAAAATATTTTTGAGTGGAATTTTCAAAAACGAACTATTTAGCGATCGCCACTATTGGGGAAATCCGTGCAATCAGAAATCGGTCTTATGAGGTTTTTTCTCACTCGCGTTCTTATGTTTTTTTCATTTCAGACATTTTGTCGATTTCTCATCTTGCTACCTCCAGCCGTTCGATATAGGCTGGCAGCGGTAGGCAGTCATCGAACAAATCTCTCAATGTTGCAACCCCGTCATAGATCGGCTGCTGCTAGTGGCTCAAACGCTTCCTGCATAATCAGCTTTAGCGATTCGATTCCTTGGGAGAACCTGACCAAAGCATCAGGCGGGAACCATCCACAATCAACTAAAACCGTAAGCGCTTCAAGCTCGTCTAGTTTTTTAACCTCTCCACCTGTCGCCAATATGCCAAGCTCATCAGCATATTTATCTAAGGCGATCGCATCCTTCAAACTCCATTTATCCGTAGGGTTGATAATTGTCGAACCATCATCATTAACAATGCGTTGAGTTATTGGAATAGTAAGCATTTGACTGGCTTTTTTCTTATACTTTTCGCGCCTATCCCATGCGTCCTTCTCCATCTCTAACCGTCTTTCAAGTCGTAATTTTTGCAATGCGATTGATTGCCTTTTTAATTGATCGGCGTCAAACTGCCTACATCGTTCGACCCATCCGCAATCGCTAGACCATTTTTCAAGATGTCTGACCGATCTCTGACCGATCTCTATCCGTAGTTTCTCAATCGTGCGATCGCTTCCCATATCCCGATAAACACAGAAAGCAGCCCACGATTTATCTGTATCGTGCGATTGGCGATCGTATGGCTTGGGTGATTTGCTCATGTCTGTCATTCTAATTGTAGAAATCCTTCAAGGTTGCAACCCCGCTCTTAAAGGTTTTAGATTTATTCAACCATTAATTAATAGGCGATCGCTGCTTTAGGATACGATCCAATAAAGGCTCAATACCATGCCGATACAGCATCAATATAGGGATGGAATTTGTACTTTTATAGATGAATATATTTCTATATAAAAATCATCCAAAATACTATCTGGCTTACCATGCAGATAATCGTTAGCCTGATTGTCAGTAATTTTATCTAGTTAAAAACTATATTTAGACATATTTTCTGTTTTGTCTTAAGTACGAGATTGCGTCATTTCAGCGGGGCTATTTGGTTAAAGCAAGCTATAGCTACAGCAAGACAAAATTACGCTAACGCGAATTTAATCTTGTTGTAGCCTAACTTGGCAAAGGGGACACCCCCTTGCAACCCCCGACGACTTTTTGAAGATATTTTCAAAAAATCAAAGAGTAACTGCTACGCAATTGCAAGGAGAAAATGAAACTAGAATTTAGAATCTACTTTTGAAAATGGTTCTAGCCTAATACCTATTTTTGTGCGTATCTCGGCTTTACCCCTTTTGGCGCTTTAACCAATCCAACAAAGAACCCCGCCGCAATTGGACGGGGTGACTCACGCTTAATGAGATTGCAAAAAATATTTTTTAAGCAGCCAAAGGCATTGAATATTTATTGTAAAGTTCAATTTCTACTGATAGAAAGTCGCTAAACTTATCATGGTTCTTAATAAAATGAGTCTCTTCCTGACCTTCACAATATGAGTAAATCGGTGGGTTATCACCTTCTGACAGCTTAAAAAAACTAAACTGATACCCCTGATGCATGAAAAATACAAAAGCGTCATCTGGTAGTGATTCAGGAAAATTATTCTCTTGCAATAGCTCCTTTGCCCAACCCTGAATTAGTGGTAACTGAGGGTAAAAGCAATCTTCACCTTGCAAAAACTTACCAGCTCCATTACCCATCATCTGTAAAAATTCTTTGTAGAGTTTAGGAAGGGAAATTTCTAGTTTTTGTTCAAGCTCAGTGATACTGCGATCTGAGCAGGGTAATAGTGTATTTTCACCCAAGACCCTTTCCATTTGTTCTGGTAAGTATCCTAAACCCATCACCCTTTTCTCCTTTGCACAACATCCGTATCTAGTATGCTTAGCTCAATGTTCGGAAATGCTTGCCGAAATTGGTTTATAACATAGCAACATGACAGACATGGTTTGCGTTCTGTGAATAGCTCAATCCTACCTTTTATACTTTTGTTTTGTGTATACCTTGAGGCAATTTCCTCTAAAAGTTTATATTCAGAGTCAAGCCCTCTAAAGTGACCAGGTGGCGGATCTAAAAGTTCAAACATCACCTGTTTAGGTAATCCAACCGACCCTTTACGGTCTGTTTTCCCACTAATGGCGAACAACTCAAAAAACGTCTCCTCTATCCAGCATCTTGCAATCGCAACATTTCGCGAGGGTGACGGTAAATTACAATTCACCCTGATTTCTGCAACTCTCTCCAGCCAAGGTATATCGCTTGGGACTAGCCGATCAGACATAACCGTAACTCTCCCCATAATTGGCATAGATTTTACCTATTTGCCTGATAACTTCCCGTGCTTCCCTAGCCACTCTTGCAGAATCAGTAAATCTAAATGGGTTATCGACAGTTGGCATATCTGCGGGAAAAGTTTGCATTTCTGAGCGATCGCCTTCCTTGAATGAGGCAACTGACTTAGGAGGCACAGGTGAGGATTGTGGTATTTTCGTGTTTTCTTCTACCTCATTCTGAGGTGTCACAGACCTTTCTATATGTGTACTATTAAAAGGTCTGTGACAGCTAGAAAGCTTACCTACAAAGGAATGTGAAGGAATAAGCTCTAACCCCTCACGGATCGCACGTTCGGCTCGACGGGTTAATTCGTCGCGGGTGATTGCTAGATCGGCTTGGCACAATTTGTAAAAACTGACTACCTTGCCGTCTATTCGTTGCTGCGATCGCTTGGACTGTAAACCAAGCCATCGAAGCAAAGCCCCAATATAGGCATTATTTTCGCCATCTTTGGCACAGGTGAGGCTTATCCCTGCTTCTGCCAGCGCATCGACTTTCTTGCCGTCACGGACGGTATTCCGTTCAGCCCTGAGTCTATTAGCAAGCTTGGCAGTTATCTCGGTTTCCTCATTCCAAGAATTGCCAGCCAAGATGTAATCTAGAAGTTCATGCACACCCAGAATTTCTAAGGCTTGTTGGGTGAGAGCATAGTGCTTCACGTCTTGAGGTGCTATCCCCTGTCCCCACTTACTCTGAATATCAACAGATTTTTTATCCGCAGCTCGTGCTAATTCGGGGTAGGCTTGACGCTCTAAACGCTCTAAGGCTTTGCGCTTGCGTCCTTTTTTGTCGCGTTCGATTTGTTCGATAGTGACAGTTTTTGGGGTGCGATCGGACCAGTTAGCTAGCTCGTATTTTTGCTTTGCCAATAACTCAGCCTCAGTTAGATCGCGACGATCCTTGTTTGCCTCATAAAACTGCTCACTCCAGTTATCAGCGTTGAGTGATTGCTTTCGTTGCCATGCCTCGAAGTCGGTTAACAAAACTCGTAAAGCGTCACGATCTTTCTTTGGTGCGTGCGTTTTATCAATCTGGACACTCTCAACCTCGTCTCTCAACCTAGCCACGATATCGGCTCGAAAGTGCGCTCGACTCCAGTTGTCAGCAGCTTGGTAGTGAAGATATGGATCGGTTTCGTCAAGGGATTGAGTACCTTCAATTTGGCTCGCCTTGGCTCTAAATTTGCTCGTGGTCAGGATAGCTTCTGGTGTCGTGTGGTTGAATTTGCCGTTAGATTTTGCTGCAAAAATAAATCTGGGGACTTGCGGACGGTAGCGATCGCTTAGCTGTAGAGCCGTACTAGCGCTGATTGAATCGGCGTGATAGAAGCAGAAAACCGCGTCAAAAAAATCTTCTTTGATGCTGAAACCACTCCGTAGCACTGGACTTACGATCAAAATTTTGGTTGGGTTTTCCCGAAGCCACTGATTAGGATCGTCAAAAAATCCCTTTTTAGGATCGCTCCGTAATTTGAATTTTGGCTCGTTTGCATTGTCTCGGTGGATAGAAACCGCCCCATAGTCTCGATACAGCCACTCAAGGGATTTTGCATCAGACTTACGAGAACAAGGAATTATGACGCGATCGCCTGCTGCAATTAACAAATCGAGCTTGTTTTTTAGTTCGACAAGATCGAAAAATAACGTCGCGAGGTAGGTTTTCTTAGGCGTGTTAACCCTGATGACATAGGGTGTTCGCCCTGTCTTGCGCTTCCAGAGTTCGGCTTCAAAATTGGTTAAATCTGCCGATACCGACAAAGTTTTTTCGCCTCTAATCTGTGCCTCCCAATAAAGTGACTCATTCAGCTTGCGCTTGCCGTCTTGACTGTGTGTGCTAGACGTGGCTAGGCTGTTGAGCTGTAGATCCAGCTCGTCATTAAAAATCACCGCGCCTTTTGTTAGGACATTCTCGATGTGCCCTTTCACTGCCTGAATGCTCTCGACGCAGAAGCTAAGCCGCTCGACATAACCGTCCTGCCCAACTAGCCGCCCCTGAATGCGATCGCAATCGGTACGATAGTCCACAAAGCCCTTAAAACGGCTAGCAAGGTTTTTAGCTAAGGATTCTAGGGGGGTAGGTAGCAGGGCAGAGTTAGACTGCTTGACAAATTGACCGCCTAGCTCAGATTTGCCTAGTGCTTTTGCCCCGCACAGAAAAATATCTCGGTAAGTTTTGTACAGCTCGTTTAGCTCGTCAATGGTTGGCAAGCTGTCCAGCTCAAGATCGGGGCTGATTTTCTCGGATTGCAACAGTGCGTTAGCTATAGACACTTCATGCTCGAACAGCCATTCATCGGAATTAATAGAACTAGCGATCGCCTGCTCTAAGGCTTCAACACCTAGATTAGCGAGTAAATCGTCTAAGCCTTTGTTCTTGCTATCCCATGTGACAACCTTAACGGACTTGGCTAATTCTGATAGTGGCTTTAAATGCTTACTCAGAGAGCGATTTACAGCCTGCTTTGCTTTTGGCTTCGAGTCGGAATCGAGAGCAATGTAGACATCTCGATCTTTGAGGAATGGAAGCAGATCGGGTGAAGCC
>NZ_CBDDRA010000054.1:0-14761 GCF_965232925.1 Tumidithrix helvetica PCC 7403
TTTGATGCTTTGACGGAGGCAATTAGCCATTTAAGCCATAATATCAAGCAAATACTCTCATTTTGCCTTTAGGTTTACTTCTTTTCTCCTATTTACTCAAGAATGAAACAGCCCTGCCTTTGCAAGAGGGAGCTAGAGGGGGTAAAAACTTCTCAAACACGCTCTTAGTCCTTTATGCCAGTTTCAATTGAATTTGGAACTATAGATTGCTTGTGGAAATTCTCGTTGAGATTCCTTTTGAGTCTGAGCAAATTGAGTGAATCAACTAGCTCATTTAAACTCTTTTGCAAACGCATGACAACTTCTATATGCGGTATAAAACTTCCATCTTCATTACGCTGCAACTGGACATCAACAGCAAACACACTCGGTAAAATATGGGTTGCACCTAGCTCGGCTAAGACTGGTTTAAGCGTGAAATCAATTGCTAAAAAGTTGTTGATTGTTATACTAGTGCTCAAGGGTAAAATCACTTTGTTCGATAAACTGCCTCTTGGTAATAAATCAAGAAATGATTTCAATAGACCTGTATAGGCACCTTTGTAAATTGGGCTTGCAATAATTAATCCATCAGCGTCTTTGATTAATTTTTTGGGATATTCCAAGATGGGACTAGAAAAGCGACCTAGGATGAGAGCTTCAGCAGGTAAATCGCGAACGAGCAAAACATCACAGGAAATGCTTTGGCATTCCAGTAATTCTTGGGTGTAATGCAATAGTCCATGAGATCTAGAAGGATGGATAGGACTACCGCCAATTAGGAGGATATTAGCCATGAAATTGACATTCCCCTGTAATAGAAGATTTAAATAATTAATACCAACGCTCATTCAAGCGAATTTGTAACAGATTGGGATTTGAGTTTTGCGCGCAGCACGATTTCCAAAAAAACTGCGACGCAGTTTTTTTGGAAATTCGGATAAGAAAAAATTAAAGCCTGAAACGTTTTTTCAGCAAAACCCCAGTTATTGTAGCATGCAAAAAATCACTATTAAATCACCATTAACATAAAAAAATGTAATACCATTTTTTGAAAAGACCGCGCTCTGCGCGGAACCTAAATCCTGACCTGTCGCAAATTTAAGAGAAATTGGTATAACTATTTTGGGTTTTCATTACGGATGGAATGTGGGAGACGATCGCGCTTTTTTAGGGAGCATGTGTAGAAAAACTCAAAAAGCTAATCTCCTTGGGGGTGCTCTTTCCATAAAGAGGTGACTTCGCGAATGCTCGTATGGGTACCATTGCCTAAAATTAAATGATCGAGCAAAGGAATGCTGAGCATCCGAGACGCTTCTAATAGCTGACGGGTGAGCGCGATGTCCTCTGGACTCGGATCGGTATTGCCTGATGGGTGGTTGTGGGCAAGAATTAGTTTCACTGCACCGCTTTTGAGTACTTCCCGAAAAATATCGCGGGGATGGGCAAGGGTTTCTGTCGCTGTGCCAATCGTAATCACTCGCTGTGCCACAATGCGATTTTTATTGTCTAGCATCAAAACCGCCAAGCGCTCTTGGGTTTGCCACATCAAATCTTGACTGAGTGCTGCCACTGCCACGGAAGGATCGGTAATCTCGGCGCGATCGGGAGGCTTGGCATAAAGGGCGCGTTTTCCCAACTCGATAGCTGCCAAAATTGTGGTTGCTTTGGCAGGTCCAACCCCCTCAATCTGCATCAATTCCTGTGGCGATACTGTCTGCAAACCCGCAACGGGGTCGCTAAAATCCTTGCCAATGGTTTGTAAAATCAACTGTCCCAGCCCAACGGCTGAGAGCTTCCCTGCCCCCTGTCCCGTACCCAGCAAAATTGCAATTAACTCTGCCGAGGATAGGCTCCGTACCCCCTGACTTAAGAGCCTTTCCCTCGGACGCTCCGAGGTCACCATGTCAGCGATACGGAGGGAATAGGTCATAGAGACTTAAACAGATACTCGCAAATGGCAGTTTCAACTTCCGCAGCATTGGGAATTGGACGGATGCGATCGCCACAGGCAGTGATAAATTCTGGCTTTTGAGTTCCTTTGGTTTTGATCTGTTTGAGTTCAGATTGCGTCGTTGCGCTGATTTGACTAATTACGCCCTCAACCTTGACCTGCTTTTGGAACTGCATCGTAATTTGCGCAAGATTTTGCTTGTAGAGTCCAATACGTTTCTCGACTGCCGCGTGGTTTGGCGATTCTTTGGGGATCTTTTCGAGTAAAGCGATCGCATCTTGCCACTTGGTTTGAGCCGATTTCCATACTTCCGATTTGTGCGGAGCATTTTGGACGATCACGCTTGCTTCATGTCCTAGCTTCATAGCATCCGCTTCAAACGTATCCGCTTTTACTGGGGACGGGGTTGGAGAAGCGGCAGGGGTTGCTGTGGGTTTCCCAGGGGAAGGCGTCGCTGGGGGTTTCTTAGGGGGGGGCGTGGGTTTAGTCGCCATAGCAAGTTTTTTATCAATGGCTGTCAACTTGCTACGAATTAGCCCTAATTCATTTTGGGCTTCTTCATAAAGAGAACCTGGGCGCTCGGGAATTTCTTCTAAACGCGCGATCGCAGCACTCAGTTGAGATTTAGCATCATTCAACGCTTCTTTCTTGGTTAACTGATTTGGATCGGGAACTTTTGAGGTAATCTCCTTAGCCTCGGTCAGCTTTTGCTCTTGATTGGAACGATCCCAAAGAAACCAACCACCGCCCGCAGCAAGCATGGCAATAAGGATAGCGATCGGTAACACGGAGAACTTCTTCTTTGGGGGGGGCGTTGGTGATACCGCTTTGGTCGATTTTTTCGCAGTCGAACTGGAGTTTTGGCTATTATTGTTACTCTGACTGTGGTTAGAATTGAGCGCAAGTTCGGGTTCGCCCTGCAAATCTAGGTCGGGATAGTCATAGCTATCCAATGTGGGAACTGGGTTCAAATTAGGACTAGTTGGCTCAGAGGCTTCTAATGTATCTGCTAGTGGCGTTGGTGTCGTTTCTTCCCCTAAGACTTTTTCTGTAGATCTATCAAAAAATTCAGTTTCTGCGGTGATTTCTGATAGTTCTAACTCTAAATTGTCTTCATTAAGTCCATCTTTGGCTATGGGTGGTTCTTTAAAATTAAGTTCGTTGTCAAGATCGAGATCGTCAATATCAAGCTCAATCATGGGCATCACTGGGCGAATTTCACCTTTCTGTTGCCATTCTGGTTGTTTTGCCCCTGCAACTCTGCCATAGATAATAAAACCATCCGCATCTTGAATTGGCAATTTCTCAAGACTTTTTTGAACGAGTTCCACGAGCAGGGAATAATCCACGTCATTATCTTCGGCTCTCGTCGTCAAGACATGTAACTGAGACCCCTTCCGCTTCACCTGAATTTTGACTTTATAGAAATTCAGGTCTGTTTGCAGAGCCTTAGCAATTTCAGTTTCATCCATCTTGATACCCTCTTGTTTGCAGAAATTTGCCAGAAATTTGCCAGAAATAGTAACCGAAAATTGCGACAATGCCTACAACAATAATTTTGGAGACATGACGAGATGGTTTAATTGCGCTTTACTCAATACCTGATCCAGTATTTGAAATAAGTGCTTTAACCAACGCAGTTTGTACACTACTACTGCCATCTAAGTCAAATATTTCATGTTAAATCTTGTCTCCTCTGCCCCAGTATTTTAAGACATTTTCAGTTTTTTGCCTAAGCGATCGCACTTAAGCCTAAATCTGGCAAGAGTATCGCCACCATATTTCTGTACAATTCAGCGCACAAATTTTGGCAAACATACTCTAGGAGCCATTTCATCGCATGAAAATGGTAGCCGTAGGTATAAACAACAATCCCGTGCCAAAATATACTCTAAATTAAGTTTTATTATTGGTTTTTTTCAAAATACTGCGTTAAAACAAATAGCTAACATTGTGATTGATTTCTTATCTCAGAACTACGCAACGATGCGGCGATGGTGGGCAGAGTTTTCATTACAAACTAAACTCATGGCATTGGTGACTTTGATGGTGTCGCTGCTAATGAGTGCTGTAACATTTTGGGCTGTTAACGATATTCAACTGGATGCTCGACTGAGCGACACAAGATTTGGTAAGGATCTAGGATTGCTTTTAGCTGCAAATGTATCTCACTTGATTGCGGAGAATAATCTGCCTGAGGTAGCAAGACTTTCCAAGGAGTTTTATGACAGAAGTTCAAGCATTCGTTACATTATCTATGCCGATCCAGGTGGTGAAATTTATTTTGGGATTCCCTTTGCTGCCAATGAAGTCCAAAGTTCTCTCAGCATTCGGCGGCGCATTCAAATTCCTGAGGATCCTAAAGCTAGACCCGATCGCCCGTTAGTTCGCCAACATTCTTCGCCTCAGGGGGAAGTTACGGATGTTTTTGTCAGGCTTACCTATCAAGATAAACCGCTGGGAACCCTAGCGATCGGAATCAATCCCAACCCTGCGGCAGTGGTCTCATCGGGTTTGACGTTAGATGTAACTACAGCTGTGTTTGTTTCAATTTGGGCGATGGTGATTTTAGGTGCGGCCTCTAATGCTGTCACCATTACCAAACCCATTAAAGAACTCGTGGCAGGGGTAAAAAGCATTGCTAGCGGGAACTTTAAACAACAAATCGATTTACCCTTTGGTGGCGAACTGGGCGAGCTAATTCGGAATTTTAACGAGATGGCAAAGCGCTTAGAAAACTACGAAGAACAAAATATTGAGGAACTCACGGCGAGTAAAGCCAAACTAGAAACCCTAGTGTCAACGATCGCTGACGGAGCCATTTTACTCGATGCAGAAATGAAAGTGGTCTTGGCGAACCCCGCCGCGATCAAGATATTGGGTTGGGAGCAACTTAGTAGTGATGTAGGTGAACTCAGCGGTGTCATTGGCACGAGTATCTTAAATGTCCTGCCTGCCCATTTGAGCGAAGAAATTTCCCGCCCTTTGTTGCAAATCGCTACGGGTGAAAAAGCTGGAGGTGAAATTCGGTTCATGGCATCGGGGGATTCTAGCGAAGCAGGTGCATTTAACCACTCTCTTCGTCTCTGGATTACCACCGTGGTTGGTGCGAACAACACGATCAAAGGAATTGCAATGACGGTGCAAGATATCACCCGAGAAGTTGAATTAAATGCTGCCCAGAGTCGGTTTATTAGCAATGTCAGTCACGAACTCCGCACGCCGCTTTTTAATATCAAATCCTTTATCGAGACCCTACATGAATATGGGGACGAGCTATCCTCAGAGCAGAGAAGCGAGTTTCTCGACACGGCGAACCATGAAACCGATCGCCTGACTCGCCTAGTCAATGATGTTCTCGATCTATCTCGCCTTGAATCTGGTCGTCAGTATCGTTTTGATAGTACCGATTTGATTCAAACAATCGAGCAAACCCTGCGTACCTATCAACTTAACGCGCGCACAAAGGGCATTGAGTTACATCAAGAAATTGCCCCCAATCTGGCGAGAGTTTGGGGTAACTACGATTTACTGCTACAAGTGCTTTCCAATCTTGTGGGCAATGCCCTCAAATTTACGAATTCGGGCGGTCAGGTGACGATTCGCGCTTACAACTGGCAAGAACAAAATGCTGCCTTACCCCATCGCTCTGTCAATCGGGTGCGCGTAGAAATATCTGATACGGGCATTGGGATTGCCCCTGAAGATCAAAAACGCATCTTCGATCGCTTCTTTCGGGTAGAAAACCGCGTACATACCCTAGAAGGTACTGGCTTGGGTCTATCGATCGTGCGCAATATTATTGAGAAGCATCACAGTGCGGTGCAAATTAAAAGCGAAGTGGGTGTGGGTACAACTTTCTGGTTTGACTTGAGTATTTTTCAAGACAAATGCGATCTTGAGATTGGCGATCATATTGTTGAGGTTGATACGCAAACTATGTCAGAGGCTCTTGAAAATATTCCCATTGAGCATAATGTTGAGAGTCTGGTCTAGGCGTCTAACAGAATTTAGGACTGTAACACTGGGTAACGCGACCTGCTCCCCTTAATTGGGCGGCATACCATTGTGAAACGCGATCGCTTCCTGACAGCGAACTAATGGCAATGCCGTGGTGTCCGTGTTCTTGCCCCGAACTGTGAATATACTCACCTTTTCCCAAATGCATCCCCACATGGGTGGCTTTGGTAGGATTTCCAAAAAAGATGAAGTCGCCGCGCTGCAAATTTTCTAAAGCGATGGGCTCTAAAAAAGCCTCTTGTTGGTAAGCATCCCGTGGCAGCCAAATGCCCACAGAGACAAAGGCGGCTTGCATTAAGCCCGAGCAGTCAAAATCTGGCGGTACTGTGCCACCCCAAAGGTATTGATTGGGATGCTGCATTGCACCTTGCATGTAATCGATCGCATCGTCAATTCTTGCTGCGATCTCAGTTGGGGTGAGGAATTGGGGTATATAGCCTGCCCCTGCGATCGCTTGTAAATTCGTTAAATCTTCGTTGCGGATAAACCCTTCATAGCCATCTTCAAGCAAAGCGATTTGTTTGGGACTGCGATCGGGACTTTGCGAGCCATCTTGAATTTCAGGTTCGCGAAATACTAAATACCGTCCTGCCGCCATTTGGGTTGCTAGACGCTCTAGTTGTGGCGAGTCGTAGATATTAATATCCGTAATACTGCGATGCTGCATAGCCATTGATTAACCCTTCCAAAAAACCTTATAAAAACTCAGTGAGTCCGATAGAAGGCTACCAGACTCACGCAGAAATATAATTCACTATGTGGGGTTAACTAGGGTTTACAACGGTTGGCTAATTGAACGAACTATCCTTTTCTTTAATCTCAATAACTTTGAGGTAGTCGATCTTTAGGTCTTTTCATTTCTAACTTCTTCCCAGCAATTCCCTAGAACCGAATAAGTAATAAAGGGAAAATGTTCTAGTAATTGCTTAGCACCATCATTACCAACCTGCCTACTACTATGACACTTCATCCTTGCTTGGCTTTTAAACTGCCCTAAACCTGCTGTATCTAATTCGTTAAACTAGACTCTTATGAGCATAGCTACAACTTTAAACCAACAGAAACTAAGACATCAAACAACCAAATAGTAGTACAGTGCTAGTAACATTTACACCAATCAAACACCAAGGAGAAAGTAGTAAATGTACTCGAACTACAAAGACACAAAACTAATAAGAAAGATATTGCTTAATTAGCTCAGCGCTTGGTTTGGGGAGGAGGCACTGCCCAAAACCGCTTGTTTCTATGTGCCTGTATTTACAATATTAAATCGTCCTCGAAAGTGCAAGGGTTTTAATATAAGTTTATATTCAAGCAATGATGGGACTGAATCTAAACATCCATTGCAAAAACTGTTTAAGATAGGTATTTCTAGATATTTACGCACAAAGATCAGGAACTCAATCTATGTCTCGTCCCGCACCAAAACTCACGATTAATCTTGCTGAAGGCTCGGTTTCCATTAGTAGTTTCTCGGCTGAAGCTGCCCGTGAATTGCAAGCCCAGCTCAATCAACTCATGGAAAAGCTCAAACTCGTTTCGGCAAAACCAAGTGCCGAACAGTCAGGAACTAAGGTAAAAGCTGCACCTCAGCCCCCCCTAGAATATCGCCACATTGGGGAGGTGTTTTTAGAAGTGTTTTGCAACCCTAATATCTGGGCAACGCCCTTTGCCGCCAAAGTCCTGATTACGGTTAGAGATGAGAGAATTAGAATCACCACCGAGGCAAGCTTAAATCGATTGCTTGAAGATGTCAGTCAATATCTTGAAGCCGTAGAAGGTTAAACCAGCATCCCCAAAATCGTAGATAATATAATTTCAACCCACTACATAGCGATCCCCGTGCTTTTCTTTCGTCAGTTCATTGCTCCGCTTCTGATCTTTTTGACTTTTATGTTTACCTTGGTATTGGTAAGCTCCCGCGCTTTTTTACCAAGTGATATGGTTGAGCCTGCCCCTATTGGTATGTTGCCAACGGGTGCGATCGCTCAAATTGTTCAATTCAGATAACCACACACATTTCTAAACCATAATGGCTGAGGTTAGCTGGCGGCGACATGTAATTTCTCTGTCAGATTTTACGATCGCTGATTATGAATTGGTGCTACAGACAGCCCTGAGTTTTCGTGAGGTGCTTTCTCGACGCAATAAAAAAGTGCCTACCCTTCAGGGAAAAGTGGTAGCCAACTTGTTTTTTGAATCTTCTACCCGCACGCGCAATAGCTTTGAACTGGCGGCAAAACGGCTATCGGCAGATACGCTAAATTTTTCGCCTGGGACTTCGTCGTTATCTAAGGGTGAAACGATTTTAGATACTGCCCGCACGTTTCTTGCCATGGGCACGGATATTATGGTGATCCGCCATCAATCGGCGGGTGTGCCGACCGCGATCGCACGGGATATGGATCTTTTAGGCGGTAAAGTCGCTGTCTTGAATGCAGGAGACGGTAAGCACGAACATCCTTCTCAAGCACTGCTCGATCTATTTACCCTTTGTACTTACTTGAATCCAAGTAACCCTACAGCCAAAGAGATGAAGGGCAAAAAAGTCGCGATCGTGGGGGATATTCTGCATTCACGGGTGGCAAGATCGAATTTATGGAGTTTAGTCACCACAGGTGCGGATGTCCATTTGGTTGCCCCACCCACCCTATTGCCTGTTGAATTTGCTGAGTATGGGGTCAAGATCCATCACACCCTGGGCAACGCCCTTGAGGATGCTGATTTTGTCATGACCTTACGCCTGCAAACCGAACGCATGGGACAGTTTTTAATCCCCAGTTTGCGAGAATATCACGCGCAGTTTGGCATTACCCGCGATCGCTTGGCTAAATGTGCACCCAACGTGCAAGTACTTCACCCTGGCCCCGTAAATCGAGGCGTAGAAATTAGCTCCGATCTGATGGACGACCCCCGTTTAAGTCTGATTGAAAAGCAAGTCACCAATGGCGTGGCCATTCGGATGAGTTTGTTATATCTGCTTGGTTCATCGGGTAGTGATAAGGTGTAGTGATAAGGTGTAAAGAGGAATCAGCGATCGAGCGATAGATCGCCCCATTTTTGTTGTTTATTGAGCGTTTTCTATGCAAGCCCGACATGTTGCCCGCGAACTGGCACTTTTGAGTATTCATCAACTGCCTACGCAGCCAGAAAATTTGGCAACCAAAACCATCGATGAAATGGTTACCGCTGTGGTGCGATCGCTCACCGATGAGGTCAAGGAAATGTTGCTAACGGCTAGCGTCGAGTTGCAACGAGGGCAAGACAAAATGCTCAATAGCGAGACACGCGTGGATGACCCCAAGGTGGATATTAAGTCAGCCCAGGTCATGGTGAGAGATGCGATTAACTTGACCGAGGCGGCAATTAACCGCGTGGGCACAGCTTTAGAATTTCCACTCATGCTCCAGATTTCGCGCCAAACTGAGATCCGTAGTTATGCGCTGGAGCTATTAAACACCGTGCATAAGCAGCGATCGCTCATCGATGCCACAATCGGGAATGCTTTGATTGATTGGCAGCTCAGCCGCCTTGCCCAGGTCGATCAAGATATTTTGCGCTTAGCCACGGCTGAAATCATGTACCTCGATGTCCCTAAACAGGTTGCGATTAACGAAGCCGTAGAACTAGCCAAACGCTACAGTACCGAGGATGGCTATCGATTTATCAATGGCGTGTTGCGCCGCATTTTAGAGCAGATGCGTGAGGCGGCCCAATCTGCGACTTCAGAGCGATCGTAATTTTTTAGGTGCAAAAGATTAAGATTCCTGTTTTTTGGCTTGACTGATGCAGCGAATTTTCTGTATCTACACCTTAGATCTATCCTACGAGTTGTGTCATCTCCTAGATGAAATTGTTATGCTATTACTTATCTCTAAGGAAAATAGATCTAAACTTATTGCGTTGAAGCGACTACACACAAAAGTTTCCCTATATATTTAGTGAAATCTTCTACATAACAATTTCTTGATGGCAGCAAATGACTAAGATGGAACTCAACAATACAGACACTCTAGACAGCACCCTCCACCGCTGCCAAGAGTTGGGTATGCGAGTTAGCCGTCAACGTCGCTTTGTTTTAGAGTTGTTGTGGGAGACAGGCGAACATCTCTCAGCAAGAGAAATTTACGATCGCCTCAATCACCTAGGCAAACCGATCGGGCATACATCCGTTTATCAAAACTTGGAAGCTTTAGCTGCGAAAGGCATTATTGAATGCGTCGAGCGATCGGATGGCAGGCTCTACGGCAATATCAGCGAACCTCACAGCCACGTTCACTGTACGGATACCAATCAGATTCTCGATGTCAAAGTCGAACTTCCTTTAGAGCTGATTAAGCAAGTGGAAGCTCAAACAGGAACTGTAATCTCTGACTATCGAATTGAATTTTTTGGGCATCGCGCTCCAACGGTGTGAATCACAGATTTATCAGGTTAAAGGATTTCACAAATTTGGTGGACAGGCGAATTCTCTCCCTTTTGCAAGCTATGGTGCACACACAAGTAAATTTGTCTTCGCTTCAATCGATCTAGCCCCCTAAATCCCCCAATTCTGGGGGACTTTAAGAATTCTTTCCCAGAATTGGGGGCTAGGAAGTAATAAACCTTTGATTTAATTAGGTTTGACGACTTCACTGTAGCTTTTTACAAGTGGGGCTGGGGGGAGTATTAGGATGCATAGCGTTTCAGGTTCTCTTATCCCAAACTGACATTAATTTATAGTCTAAATACCTGTTAAATCTTCCTACTTGAATACTTATCGCGATCTCTGTTTAGGTACAATGACAGATATATAAAGATTTATTAAATTGCATATAAGCAAACTGAACTTATGTCTGAAATTGACTATGCTGCCGATCGCATCTTGTATGTCAGACTCCCCTGCAATCCAATTTTTCCCATAGGGGCTGTCTATCTAGCCGATCACATTCACAAGCTCGCGCCTAATGTAGCGCAACGCATTTGCGATCTGGGCACAGTGCCCCCCTTAGATTTTTATAAGGCATTAGATGAAAGCATCGATCGGTTTCAGCCGAACCTGCTTGTATTTTCTTGGCGCGATATTCAGATTTATGCCCCAGTTGGCGGCAGAGGTGGAAACCCTCTGCAAAATTCCTTTGAATTTTTCTATGCCAAAAACCCCTTTACAAAGCTGCGCGGTGCGATTAACGGGTTGCGTTTGTTTACCTCCTATTACACCGAACTTTGGCGCAATAACCAACTGGTTCGACGGGGACTAGCCCGTGCCAAGCGGTATCACCCAAATCCCAAAGTAGTTGTTGGGGGTGGAGCAGTGAGCGTATTTTACGAGCAGCTCGGTAAAGTTTTACCCAAGGGCACGATTATTTCGGTGGGCGAAGGCGAATCTTTACTAGAGCGACTGGTACAGGGTATTGATATCACGAGCGATCGCTGCTACGTGGTGGGCGAAACCAAACCTCGCGATCGATTGATTCACGAGCAACCTGCCCCTATTGAAAAAACTGCCTGTAACTACGATTACATCGAGTCGATCTGGCCAGAATTTAACTATTACTTCCGCGATCGCGACTTTTATATCGGCGTGCAAACCAAGCGCGGCTGTCCGCACAACTGCTGCTATTGCATCTACACCACGATCGAAGGTAAGCAGGTCAGAATTAATCCTGCCGATGAAGTCGTCAAAGAAATGCAGCAGCTCTATAGCCGAGGCGTTCGCAATTTCTGGTTTACCGACGCGCAGTTCATTCCTGCCAAGAAATATATTGATGATGCGATCGAGCTATTGCGTAAAGTCCTAGCCGCAGGCATGCAGGATATTCACTGGGCAGCCTATATTCGTGCGGATAACCTCACGCCTGAGCTGTGCGAACTCATGGTAGCCACAGGCATGAATTACTTTGAAATTGGCATCACCAGTGGTTCGCAAGAATTAATCCGCAAAATGCGGATGGGGTATAACCTCAAGTCGGTGTTACAAAACTGTCGCGACCTCAAAACCGCAGGTTTTAACGAACTGGTTTCCGTCAATTATTCCTTTAACGTGATTGACGAAACTTTTGAGACCATTCGCCAGACGATCGCCTATCATCGCGAACTAGAGAAAATCTTTGGGAAAGACAAAGTCGAACCTGCGATCTTCTTTATTGGCTTACAGCCTCACACCCATCTTGAGGAATTTGCCTTTAAACATGATGTGATTCAGCCCGGCTATAACCCCATGAGCATGATGCCTTGGACAGCCAAGAAACTTTTGTGGAATCCTGAGCCTTTAGGGTCATTCTTTGGTGAAATTTGTTTGCAGGCATGGCAACGCAATCAAGATGACTTTGGTCGCACCGTCATGGACATTCTAGAAGAACGTCTGGGAATTGCCCCCCTTGAGGAAGCCCTCTCTGCCCCAATTTCGGCATTGGCTGGCGTTGGTCGGTAATTTACCACCACATAAAAAATATCTAAAATATTCGCCTAACTTTCTCAGGAATTCTCCCTACTTGGTAAACGCTTTTACAATCACACCTCCTTTGTAGTGATAACTTTGTTTTGTACCGAAAGAGGGGTGAGATTCAAACCTTTGCCTTTAGGCAAGAATCACTTAATTTGGGGCTAAAAATGGCAAAAATCACCTTCAATAGCGATCGCGAAATATCTTGCGAAACCAACTTTTGAAGAGAATTTCCAACCTGAGACCCTTTGGCTATAGGCTAATCATCCCAGTCCAACCTAAAATCAAACCGAATAAAGGCTGAAATACGGGGAGTCTCGCTAGTCCACAGTTAATTACAAGTTATTACAGGTCGTTAAACTTTACTCGCTCCATAAAAATTATTATGTCGGTATTCGATCCACTACCCGAAAACAGTCAAGACAAAATCGTTTGCTGCTATGTCAATGCCACCAGCAAAATTCAAATTGCCCGCATTTCTAATGTTGCCAACTGGTACTTTGAGAAGGTTGTCTTCCCAGGGCAGCATTTAATTTTTGAGTCGGTACAAAATGCTCATCTAGAAATTCATACAGGAATGATGGCAAGTTCCATACTTTCAGATACAATTCCGTGTGTGCAATTGCAGGTTGAAGAAACTACGCCCGCTTTACCCAGTTGGCTACCGATCAAACCAGCCAATGTAATTGACCCCCACATAGAGCAAGTCACCGAACCCGAAGTCATTACCTAATATGGATTTTCTCTCCCTTGAATATGGCTCGTTCTTAATTAGTATTGCCATCATTTACTGGTTAATCCCCCACCTTCAAACTCGCCTGTTGGTTTTACTGACGGCGAGTTTATTATTTTATTCCTTAATTCAAGTGCAGTATGTCTGGCTCTTGATCGTGATGACGGGGGTAAATTTTTGGCTGGGGGCAAAGATCAAAACCAGTAACTACCAACTAAAACGTTGGCTTTTATTTGTGGGGGTGAGCTTTAATGTCTTGCTTTTGGTCGGGTTTAAGTACATTCCTTTTTTACTATCGATTGTTGCCAGTCTCACAGGGCTATCGGCTAGTAATGCGATCGCGGAATGGGTAAAAACAAGCATCGTCGCTCCGATCACGCTTAGCTTTTTTGTGTTTGAGATGATCGCCTATCTCGTCGATATTTTTCGAGGTGGTGCTCCAGCCAAGGATTTTTTGAGTTTCGTCACGTATAAAACCTTTTTTGCCAAAATCCTCTCAGGTCCCATCGTCCGATTTCACGAATTTGCCCCGCAATTAGCCTCACGCCCCAGTCCAAAGCTAGAGGATATGGTGGATGGGGTGTGGTTGATTACCTCTGGTGCGATCAAAAAAGGCATTGTTGCCGATAACATGGCTCGCTATGTCGATTTATGTTTTCGCAATATGGAACGGGCGGGTAGCGTCGATCTATGGTTAGCGCTATTTGGTTTTGGTTTGCAGATTTATTTTGACTTCAGCGGCTATATCGATATGGCAAGGGGCAGTGCCTTGCTGCTAGGGTTTAAGCTACCCCAAAACTTTGATTTTCCCTATTTTGCTGGCAGTATCAGCGATTTTTGGCGGCGTTGGCACATTACCTTGGGCGATTGGATGCGCAATTATGTCTACATCCCCCTTGGTGGTTCTCGCAAGGGCTTATTTTTAACCTGCGTCAATCTCATGATTATTATGCTGATCGTAGGTATTTGGCACGGAGCTAACTGGGGATTTATCATCTGGGGGGCATGGCATGGCATGGCACTAGCACTTCACCGCATCGTGATGGTGGTGGGGGCAAAGTTTGAGCGATTGATGGATGCTTGGAAATTATTGCCGATGCAAATCGTTGCGATCGCCCTGACCCAGTTAATCGTTCTCATCGGTTGGATTCCATTTCGCCTACCCAATTTTGCCGATACCAACCTATTTTTACAGAGAATGTGGGGGCGGGCTGCCGATCCGCAGTTTGGCGTCAAGATTTACGTGGAGTCTCTAGGCATGACTGCGGGTCAAATAGCTCTCCTGATGATGGGAATTGTGGGGGTTATGTTTTTGCTATACCGATGCGATCGCGCTCGCTTGCAATTTACTTGGCAAGTAAAACTCTTTCTCGTGCCGATCAGTCTCTATTTAGTGGGTTTACTTGGCCCTGAAAAGAACCTGCCGTTTATTTACTTCGATTTCTAGTTTTTTTTGCTCTTTACAAAAAGAAGGAAGAATCAACGATTCTTCCTTCTTTTTGTATCAATAATTTTGAACTTTAGTTTGGACTAATCGGCAGCAAGGCAAGAGCAACAGAAAGGCACGAGAAAATAGAGCAAGAAATTGCAAAGGCTAAGTCAAGCTCAAACATGAAAAGAGAATTAGAAGCTAAATGGCAATTGACACAGA
>NZ_CBDDRA010000055.1:0-12466 GCF_965232925.1 Tumidithrix helvetica PCC 7403
CTCGAATCCTTGCATTTATTGCCTACTTCAACCGTACGATGGCAAAGCCTTTTAAGTGGACTTATAAAGGAAAGGCTCTGGCAGTTTAACGGTAGACATTTTTACGCCGTAGTGTACTAGTCAGTGCCTTTACCGCTTCTTCAACTTCATTTTCGTAAAAGTCGGCAACTTTCATCAACATCTTGTCGATTTCGCCTGTCTCCTCACCAATGCTAATCATTTGAATTGCCATTACAGGAAACACCTCAGTCTTTTCTAGGGCTGGAGCAATTTGCCCCCCTTCTCGAACGGCAGTTCTAGCTTGATCGATCGCATTGGAAATCACCAGATTGCCTGCTGTTTCAGAGGTGATTTCTAGAGCCGCCAGAATCGGTACACCTGCTCTAGAAAGCGAGCCAAAAGTACGTGAAAAGCGAGCCACGGCAGTCTTGACCACCAGATCGCCAAACAGGGGCAATTTCAAGAACACACCATCCATGTAGAGTTTGCCAAACGGTGTTGCATAAAACTGCCGATAGGCAAACATAAATGCGATAAATCCCCCAGGCAATAGCCAAAAAGTCCAGCTATTTAAGAAGTTACTGATATTGACTAAAATTTGTGTAAACGCAGGAAGCTCGCCACCCAATTGTTTAAACACGCCGCTAAACACTGGAATGATGAACTTACACATACCAATAAAAATTGCCACGGCGATCGAGCAGACCACAACGGGATAGGTCATGGCTGACTTGATCTGGTTGGTCAAACGCGCCGCATCTTCTAAAAGCTGAGCTAGTCTCGACAAAACATCATCTAAAACACCACCTGCTTCGCCTGCCTGTACCATAGCGCAGTAGAGGCGATCGAACACTTTCGGGTGCTTGCGTAAAGCATCAGAGAAGTTTGTACCCTGTTGCACATCATCTAATACTTCGCTTAAGGCAAGCTTGAGTTTAGGGTTGGCACATTGGTCGGTCATGACCCCTAACCCACGTACCATGGATACCCCAGCGTTTACCAAGGTCGATAATTGCCGTGAAAACAAAGCCAAGTCCTTTACAGAGACTTTCTTCATCGATACTTTGAACTTTTGAAAGTCAAAACCACCCTTGACTTCCTTAATGTCAGCGATCACAAATCCTTTCTGTCGCCAGACATCACGAGCTTCTTTGACAGATTCAGCGACCATTACTTGCTGAACTGCTTTACCTTTTGAGTCTTTGAGACTACCTTGAAATCTGGGCATGGCTTTACCTCTTTACCTAATTCTTTCGTTATCCAAAATATTTATCTGCAACGGTCACCCAACACACAGCCAATTTTGTCGGCAACTATCCACTAATTGAACGGGATCGAACCATACTCGGATCTTTGGCATCGTATCCACCTTTGCGCTTGGCAACGGGAGCAGGATTGGGACCCACAATCCGCAATAGCTCTTCTGGTCGTGAAGTTTTAGATACAGCAGACTCGAAAGTAATGTCACCATCTAAATAGAGTTTTGCTAACACTGACTCTAGGGTTTGCATCGATTCTTTCCCGCCTGTTTGAATAAATCCATACATTTGAGCCGTCTTACCTTCACGAATCAGGTTGGAAATAGCTGGGGTCACAATCATAATTTCCTGTGCCATCACCCGTCCAAATTGTCCAGGCTGTGGGTTATGCCTAGAGACAAGCGTTTGACTCAACACGGCAACCAACGAGTTAGAAAGCTGTACGCGAATTTGTCCTTGTTGTTCGGGGGGAAACACATCGACAATGCGATCGACGGTTTGGGAAGCAGAACTGGTATGTAATGTGCCGAATACCAAGTGCCCTGTTTCTGCAGCAGTCACAGCGAGCTGAATCGTTTCAAGGTCGCGCATCTCACCGACAAGAATAACATCGGGATCTTCTCTCAAAGCACCTCTAAGGGCATTGGCAAAACTCTTGGTGTCTTCGCCAACCTGACGTTGGTGGATTACACTCTTGACTGACTCATACACAAACTCTATCGGGTCTTCTACGGTCAGAATATGCTCCGCTCTCGTTTTGTTAATGGTTTGGATCATCGCCGCTAGAGTTGTGCTTTTCCCCGAACCCGTAGGACCGGTTACCAAGATTAATCCTCTTGGCTTTTCTGATAGCTCCTTAACAATTGGCGGGAGGTTCAAATCTTCCATGTCTGGAATCTTGGATGACAAGGCTCTCAAACAAGCTGCATAGGTGCCCCGATCTTTGTAAACATTGACTCGAAATCTTGCCAGCCCCTTTACCCCATAGGAGCAATCTAACTCCCAGTTTTGCTCTAGGTTTTTACGCTGATTATTGTTGAGCATGGCAAAAATCAAGCGTTGACATTCCTCTGGGGTCAGAGGATCTCTATCTGTCGGTGTGAGATGTCCACTAATGCGGATATAGGGTGGTAGCCCCGCAGAGATATGTAGATCGGAGCCTTTGCGCTCGACCACTTCCTCCATGAGGTCTTCGATGATGTAGTCCATTACCATAGTTATCTATCCTCAAATGGTTGAGCTAGTTTATGCCATAAGTGAGAAACAAAACATAATTGAGGTCAAACAATTCTGGGTGTCGTACAGTAAGGACATTCCAGCATTTCTGGTTTTAGCTGTGCGTTACAGCATTCACACTCAAGTCCTTTGTTGCGCTTTGCCCGTTCCTCTGCTTCTCGTCCTTTATCGGTGTAGGTAACACGCAGGACTTCTTCTAAGGTGGTCAAGCCTTGTCGTACTAGTTCGAAACTGTATGCCATCAGGGTTTTCATCCCTTCTCTAACGGCAATCTCTTTAATCAGATCTGTAGTTGCGCCCTTATTGATTGCACTTTGTAGGCTTTCTGTCATCTTCATGATTTCATAGGCACCGACGCGACCTTTATAGCCTGAGCCATTGCATTTAGGGCAAACACGTTGACCTGGTAGTATTGCCTCGCGATTAATCGCATTTGCCCGATAGAAAGTGCTTTCTAGGTCGCTGCGGGGCAGACCAAAGGCATCTAGATCGGTTTGAGTTGGTTGGTAAGGGATGCGACAGTTGTCACAAACCTTTCTAAGCAAACGTTGGGCAAGTACACCAATTAAGGCAGTACTGGTCATAAATGGCTCAATGCCCATTTCGTCAAGGCGGGCGATCGCACTGGGCGCATCATTAGTGTGCAGGGTCGTCAGTACGAGGTGCCCTGTGAGCGCCGCTTCGATTGCAGTTTTCGCGGTTTCTTGATCTCTTGTTTCTCCAACCAGAATGACATCAGGGTCTTGACGCAAAAACGATCTCAAGATATCGGCAAATGTCATTTTCTTGTCTCGAAGCACCTGACATTGGGTGAGCCCAGGTAGGTTATATTCCACTGGGTCTTCGGCAGTACTGATATTAATCCCAGGGTCATTACATTCCGCGAGAGTAGAGTATAGGGTGGTCGTTTTGCCCGAGCCCGTTGGTCCTGTAACCAAAATTAATCCAAACGGTCGTCTTGCCATATCCTGCATGAGCTTTAAACTCTCAGGATCTGTAATCAACTTATCTAGCCCCAGTTGTGTATTGGAGTTATCAAGAATCCGTAAAACCACTTTCTCCCCGTTTTGAGAAGGGCAAGTGCTAACCCGAAAGTCTACGCGACGACCTTGGAAGTTGCGCTTGAGCTTGCCATCTTGAGGCTGCCGTTTTTCAGCAATATTGAGGTTGGAAACGATTTTAAAGCGGGAGATCACGGCATTGATAATACTCTTTGGTAGCCGCTTGCCTTCACTTAAAAAGTAAGATTCGCGCAGGATACCGTCTTTCCGAAAGCGGACGCGCAGATCTTTTTCTTGCGGCTCAATGTGAATATCAGACACACCCTCTTTGAGAGCTTTTACCAAGATTTTGTCTACCAAGCTGATAATTGGCGCCGAGTTTTCGCCACCCACCGAGAGTTCATCATCGGCATCTCCTGCATCGGTGAGAGAGTCATCCCCAAAGACATCATCTTTAACCTGTAAATCTTCGTCACTGATTGCGCCTTCGGCTTTAGCACTCTTATTAACTTGAAATTGGAGAATGTCATCAAAGAGTCGCTGATAATCTTCTTTGGCGATTACGCGCTTGGAAACAGTTTGGGTCTTAGCAAGTCGGGCAAGTTCGCTCTGAACCTTGTAGCTTTCAGGAGCAACCACTGCTACCGTTAGCGTAGATTCTGTTTTTACGAGGGGTAGCATCTCGCATTCGCGACAGATCTGAATCGTAATTACATTGGCATCGATCAAGCCGCTAAGGGTGGGAATATCAAATTTATCAACTTCTACATCGGGATCGATCGGTTCGATACCATGGAGAACTCTGAGTTCAAAAAGTTGCTGTCGTTTGTAGTAACGGGTAATGTCTGGCGAAAGCGATTGCCCGATCACGCGCTCTAAGGCTATCAAAAAGGGTAGATTTTGATCTTCTTGGCTATCTTTGATGGCGCGATCGAACTGATCTGTCGTAGCGTGTCCTGCCTGAATCAACCTGCTTTCAAATGGTGTCCTTCCCCCTCGTTTTGCAAGTGCTTTTGCCCTAGTTTTGGTGGTGGCTGTAGCAGCGTTGGGTACATTTTGATCTGAAGTATTCATAGGCTCGTTAAGTTAATTAGGAGTAAGCTACCCAGAGGCATTTTGATAAAATCATAGCCTTTTGCTTAACTTTCTGGGGGAAAGATAGCATATTCAGCTGTGAGATCTTTACATTTATCCATAAAGTATCCATAAAGCGATCGCTTTATGCATGAGAGCTATTTGCAATCGCTATTTGCTTTTAAGAATAAGCCTCCATCGGCAAACAGGAGCAGACAAAATTACGATCGCCATAGGCATTATCGATGCGTCCCACCGCAGTCCAAAATTTATGCTCTTTTGTCCAAGGTGCAGGGTAGGCAGCGCTCTGGCGGGAGTAGGGATGTTGCCAGTTGTCAGCCAACAAACTCTCGGCGGTATGGGGCGCATTTTTGAGTGCGTTGTCTTGGCGATCTGCGGTTCCTGTAGCGATCGCTGTAATCTCAGCGTGAATGGCAATCAGGGCCTCGCAAAAGCGATCGAGTTCCTGTTTGGATTCGCTTTCGGTGGGTTCTACCATCATCGTGCCCGCTACGGGCCACGACACCGTAGGCGCATGGAAGCCATAGTCGATTAAGCGTTTGGCGATATCATCCACCTCGATTCCCGCTGTGGTTTTGAACTCGCGCAGATCCAAAATACATTCATGGGCAACAAAGCCGCGATCGCCCTTATAGAGAACGGGATAGTAAGGGGCTAGGCGATGGGCGATGTAGTTAGCATTGAGAATGGCGATTTCGGTGGCAAGTTTTAAGCCCTTCGCGCCCATAAGTGCGATATATACCCAAGAAATTGTGAGGATGCTCGCACTACCCCAAGGTGCAGCCGAGACAGCCCCTACATGGATCGCTGCTGGATCTGAGATTTGCAAATCTGGATTGTGTAAGGTATTTGGTAAAAAAGGAACCAGATGGGAAGCCACACAGATGGGACCCATGCCAGGCCCGCCGCCACCGTGGGGAATGCAGAAAGTCTTATGCAAATTTAGATGGCAAACATCTGCACCAATATCCCCAGGACGGCAAAGACCCACTTGAGCATTCATATTGGCTCCATCCATATACACCTGTCCGCCGTAGCTATGCACGATGTCACAGATCTCGGCGATCGCTTCTTCAAATACGCCATGGGTAGAGGGATAAGTGACCATCAATGCGGCTAGTTCGCGACCGTGGGTTGCGGCTTTTGCTTTCAGATCTGCCACGTCAATATTGCCCATACTGTCACAGGCGATCGCGACGACCTTCATGCCTGTCATCACCGCACTGGCAGGATTGGTTCCGTGAGCAGATTGCGGAATTAAGCACACCCGTCGATGGTCGTCACCGCGATGTTCGTGATATTGCCGAATTGTCAGCAAGCCCGCATATTCCCCTTGAGAGCCAGCATTGGGTTGCAGAGAGACCCCTGCAAAGCCCGTGATTTCAGCCAGCCAAGCTTCCAGTTGCTGGAATAGAATCTGATAACCCTGCGTTTGGGCTAAGGGCGCAAAGGGATGAAGACTGGCAAATTCTGACCAAGTGACGGGGAGCATTTCCGATGTCGCATTTAACTTCATCGTGCAAGAACCCAAAGGAATCATCGATGTAGTAAGCGATAGATCTTTGGCTTGCAGGCGATGGATATATCGCAATAACTCTGTTTCGGAATGATAGCTATTAAAAACGGGATGGGTGAGATAGCTACTGGTGCGCACAAAGGATTGAGATAGAACTCCTAAACTTTTAGCCTCTAATTGGAGATTTTCGAGATTTAGAAGCGTCATGAAGGATTCGCGATCTAAACTTGGTGCGAAAACCTGCCAAAGATCCTGTACATCCTTGAGCGTTGTGGTTTCATCTAGGCTGATGGCGATCTCTTGGGAATTCAGCACGCGCAAATTGATCTGAGCCGCATCAGCCGCCTTGAGAATATTCTGAAGAGATTCCCGATCGGAATCGGAACCTAAATCGACTCGTACCGTATCAAAGAAATTTTCGGAAGCGATCGCATATCCCAATCGTTTCAATCCCAACGCGAGAACTACCGCCAAGGAATGCACCCGCGCTGCAATTCTCTTTAAACCCTCTGCACCGTGATAGACCGCATACATACTTGCCATCACTGCCAAAAGCACTTGCGCAGTACAGATATTACTCGTAGCTTTGTCACGACGAATATGTTGTTCGCGGGTCTGAAGTGCCAAGCGCAGTGCAGGATGACCGTGTACATCCTTAGACACGCCCACCATGCGCCCTGGAACTTGCCGTTTGTAAGCCTCTCTGGTTGCGAAGTAAGCCGCATGCGGTCCACCATAACCCATTGGTACGCCAAATCTTTGGGTGCTGCCCACTACCACATCTGCACCAAATTCTCCCGGTGGTTTCAAGAGGGTCAAACTGAGAATATCAGCAGCAACGATCGCTAAGCCACCTGCCTCGTGAATTTTGGCAATGCACTCGCTGTAATCGTAAATCTGCCCATCACTGGCGGGATATTGCAGTAACGCCCCGAATACGGTTCGATCGGAATTCCCAGAGAAATCAAAGGTGGCATGGTTGCCTACAATCACTTCAATCCCTAAAGGTTTCGCGCGGGTCGCAACTACGGCGATCGTTTGCGGATGACAAGCCTCTGACACAAAGAAACGATCGCCCTTAGACTTACTCGGTGACTTACTCGTCTGCAATCCATAAATCATGGTCATGGCTTCTGCTGCCGCAGTTCCCTCATCTAAAAGCGAAGCATTCGCAATTTCCATTCCCGTCAAGTCGATGATTGTAGTTTGGAAGTTGAGCAAAGCCTCCAATCTGCCTTGAGCAATTTCAGCTTGGTAGGGCGTGTATTGGGTGTACCAGCCAGGATTCTCTAAAATATTGCGCTGAATTACAGGGGGGGTAATGCAATTGGAATAGCCCGTGCCAATAAAAGAGCGAAAGACTTGATTTTTAGATGCGATCGCTTTTAAGGATTGCAACAACTCATACTCACCTCTGGCTTCACCTAACTGCAAAGGTCGTTTGATGCGAATGGATTGGGGAACGGTTTTGTCGATTAAATCGTTAAGAGATGTACAACCAAGGCTAGACAGCATTTCTTGGATCTCTGTAGCGTTAGATCCAATGTGTCTGTGAATAAACGTGTCAGTAGGTGCGAAGGCATCACCGTTCAGACAAGCTTGAATTGGATTAGATTCGATGGGTTGATGACAGGGTGAGGATGTGGCTAGAATCTCTGGTTCCTGTGATGACTGCAATGCTTGAACGCGATCGGCTGCTGCGGTGGTTGAGGATTCTAACATAGCTGTCTGTGTTGGTTGTCTGGATTGATTTTAGAGGAATTGGACAATTAGCGGTTTTCAGGCATAACTCTCAGTTATTACACGACAATCCACAAGTAATTGTTGTCGCATACTCTACATTATTACCGAATGTTAAGAAATCCAACAAACGAATTTAGCGATCGCAATTTGATGAGATAGGACTATAGCAATCTTCAATGCATTGTAATTAATTTATAGCGCAGGCATCTTGCTTGCAAGGGCTAGATGCCTGTACTAGCTTCACAAACAATTTAAGGAGCGCTATAGATGCGCTTCATTCAAAAAAAAGGTGTTTGGCAAAAATTGCGTGCCAACAGAATAACCATTTATGTATGAGGCGAATTAGGGGAAATATTTACGCCACTACTAAGCATCGACCAAACTTGTTCCAAGTCTTATCTGCGATCGCTTTAGTGACGGTTAAGGGTTATTTTGGGCATTACTACCGTTGCAATACAAGAGTAATGCGGTCAGGGAGACTCGAACTCCCACGGTTGCCCACTACCACCTCAAAGTAGCGCGTATACCAATTCCGCCATGACCGCAAACTGAGAAACCGTATAAACAATTTTTCAGCGATTACTATACTACATCAACGATCGCCAGAAATGAACAAAGTCACTGCCAGATTGTGAGAAATTATCCATCGCAGGCTTGAGTTACTGAGGGCAAACGTAACTGCTAGACGCGATCGCAGCCAAATTTAGGCACGCGAACGTCTTGCTGTCCGTAGACATGACCATCGTCAGCACCACTTAACGTCAGTACTTTATCGTTTTTCAATTTAATATCCACGGCATTCGTTGCAGAATTATATTTTGCCAGAGCCTTACCATTTAAAAACTCAGAGATGCGTTTGCCTGTCTTGCTGAGCGGCCAGAGCATTACCCGCCCATCATCACCACCACTGACCAAATAGCAACCATTCGCGCTTAGAGCCACCGATCGCACGGGTTTGCCCCCATGCCCATCTGACCATTGATCGATAATTTCACAATTGCGCGAACCGTTGAGGCAACTACTGAGATTCCAGAGCGTGATGTAGCCTTGGTTGTCAGCAGTAGCCAAAAGATTGCGATTAAACCCCGAGGTGGCAATACTTTGAATGTAGTCCTCCTGTCCGCCAGGTCTGGGATAGTTCACGGGTTTGAAGTTATTTCCCACCCAGTTCCACAGCACTAACTGATTAAATCTGCCTGCGATTGCCAAGGTACTATCATCCTTCCCCACCAAATTGGCATCGTTGATCGCGAAATCAAATTGCTGGGTCTGTAAAGGCTGAATCGGATCCTCCGATAAGAGACTCTGATCGACATCCCATCGCAACACCAAGCCACTGCCATGACTGCTAAACAGATTGCGGGCATCTTGGGTAAACTCTAGCCCAAAGACGCGATCGTCTTTTTTATAGGCAAAGGAACTTCGAGGTTTTTTGCGATCGCTGAGAATTTCCCAAAGTTGAATCTCTCCATTCTCTAAACCTGCTGCCACAAAGTCATTACTCACAGGGCGATAGCGAGCAACTCGGATGGCTTTACCTGCATCCGCCAGTACGCCTAATTCGACGTTTTCCCAAAGGAAGTGAAATCCTGCGGTATTCCATCTTTTAATGGTCTGATCGTTAGAACTACTGATTGCATTTGTAGACAGCCCATTGAATCTGACGGAGGTCACAGCCCCTTTATGCACCAAAAAAGGATTGAAGGGGTTGAGTGGTGAGAACCAACCCAGCAGAAGCAGGAGCAGTGCTACGAACAATGCCAAAATCCACTGAGGTATCACTGGTTTGATCGCTAGCTCAACAGTCTGTTGTTCGTCTCGTATATCTGCCCTTCGATCTTGCCAGTTTGCCTTAATTCTAAGGGGGAACTTCTTAATATTGCCCGCCCAAGCGCGGGATTTCTTAATTGTGACGGTTAGAGAAAGTTCGGCATTCTCTAGTGGTTGCAGGTCGGCTTCATTGGGTGTGACTTCAAAAGAGCAGCCCTCGCGATATCCTCCAGATATATCAAAACTAATCTTCTGGAGTAAATTACTAGCATTATCAGCATGGAGGGTATAGATGGCAGGTGTAGAACGCCAAAATGCCCAAACCAATTTATTGGGAATTGACTGTTGCCTTGGCGTACAGTCAAAGCTCATATGTCCCTTGGGCATCACTTCTAAGAGGACTTTGGTTTGCGAGGGCAGACCGTTGGTATGGGTAGCCTCGATCGCCAGTGGATAAACTTGACTGATGGCATCCGCGTTGAATGGAGGCTGGCAGAGAAAAGAACTAGAAAATTGTCCCCCAGGCTTGATTTGAAATTGTCTTGTATTTCCATTGGGCAACCATTCCACTGGAATACCGCTACAAGTAAGCGTGACATTACTGGGCAGTTGGCTGGGATTGCGAACGAGGACAGGAATCTCGACTTGATCGAGCGGTGCAACCTGTAGCTTTGGAAATGGTAGCTCGATCCCCAGTTTGGTCGAGCTAATACCTTCCTGTAGATCTAGACGCATCACCTGTCGGGCTTCATCTCTCAGATCCATAGAGAAAGCACGCACAGTGAGATTGACTAAACCTAAAAAGCCAGGAATCGGTGTATCTATAATCGATACGTGAAATTCCACCAGATCGCCAGGAGGGTTTTTAGTACTGACTTCGGGTGAGATGTCATACCATTCATAATCAGGCTCGACCTCTGAGCCAGCCGCAGTGACTTCTAGCTGAAAGCTAGCGAAGCGATCGCTTTCATTTGAGATCGTCACAGAAAAGGAAACGGGCTTCCCTCCCGGTTTAAACGCAATGTCTTTTTTAGAGACAATCATTCCAATGAGATTTTCTGCCATGAGTAGAAGAAGTGAATGCTTAACGACTAAATGAAACGAACAAAATGAGTGGAAAACGTATTCACGATATAAGCTTGATTCGGCTATATTTTAGGCTTATTAGGGTGACTACCTCCTGTGGACGTTCCGCTGCGTGTAGCTCTGGCTTTGGTCAATAAATTTTGCAAATCGTTCGTTTGTCCAATTTTCGCAGCCATTGCCGCTTTTTTGGCTTTATCTGATTCTTGGCGCAATTGACTCAGTTGGTCTTTCATCCCTTTCTCACGGGCAAACACTACATTTCCCATGCGCTGAAACACTCTTGCCATTTGTCCGATCTCATCCTTGCGATCGATCAAACCTGCTAAGTGTTCGTCAGTAAACTCTTGATCTTCAATCGCCTTGGCGGCTTTGTTGAGGCGATCCATTGGATTCAAAAGCCATCCTGCCATCAAGAGACCGATCGCAATACTAAAAACTAATGTCGCAATAATAATCACAATTGTGTTGCGATTACTTGCAGCAATTTCTTCCATAAAATCTGACTCTGGAATGACGACCACAATCAGCCAGTCCAAACCATCCTTGCTATGTAACTTCGTTACATTAACGAGTTGGCGAGATCCCTTGAGTTCGAACTTAAATAGTTGATTTTCACCAACCTGTTGAAAGTCTTTAAATTTCTCAATGATGCTCTGAGCTGTGGACTGGATCAGCACATCGCCACTTTTAACCGAAGAGATCCGTTCTTGCTTTCCATCTTTGGTCGTGATAAACGGTGGTTCGTCCGTAGAACTGGCAACGACATCCCCAGATAGTTCTACGATAAAGGCTTCTCCAGACTTACTAATTTTTTGTTGCTTGAGAAATTCACTGATTTGAGAAAGGGTAACGTTAATTCCCACTGCACCACGAAATGTTCCAGAGGTTGTGTAAACAGGCGTAGCTCGACTAATCGTCAGCAAACTGCGATCCGCAGAGATAAAGATGGGACTCCAGATCGGTTTACCCTGTTGTTTTGCTGCCACATACCAAGGTCGTGAAACCGTGTCGTAATATTGCGGTTCGAGCGTAGTTGCACGATCGCCTTTCTGATTTAGTTTAAACACTAAGCGGTTAGGGGCACTCGCTTCATTTCTTACCCGCAGAAAGGTTTCGCCCTGATAGCGATCGACACCGACAAAATCCCCCCTTTCGTTACCGTAGTAAATATGAGACTCTAGCTTTAGTTCTTCAATCTTTTCCCACAGGTGTTTTTGTAGCACAAGTTGGTCGTCAGGATTTACGATATTTTTGTTTAAAATGTAAGCAGTAGAATCATTGATCAATGCCGATTTTTCTAAGTAGTTATTAATATGTTGTTCGATTCGTTCGCTAGCATCTTGACTCAACTGTTGTGCTAACTTGTTGACCGCTTTTTCTCCATTAGCAAAGGATAGCCATCCCGTTAGACCCACGGCAGCAATCAGTTGTACGGTCAAGACTACGGGTAAAATGTGTCGAATTGAAGCCATAGTTAAAAGCCATGAAGCAAGATACTCTTGATTTTAAGCTTCACAGGCTCGTTTAGCGTTAAAACTTTGGTAATTCTTTGAATTAACGAATTGTTTCAGTTGCCAGAAAAAAACAGCAATTGTCAGCGATCGCCTGTTAATTACCAGAAAAACCAGTGGGAGCATCTCAATTAGGCACTGAGCAAATATACTTAGGGGCATAGAAATAACCGTTGAGGTAAGCACAACGATGCTTCAAGACTTGAGCAACATTGTGACGGTTCCATTGAGCACCAGAAATCTTGACCC
>NZ_CBDDRA010000056.1:0-10669 GCF_965232925.1 Tumidithrix helvetica PCC 7403
AATCTTTTCTGTAGGGTATACTTTGTCTGATGTAAGGAGCGATGCGATATATTAGTGGACATGAATCTATCACTCGTTGCATGGTCGTCTCCTCGGCTTGATTGTTTTCGTCTCCCCATAATACTTGGAAACTAGCGAGCCCTCATGCTCGATCTGCAAGGCTTTAACATTCTCCCGAATTTGATGGGCAACGGTAACGGCTCCGTCAATGTCTGTACAGGGCAGCAGCACGGCAAATTCTTCTCCTCCATAGCGAAAAACCATATCGGATGGGCGTTTAGCCGATCGGCTCATGGACTGAGCCACCTGCCGCAGGCAATCATCTCCCCCTTGATGCCCATAGGTATCGTTGTATCTTTTAAAATAGTCCACATCGCACATAATTAGAGAGAGCGATCTGCGATCGCGTCCTGCACGATTCCACTCATCAAACAAATATTCATCAAAACGTCGCCGATTTGCCACATTGGTCAACCCATCTAGATCGGCGAGTTGTTGAAGTTTCTGGTTGGCATCTTGCAATGAGATCTCCGCGCGATGACGTTCGTAGATTTCTTGGCGAAGTTCTTTGGTACGCTCTTCAACCTCAATTTCTAGTTTTTGTAGGTATTCAGCCTGCACCGCATAAAGCTCGGCATGGAGAAGGGTGTTGCCGATCGCAGGGGCAACGGGTGAGGCGATTCTCGTCAAAAGCTTTAAATCTCTAGCGGAGTAAAATACTGGCGTATCGTTTGCCACTGCGATCGCACCGATCGGGCGATCGTCCGTACAAAGGGAAACACAAATCATGGAACTCACACCCGTAATCTTTCCGTTGGGTAAGGCGTTACGGGGATCGGAAGCGACGTCATTGATGATATCGGCTGTCCCTTTTTGCGTTACACTGCCAATAATGCCTTCTCCTAATCCAACGATGGTTTCAAGGGTAAAGGCTTCCCCAGATGCGGCAATGGTTCTTAAAGTATTCGCTTCTGTGTCGAGTATTAGTACGGCTGCACTGGTGGCGGGGATCAATTTAGTTGCTTCTTGAATTGTAAGATTGGCGATCGCTTCAAGATCGATACATGGAGAGAGTTTGTTAGCTATGTTTAAAATCAGGCTCATTTCCCGATAGCCTTCAAGAACCTCATATCCAAGCTGCTTTTTCTCTAGTTCCTGTTGAGCGAGAAAGTTTAGCAACGTAACAATTGGCTCGGCATGATTCTCTCCACATACCCAACCAATGATGTTATCTTCTATCGCGATCGGATGCTTATGCTCTAGTGAGGGATTCCCTTTGGCAAACAAAACGCTACCATCAGCATCGTGGATGCTCATCGCAAACTCGAAAGTATTTTGCAATTGTTCTAGGAGCGCTCCTCCTTCCTTTTTGATGAGTTTGCGAAGGCTAATCTTAAACATTTTGAGTTGCGACAGGTATGAACTAGGTGTTTTGAATGAAGTTGCATATGAATCATATAGCGATTTTTAATTATTTTTGAACGTAGTACGGGCTTCTAACCTGTGCAGGCATCTTGCCTGTGCTACAAATTAATTGCAACTCATTTAGGCTTGCTGTAGCAAGCTAAGGACTTGGCGACATCTTGCCACAAAGCCCCCGCACCGTTGAATCTTAAGCTCTTTTTTCTGTGACTTACGCAGCAACTCTGAACGCATTACGGCATGAAAGCTTATAGCCATCCTATTTGTTTGTATGTAAGGGCAACTCATGAATTGCTCTACGATTCTAGGCAGAGAAAAAATTGCTTATGCATCACTGTCTGATTTCTATAGTCCTGAATGAGTATGTCTTTATGAGGGCAAAAACATAACAGTAGACACACCCTTAGCTAGATTCTCTTGTTGTAAATAATTGTTAATCTTTGTTACATAGAGTTAAGAAGAAAGAGAAAACAAATGCAAAGCGGATTTACCATTAACGAACAAGGTCTACTCAATAACTACGCGATCGAGCCTCAGATGTATATTGATGATGCTGAACGTGCTGGCTTTACACCCTTTGCCGAGAAGCTGAACGGTCGCCTCGCCATGATTGGATTTGTCTCTCTACTCGCAATCGAAGTTTTAACCAGACACGGCCTGATCTGGTGGCTCAGCAACCTGTAGTCCTCGTAGATTTTTCCTCCAGTTAAGTTAGTCAAAGATAATAACGGTTCCATCCCTACCCATTCAGTAGGGATTTTTTTTCGATCAATTCAGTGACTGACAAGAATATTCAGCATGGGAAACCTTGTGCTTTATTGACGACATCCCGCGATCGCAGGATGTCACCACCCTTCCTCGCGATCGTCATAGTCTGGAACCGTTTCAACTCCTAATTCATTTGCAAACGTGAGGGCACTGTTAATTTGCTGAGCTGTACCTCGCAGTTCCAGATTGAACCAGCCTTCTAACTGAGTCTCAGCACTAAGCATCGCCGAATTAATATTTACGATTAAACCATGATGTGAGACCAATTTAGAAATAACGGGCTCTTGCTGATAGAGTTTAGGAATTCGCAACCAAATACGCACATGCATGAGTCTGGGATCTTCTTGTCGATTTGGGTGTGCCCCTAGCGAAGCAGTTGACTTAGAATTATGACTGTTTTGAGTCATGACATCCTCCAGTTAGAAGTTTCTAATGTTTCTTTTTGATATCGCCTTTACGTTCTAAAATTTCTTTAAGAATCAGCGTAACTACTGCTAATAAAGCTAAAAGCACAGCAGCGGAATAAGCAACCTCATTTTCATAGTTTTTGTAAGATTCTTCTACAAATAGAGGTAAGCTCTGGGTTCGGGCGGCAATATTACCTGAAACTACAGATACAGCGCCAAACTCACCCATGGCTCTAGCGTTGGTTAACACCAAGCCATAAAGTAATCCCCAGCGAATATTCGGCACAACGACTTTCCAGAAAATTTGCCAATCGCTTGCACCGAGGGTACGGGCGGCTTCTTCTTGATCGGCTCCCATTTCATCTAAAACGGGAATTACTTCACGGGCAATGAAAGGCATACTCACAAAGATAGTAGCCAGCAACATTCCAGGGAAGGCAAAGATGATTTTGATGTTGTTGGCTTCAAGGTAAGAGCCAAACCAACCAAGACGACCATAGAGCAGGACGATCATCAAACCTGCAACTACTGGCGAGATCGAGAATGGAAGATCGATAATACTCAGTAAAAAAGCTTTGCCGGGAAATTTATTGCGGGCGATCGCCCAAGCCGCACTCAGTCCAAAGATTGTATTGAGGGGTAAAGCGACCGCCGCTAAACTAAGGGTAAGCTTAATCGCTGTTTGAAAATCTTCGCGTTTGAACGCTGATAGAAGCGGCTCAAGCCCTTTAGAAAAGGCTTGGAAAAAGACGTTTGCCGCAGGGATAAACAAAACTAGTCCCAGATAAAGAAAAGCGATCGCAATTAAAATCGCAGGGGCAAAGCTTTTCTTCTCTTTGAATGAGGTTTGTTCGGGTGAGCTTTGTGGATAATTTCCCGTAGAAGTGTTTAGATTAGCCATATCGCTTACTCCATGCTTGTAAGAGGTTAATTGCAAGGAGGCTCACAAAGGAGATTCCTAACATCACTACACCGATCACCGTGGCGCCTACATAGTCATACTGCTCTAGGCGTTGAAAGATCAGAATCGGGGTGATCAGATCCTTAAAAGGAGTATTAGAAGCAATAATTACAGTGGAGCCATATTCACCGACCGCACGGGAGAAACCCAGTGCTATACCCGTCAAAATTGAAGGTGTAAGTGGTGGTAAAAGCACCTGCACAAAGGTTTGAAGTTTAGATGCTCCTAATGACCATGCAGCTTCTTCCATTTCTTTTTCTAGTTCCAATAGTACGGGCTGCACAGTCCGCACAACAAAGGGTAAAGAGATAAAGACCATCGCAATGAACACACCAATACGAGTGAAAGCGATTTTAATGCCGAAAGGTGCAACCAATGACCCAAGCCAGCCCTTTTCACTGTAGACCGTCGCTAAAGTCAAACCTGCTACGGCAGTGGGTAAGGCAAAGGGGAAATCAACTACGGCTTCGAGAAATCGCTTGCCAAAAAAGTTGTAGCGCACAATGACCCAAGCAATGAGAGTGCCAAAGAGCCCGTTAATCGCGGCGGCGGCAAAGGCTGTTACAAAGGTAATCTCATAGCTAGATAGAGCAAGGGGCGCTGTGGCGGTTTTCCAAAAACTCTCCAAAGGCTCACTAAACGCTTTGGTGATCATGGCGGCGATCGGCAAAATCAGGAGAAAGGCGAGATAGGTAAAGGTAATTACCCATGTCCAAGGAATCTTGGTGAAAAACTGGAGGATAGGATTAGGTTCCGATCGCTTTTTATCAGTCGGCGATGAAGGGGTTGTCGTTACCATGTTGTCTTTAATTTCAGAAAGCTTGAGTTATATCAAACAAGGGGCTGAAGCCCCTTGTTTATTGTTTATACGGAGTCAATTTAATCTCTAGCGCTTGATTTTTGCTTGAATTTGGTCAAAGACTGCACCATCAGCAAAGAATTTCTTGTTAATCGTATCCCAACCACCAAGATCTTTTACAGTTGACAGCTCTTTGACCTTAGGATAAAGATCTACAAATTGCTTTTCTTTAGCTACAGTTTCATCTACAGGACGGAAACCAACTTTAGCAAATTCAGTTTGGGCTTCGGTAGAGTAGAGGAATTTTACAAAGGCTTCCGCAACTTCCTTTGTGCCATGCTTTGCTACGTTCTTATCAACTACCGCGATCGGATTATCGATAGAAAAATTAACATCAGGAATGACGTAGTTAACCTTCTGTCCCTTTTGAGAGGCAAGAACGATCTCGTTTTCATAGTTAATCAATGCATCTCCTTGACCTTGCTTAAAGAATGCGTCAGTAGCTTCTCTAGCATCTTTTGTTAAAATTGGCACGTTAGTATACACTTTCGTGAGAGCTTCTAAAGCTTTGTCATCACTACCGCCTTTTTTTACAGCTGCATTCCAAAGTGCAAGGAAATTCCAACGAGCCACGCCTGAAGTTTTGGGATCGGCGGTGATTAAACTAATGCCACTTTTCTCTAAATCCGACCAGTCCTTAATATTCTTAGGATTACCATCGCGGGTCACAAGTACTGGTATCGATTTAGAAACAATTCCATCGTTAGGGTATTCTTGCTCCCAGCCTTTGTCGATTAGCCCTGCCTTTTCAATTTTGCTAGTATCAGCCGCAAGCGCTAGGTGGACAATGTCCGCTTCTAGACCATCGATGACAGCACGGGTTTGAGACCCAGAACCACCATAGCTTTGTTTAAAGGTGACTTTTTGGTTTTGTTCTTTTTGCCACTTCTCCACAAATTTTGGAATGATTGCCTCGTGAGCTTGCTTAGTCACAGCAAAGGAAACCAAGGTTAGCTCCACATCTTTTTTGGCTTCACCTTTAGGCGCTGTTTGGGTAGATGTGGTTCCACCCGTTGTTGCTGGGGTGTTTTTTGTGGCATCGGGTGTGGGGGCGCAGGCAGCGATCGCGAGGGTTAAGCTCACGCCTACTAAAAACAAAGCCATATAGCTACGTAACGCCCTTAGACCGAGCTGATTGGTTGCTCCAAACAGTTGCCCAACTTGATATAGAAATCTCTGTCCTACATTTAAAACAAAATGCATAACCGACTCAACCAATAAACCTTTTGGCTTGCGGTCGTATCTCCACTTACTCATTACCTTATCGCTCTTTTTTGCTGTGTGAATTTCTTTGGATGTTTTGGGGATTCTACGGTAATTTGGTGGGTATACCGTATTTTATGTATGATACCTGTAACAGGTGCATTTTAAAAGTAGTTTATTGCCGATCTGAAAAGTAGTATATGAAACTACGGTAAATACTAAAGATTAGTGTATTTTAAATAATAAGCGTTCGATCGAGTAGTAGAAGTCGTAGAAGGAGAAATAGCGCGTGGGTATTCAGGTTGAAAATGTATCTAAACAATTCGGAGATTTTTTAGCTGTAGATAAGGTCAGTCTAGAAGTAGAAACTGGATCGCTGGTGGCACTTTTGGGGCCATCTGGTTCGGGGAAATCTTCATTGCTCCGCTTAATCGCTGGTTTAGAACTCCCAGATTCAGGCAAGATTTATCTAACGGGGCGAGATGCGACTCACGAAACCGTGCAACAACGAAAGATCGGTTTTGTGTTTCAGCATTATGCTTTGTTTAAGCATTTAACCGTGCGGCAAAACATCGGGTTTGGCTTAGAAATTCGTAAAGGGGATAAACGCAAAGTTAAAGCCCGTGTTGAGGAGTTATTAGAGCTAATCCAACTAAAGGGACTTGGCGATCGCTTTCCTTCCCAACTCTCAGGCGGACAAAGACAGCGGGTCGCCTTAGCCAGAGCTTTAGCGGTTGAGCCGCAGGTTCTGCTTTTGGATGAACCCTTTGGTGCATTGGATGCGAAAGTTCGTAAAGATTTAAGAGCTTGGTTGCGTCGTCTGCATGATGAAGTGCATGTCACCACCGTGTTTGTTACCCACGACCAAGAAGAGGCGATGGAAGTCTCGGACAAAATTGTAGTCATGAATAAGGGCAGAATTGAGCAAATCGGTTCTCCAGCAGAGGTCTACGATCGCCCCGCCACCCCTTTTGTCATGAGCTTTATTGGTCCCGTAAATGTTTTACCCAGTGATGCTCGACTCTTCCAGAGCAGTGCCATTGATGCAACGCATCCTCAAGTTTACTTGCGTCCTCGTGATGTAGAGATTCAAACCGAGGGAGATAGCGCTACAGCCCCTGCTAAGGTATCTCGACTGATTCATTTGGGCTGGGAAGTGCAAGCAGAGTTAGATTTTGGTGACGGCAATACAATTAACGCCCAACTCTCCCGCGAACAGTTCGATCGCCTGAATTTAAAACCCAAACAGGATGTATTTGTAAAACCAAAGGATGCCCGATCGTTCCCACTCCAGCAACTCGTTTAAAAGATCGTGGGAATTTATCCTACGCACTGGGGCGATCTGAGGATTGCCCTTTACAGCGATTGGGAAGGCAAAGAGGCAATAATTTCAAGTACGCAGGCGATCGCTGCGCTCAAAAGACCAACTGTGTAATATTTTCCAGTCATAGGGTTAGAACCTAAAAGGCGATCGTGTTTGCAAGCTGAGAGAAACAGCGACCAAGCTTGGGTAGCAGTAATGGTTTGAAAGCGATTGAATTCGGGTCTAAAAATGGGAGCCATAATCCGTACCTCGTGTTGAAGGGAATGACCTCAACTTGTTGCAATGAAGCTTAACACAAGTTTAAGGTTCGCAAAAAGTACATCCACAAAGCGATCGCTGGTTCTCAAACACTTTGAGTAGATTTTTGAGTAGGTTAAAGTCCTGCAAACCATTCATAGCCAATGTCTTCCCAGTAGCCTTTGCGTGGGAGCAACTCATTGGTGAGCATGATGCTCGTCACCCATTTACTTTGCTTATATCCCAGCTTGATCGGTGATGCCAAGCGTAAGGGCGCACCATAGGCAGGCTCTAGGGGCTGACCATTTTTTTGATAAGCCATCAATGTCTGAGGATGCATTGCTGAGGCAAGATCCCAGCTTTCGTAATAGCCATCCGCAGATTCAAAATAGGCATAACGTGCTTGGGATTTTGGTTGCGCCAATCCGATCAGATCGGCTAGTCTCACACCCGCCCACTGCACGATCGCAGCCCAACCCTCTACACAAACATGGCGAATCACCATCGAAGTCAGGGGCAATTTTTGAATTTCTGCCATACTCAGGCTCAAGGGACGAGCCACCGCACCAGCGATCGCCAGTCGATAGGTAACAGGATCGATCTTGGGCGTACCGCGAAAAGAATTGATCAGTAACTTCTCAGGCTCGATCGCAGTCAGGGCGAATTCAGGTACGGGCTTTTGCGGATTAAATATCAGCGATTCCACTTGCTGATTGAGTGGTTCTGTTGCCTTGCCTACTAATCCTTCTGTAAAAGCACCCAAACCAATGGTCACAAGTCCTGCACCACCCAAAAGCATAAAGCGACGGCGTTGCAAGGGTTCCTCTAGCTCAAATTCCTGATCTGTATTTGACATCAGTTATTCCCACCAAAACATAGAGTCTGTCAAGCGATCGCCGCCAACTTTGCGCCCGAGCTGAGAATGCAAGACGGTAAACAAAATCGCGATTGGTACAGTGATAAAGTGCATAATCCGCAAAGCTTCCCAGCCCCCAAATGACTCGGCAATCCAATAAAACTGAGCGGGTTTATACATACCAACACCAGTAAAGATCGCTAAAAGTAAAATCGGTAAAATCATTGTGTAAACCAAGCGATGCCAAGCATAGTTTTTCCGCTTTGAGTTTTGACTCACAGCTAATGCCTTGACATCCTTATCACTCGCAAAACGGTGTTTCCAACGCTGGGTCGCGAGGACATAGATGCCATACCAGACGAGATTGAGACAAAATATCCACATGGCAGCAAAGTGCCAATGCCTCCCACCTGCCAACCAGCCCCCCAACAACAAGAATGGAGGGAATTGAAGTCCAGAACGACCACCAAATACGGGGTTGGCGTTGTAGATTTGTAAACCACTAGTAATCATTAAAAAAAGGCTGACAAAGTTAACCCAGTGAAATATTTTGGCAGGCAGAGCCTGTACGGGAATTCGTTGTTTTTTTAGTGGTGTTTCTTTATTTTCCACAGATGGTTAGCTTTTGGCGATGGCGTGGCTACTTTTATATTCCTTAATCTATACTACGACTTCATTCTCATTCAGTCGTGCCGATCGCTTGTGTGAGGCTGCCGTGGTTTTGCTGTAAAAGATTAGCGGCTTCAATCGCATCTAGATTTTTCCAATGCATTAACAAAGCCAATTTCACCTGTTTTTGCGATCGCGCCAATAAATCTATTGCCCGATCGCGATCGAGGTCGGTCAGATCCATCACAATTTTCAGGGCGCGATCGTAGAGCTTGCTATTGGTTACCGCCACATCCACCATACGATTACCATATACCTTGCCCAACTGCACCATCACACCCGTAGAAATCGTATTGAGCACCAGTTTGGTGGCAGTGCCCGCTTTGAGTCGGGTAGAGCCAGCTAAAATCTCTGCCCCCACCAAAGGGCGAATGTCTAGGTCATAATCCGTAGGTACTTGCTCTTGAGGGACGCAGGCAAAAAAAATCGTTTTGGCTTGCCTGTTTTGGGCGGCTTTAAGTGCCCCATGTACATAGGGCGTCGTCCCCCCTGCGGTAATGCCAAACACGACATCCCGATCGCAAATTTGATGCTGGGCGATCGCGCTAGCGCCATCCTCTTCGCGATCTTCTAAAGCCTCAGAGCTGCGCACAAGGGCATCTTTGCCCCCTGCAATAATGCCCTGCACCAGTTCGGGATCGGTACAAAATGTCGGTGGGCATTCGGCAGCATCGAGAACGCCCAAGCGTCCGCTCGTTCCTGCGCCGACATAAAACAATCTGCCCCCTTGGCGCAGGGCTTCGCTAATTATGGCGATCGCTCGGGCAATATTTTCGCGCTCTTGCCCCACGGCAGCAACCGCTTTGGCATCTTCTTGATTAAACAGGTCTACCAGTTCTAAAGGGCTGAGGCGATCGAGGTTCTGACTGTGCGGATTGGGCTGCTCGGTTAGTAAATAGCCGCGATCGAGATTTTTGTGGTTTAAGGTCATAGGGGAGTTTTAGCTTACTGACCAAACTCTAGACGAGCTTGTTCTACGATTTCTACCGTCACAATGTCAGCATTGGCAGCGATCGCAATTTTCTCGATACGTTGACGTGCTAACGTTCGAGCAAAATAAGGGATATTCTTAAGCTTGGCTTTTGCCTCTGGTGTCCATTCCAGCGTTTCCGGATAATTTGATTCTTCCATGTCCGGTCTTATCCCACAGATTTGCAAAGGGCTATCGATATTGCCATATTATTTTAAACGCTTTTTAGCTGCCAATACCTTTTGGGGGAGCTAAAATACAGCCATTTATTTTCCAACTTCGATCGGACTGTTTAAGCATAAGATAGTATGCCATGACCAAATCGTCATCCTGACCTAGCAAAAGCACTGGCTGCGCGATCGCGCCGTTAATTAGGGCAATATCCTCAAAGATCACAGAACGAGGTCGGTAAACAGCAGGATAGGCTGTTTTCACCATTTCCATAAATACCTGTGGCGAACCAAACTGAGCCTGAATAAACTCACTGGCGCAGGAAAAAGCTGCGATCGCATCCTCTTTCTGTAAAGCCTCGAGCTGCTTTTTAATTACAGAAAGTATTTCTTCCTTATCACTATTGGTTAGGTGCATAAGGGTGCTGGCTTTTCCTTTGCGTTAATACCCCCAGGGGAATTCGAATCCCCGTCGCCTCCGTGAAAGGGAGGTGTCCTAGGCCTCTAGACGATGGGGGCGTATTTCACACTTTTGTTAGAGTACCGAATAAAGGTTTTGTTTGTCAAGATGATTTTTGATTTTTTTTGATTTACTGTTGTAAATCGAAGCGAATTCCTTGTCGTCAGAGGGTTTGATCCCCCTGCCCTTCGGGCATCCCCCTTAACAAAGAGGGACTTCCTGATTCTCCCCCCTTTGTTAAGGGCAGGGCTGTTTCATTCTTGAGTAAATAGGAGAAAAGAAGTAAACCTAAAGGCAAAATGAGAGTATTTGCTTGATATTATGGCTTAAATGGCTAATTGCCTCCGTCAAAGCATCAAAACC
>NZ_CBDDRA010000057.1:0-10557 GCF_965232925.1 Tumidithrix helvetica PCC 7403
TTAGGGAAAAGGTAGACCAACTTCTAGCAGAATTAACTCCCCAAGTTATAGCATCGATTACTGGATATCCTTTCATTTTGGAAGCCCTATCTGTTGCCAATATAATTTAAATTGGTATAAACACACTTCTACACGCCATCCCAGCGGTCAGCCGTTTATATGTTTGTGCGATCGCCGCTCGAACGAGTTCCATCTAAAGCGATCGCTCCTAGAATTGCCCCTATTTTGTAGGTTTCAGCCAAGCTAAAGAGCTAGGCTGGAAGCTTGCCAAAGGCAGCAAATCGACTTGGCTGCGTTGGGGCGGAACCGTAGCAAAAGAGATCGAGAACGAAGAAACGGGAAAATCTAGCAAGCAATTTTACAATGCTTGTAAATGGCTGAATGTCTTTCATGTCAGCATGTTTGACGATTCCGAAGCCAAGGTAAAGATTGCCGATAAAATCGCAGTTTTAGAAGAGAAACCCATGGAGATTAACACGGATGCTAGGCTCGCGTCTGCGGACAGTTTTATCTCAGCCACTAGAGCTAAGATTAAGCATGGTAATAGTGGCAGGGCTTTCTACGCTCCCGCAGTCGATGCCATTATGCTGCCTGAGTTTTCTCAGTTTACAAGTGCTAGCGGTTACTATGCCACCGCGATCCACGAACTTACCCACTGGACGGGACATAAAACCAGATGCGATCGCGATCTGTCGGGCAAATTTGGCAGTAAAGCTTATGCCTATGAGGAATTGATCGCCGAAATTGGTGCGGCTTTTACCTGTAATGAGTTTGGGATTACAAACGAGATTGAGAATCATGCAAGCTATATCGATTCGTGGATTCAAGCGCTGAAGAACGATAAGAAGTACTTCTTTAAGGCGGCAGCGGAGGCTAGAAGAGCTAGCGAGTATCTACTAGAAATTACTGCCGAGCGCTCGGAAGCCGCTTAAACATTTCATGGCTTGGGCAGTGCCTCAACTGCCCTTCTCTAAACATTACCCCTAGAACGCGATGACAACTTCCACACAAAATAAAATCGCCGAGCTTAACGACCGATTCCGCAAAGACTTCTCTTTGGGAATGTTGCAACTATCTAACCGCGTTTCTGCAATGGATGCATCAAAGCTGACTGCACTGACAGAAGCGATCGCAAACTTCGATAACTTCACTCAAGATAACGACCCTTGGGGAGAGCGTGACTTTGGCTCTATCGAACTTGAAGGCGATCTGCTGTTTTGGAAGATCGATTACTACGATCTGCAACTTGAGATGCACAGCGAAGATCCGTCTGATAGTAGCAAGACCCATCGCGTTATGAGCGTCATGTTTGCCAACGAATATTAACTACACACACCAACGAACGAAAAATATGGAACCCCTATTTATTGCTAGCTTAATTGCCAGCCTGCAAGCGCCACTATCGCCTGCGGTTGTAAATCGCCTCGTGAAATGTGACGACCAGCTCAGCCACCAACAAACCTCAATTGAAAAGACTAAGTTTTGGCAGTGTATCGATCGCATCGGAGTCGATCGGGCGTTGGTGACCGATTGCCGAGATAAAAACCTCACAGTACCTTATTGGGAAGCAACTCGACAGGAGCGGAAAGCCTACCGAGAATGTTTTAAGCAATCCTAGGAAAATTGCGCGATCGCGGGAGTCGCGCCCCGCTATCTCTCCCCTAGAACAATTATGAGAATCAAAACCGCATCAGTGACCTACAGTCGAAAGTTTAACTTGGGCAATTACGAAGCCGCAGAAATATCCGTATCGCTTTGGTCTGAGATCGATCCAGAAGAGAGCGAAGAAGGTGTTATCGAAGCTTTGTTTGCACTCTGCAAAGAACAAGTCAAGAAGCATATCCCACCCAGCTACAAACGCACGAACTCAAATCACACAGTTGCTTTTACGAAGTTTGGTAAAGCAATATCAACGGATGAAAATCTAGCATTCGATCCCTTGGATCTCAATGAGGAGGAACGACCGTGAATAGCAGTAATGTAGTTTCAATTAATCAGCCACAAACCGAGAAAAAGCAGCGACCAACTCAGCCTAGAGAATGGACGATCGCTCAAATCACGGAAGCACTCAGCCGCAGGTTGCCAGAAAAATTGTTAGACACAAAAAAGCAAGGTGGGGCGACGCTTGCATTTATCTCTTGGTATAAAATCCCTCCCGTTTTGGATAAATACGCGCCTGGATGGACTTGGGAAATCAGACAGATAAACCACAGCAGCGATCGCGTGTTTGTGATGGGGCGTTTGACAATTCCCACGGTAAACGGCGATGTCTGGCGAGAGGCGACGGGTACGGAATTGCTGAAAGAAGAGAAGCCGATTTATATCGACCATCCCGAAGGCGAACTAAACCAGAAAGGGGAGGTCAAGAAGATTCCTTTATGCGACGAGCTGGGGCGGATTGTCACCGAGTCTAAAGAGGTAGCCTACGGCGACCCTAGTAGTAATGCCGAGGGTATGGCTTTTAGGCGTGCCGCTGCCAAGTTTGGCTTGGGGCTATATCTCTATGAAAAATAGCGAGCGAGGCATCAATTTAAGCAATACCCAGAATAACTAGAAAGGAGATTAGAAGGGCGATGCCCCTATGCCGCCGAGCAGTTTGAATCACTTCATCTTGTGTTAAAACTATCATGATGCTACTAACCAAACAAACCATGACAGCGACTGAAACGCCAGATGTCTTAACAAAGCGGCAGATTGACGCCATAAAGCAAATAGCGATCGACAAGTGGGGCGAGGACAAATGGTTAGCTAGTTTAGTCAGAAGTTATGCGGTAATAACTGGAGCCGATCCACGTAAGCGTTACGCTCAAATTTCTAGGCTGTTTGAAGAGGGTAAAGATTGCAACCTCTCAACATTAAACGGTTTGTTGCTTGCGGTTGATTGCCGACTGAAGCTTGTTTGCATTGATGTGAAAGAGAAGGAATTTTGAAAATTTCTACGCAGTTGACCCCGGAGGGCAAGCTATCTGTTTTGAAGGTCAGTCTAGATTGAAGGATCGCCAAAGCGATCGTAATTTCAGACAGATCGCCCAACTTGAATCAGCACTGGTGTTCCTAGTTTTTGGACTTTGATAAAAGTTGAAGCAAAAAATGGATGAACGCCACATTTCTGGGAATTGGATGCGTGTCAAGAGGTCAACTGCGATGCGGTCGGTTTACGTTTTTGGTGCGGGAAGAGTTGCGAGGTGGGCGGATAGAAGCGAGAGGGTGCGCTATCTGAGGAAATGTGCTAGAGCAGCGATCGCGTTCTTGACTGGGCTGACTAATACCAAATTTGTTATTTGTTACTCAGGAACTTGTAGAAGGTAGCATAACAGCCAAACCTACCTATTGTTGAAATGCAAAGCTCAGTGTAATCTAACAAACTATGCCTAAATGGAAACTAGCCACAGAATTTAGTTTTGACAGCGCTCATTACATTGAGGGCTATATAGGCCCATGCGGACGAATGCACGGACATACTTACAAAGTCAAGATTGAAGTTGTCTCATCTAAGTTATACCCTTCAGAATTTTGTCCACACTCTGTTATGGTGGCTGATTTTCGTACGTTGCGTTGGGCAAAGCGTGATAGTACGGTTGGCGGACTCGATCGCTGCGTACTTAATGAAGTTATGCCTGAAGGTTATGCTACAACAGCAGAGATGATTGCTAAATTCATCTATGACAAGACTAAGGAAATGCTGTCTGAAGATATTAAGCTAAAGGTTTCAGTGTCAGAGACACCTAACTCTTGGGCTGAGTACGAGGATGATTGAAATGACCCAGCCTCGCCTCTTAATTGTTACGTCCTGCACGGGTGAAAAGAAATATAAGCCTGAGAATCAATTGACTCTCAAGGACTTTGAGGATCGAAAGCGATTGGCTAAGGGTGAAAAGAAGCTAGCGCAATCTATGTGTACTGCGGGAGAAATGTATACGGGAATGCAGCATTTACGGCTGATGGAAGGTGTGAATTTGCTGCGCCAGTCACTCGGCAAAGAAGCTGTGGATCTGAATATTCTTTCTGCTGGCTATGGGTTAATTCCTGAAGATCGGGCGATCGCACCGTATGAAGTCACCTTTAATGGCATGAAGGGGCATGAGGTTGATGCTTGGTCAAAACATTTAGGAATTCATACTGCTTTTGAAAAAGCCGTTCGAGAGTACGATCTGGTGTTTTTATTATTGGGGGAGAATTACCTACGATCGCTTGCTCTGCCCATATCCACGCGCTCGGATCAGACTTTCATATTCTTGGCTTCCCCAAGTAGTATGAGATGGATTGGCGATTTGGATGCGAAGACATTTATTTTGCCTCTCTCTAACTCTGATGCAAAGCAATATCGCTATGGCTTAGTTGGGCTGAAAGGCTTTCTATTCAAGAAGTTTGCAGAAGTAGCTGCTAAAGATGCGAACTGGTTCGCTAAAGTCTATGACACTCCTGAATACTTTGAAGAAGCGATCGCTTACGTGACGGGGACGGTTGCTGGCGGTAAACAGTTCGAATTATCTCTGGGAATAGCTAGTGTTAGCTAAAAATGCCATTAAACCAGCACTTATGCTTCTTCTCTAAAATGCTTATGAAAACCTGCTATTCAATCTTCTACATATCTTGTGGTGTAATATTAAGCTTTGTTTATGAAGTTTCAATCTTATTGAATATCAAGATTCTCAAATCTACTAGCTCTAAACCATAATGATTGTAGAAGACTTAGATAAGAAATTACATCTATGGAAAAACTTTTGCCTAGAATATGTAAATCCTAAGCTTGGAATTCCATTGTTTGAAGTTAATAATGAGGATTTGGTTGTTAATACCAAAGGATACGGGAAAGATGCTAGGGTTTTGCTCAAGCGTTCTATCTCAATGGAAGCTCTTGTGATAGATGAAGTTAACAAAGTCCTAATTGATTTTTCTCGCGGAGGAGAAATTTATGAGGGATTAATATACATGATGTATTGGCTTGAGAATGAACAAATAATACCGTTGTATATTGGCAAATCAGAAAAATATGGAAAGCAAGGTAATAATCTCTCAGCGAATATTGCAAGCATAGCCAGTAATAAGGGATTCTTTTGCCGATGGGGAGATAACTATGCTTATCATATTGGCGATCTGAGCGCGATAGTTTGTCCAGGGCATCTACTTTCCAAGCAAAATCAAAAATATCGTAAGTGGGCAAGTCGCTTATTTAACTCTTATCCCTCAAATCATCCACAGTTGAGAAAAGAAACATACTTTTGGATTCACGCTTGGGAGAAGGATAAAGTCGGGATCTGGATAGAGTATGGGCATAGCCCTCTGACTGCTTTAGAATATCATCTGATTTCAGTAGCAAGTGTTGCATTCTCTGATGTTCTTCTGAATGAAGAAGGAGTTAATCGGAGAGTAAAAGATGATAATTCGTAGATTCAAGCGGTACTTTATGTGATTTCGTTTGTCGCCCTCTATGAAAATTCTGACGGTTTGACGGTAATCGGCATATGCATACGAGTTAAGATAATAATTGAAGACATAGTAAGAATTGCGATCAAAGCATGACAGCTTATACACTGAATCTGCCTGAACAGTTGAAACAAGAAGTTGAACAATTAGCCCAGAGCCAAAGTATTTCGCTTGACCAATTTATTCTTTTGGCAGTGAGTGAAAAGGTTAGCTCCTTGAAAGATTCCTTTTCTCAAATTACATCCCGTCAGGGGGCAAGCGGTCAATTCGAATCAGTTGTAAAAGGTACATCCCTCAGAGTTCAAACTTTGATAATTGCAAATCAGAAGTGGGGAATGTCTCACGCTCAGATTGCCGATGAATATAACTTGTCTGAAGTACAGGTGAAAGAAGCTCTAGCATTTTATGAAGTTCATAAAGACCTAATAGATACTGCGATGACTGCCGAGCAATCCTTAGAGGCTGCTAATGGCTAGGCTCAAACTTGAACATCCCAGAGTTTGAAATGTCACTGCTGAAACGACTAAGGATTCTTGCCGTTGGCGATCGCGATCTTCCTTACTTCTCGTTTCCCAAGGACTCTTGGGCAAAACGCTGGCTACTGCCACCCAAAAAGCCTCAGCCCACTCAGTCAAGCGATCGAGGTCTTTCTTTGACCTCAAGTTGGGAAACATGCTCTTGGTTGCGCTGACCAATGTGGAGAGAGTTAACAACTTGGGATTATGCGTACCTAAGCCATTCTCAATCACCTCAACGTTATCTACAAACTGAGGCACGCGCTGCATTAATTCTTTCGCAATTTGAACGGAAGGCGATCGCCCGTCAAATAAATGGGATAAAGACACTCCCGGTCTTTGCGCTAACAAATTCTGATCTCGAAACGCCTGTCGTTCCAATTCCAGAGGTAAGCCAGCATAGAGCAATACTCCAATTTCTAGTTTAGAAACCATAGGCAACTCTTGCAAACGCTCTGACTGTATCTGCTCGATCGCCTTGCGAATCGCGCAGCAGCGGTGCTGTCCATCCGTCAGGCGCATGGTGACTTCATGGTAGGGCAAAGCGATCGCGCCATCTTTATAAGTGGGAATTGGATGGACATTCAGGCAAATTGGTGGGAAAAACGTGCTGCCTTCTGGATAGGTCTCAAGAATATATTGCGCGATCGCCTTAACTCGGACTGGATTTAGTTTGCGTTGCGCCAGATCTGGCAAATTGGTTTCATTGGGAACATAAAGCCTGCCATCCGTAAGCAATCTTGCAATATCGCTGAAGGTCAAACTGGCGATATAGCTCATTTGATCGCTTTGTGGTCCGCGTTGCACGGGTACGCCCCGAATTATCAGTTCTAACATTGGCTCCTTACAATCTCAATACATGGCGGCATTTATATCATTTAGCCATACAATTTAAGTATGTATGCATGTATACATGCTAGCAGATATTGAAGCAAGCTCACTATAATGCTGCAAAATCTTATTTGCGATCGAAACTTGACTTCCACAATTCGCATACCCACAGAAATTTATGAGGTTCTTCGTCAGATCAGGGTTGGTCTGGAGAGCGAACATCAAAGTGCTGCGCCTGCAATGCAAGATCTAGCGACTGTTGCATTTCGACATTTTATCGATGACTGGAACGATCCCCAAAAGCGAGAAGTGCTGCTAGCAGAATTACTAGAGAATCGAAAAATAGCTCGCACAAACATGGGAAAGCCTAAAGTAGATAAATCGTCACGAGTAGGCTAGGCATGTTCTAAACAGTATCAAAAAGAATCGTCATTCCCAAATACCCGATCGCACTCATTCCCAACTCAATTCGATGACCCAATACATATGTCTAAACCACCACTCCCCCAGCCCCAACTCGATCGCACCCCAATCACCTCCGACCAGTACTTCGAGTACACCCCCGAAAAACTAGAGCTATGGAGTGGATTCTATAACTATGGAGGTCAAGACATGACAGGCTTTTACCTTGCCATCCTAACCAATATGGGACTGCGTGAAGCCGTTAGCCATGTGCCGATTGCCAAGTGGTTAGAAGCAATTCAAGAAATCACTTTGCAAAACCCCAAACTCAACTTTGATACTGAGAAGGGCGAAGCCTATCTCAATCGCTTGAACCGAGGGTTAGAAGACTTGAAAGCTGTTGCAGCCTATTTGGAAGAGCAGAGTTAAAGGCGGTCTCTTTTTGAGTAATTTCAAAGTTCAGTATGTTTTGCTGCCCTACCCAATTTTCGCATGGGTGCTCCGGCATCCCTACTTCCCCCAAAAATCTTTACCTCAAATTCACATTAGATTTACCTTGAAATACCAAGTAAATTACTTTGTCGATGAACTTACGGTAGAAATAAAGTGCTTTTGATAAAAATCTATACTTTCCGCTAACCTATAAAAACCTACTTAATTTACATAGGCGAAAATATGACTAGCTCTGAAATCATTCTCGCCGGTCGATATCAAATTATCAGCCCGCTAGGTGGTGGTGGTTTTGGGCAGACTTTTTTAGCAAAAGATAACCAGCTACCAGGCGATCCCTTTTGCGTGGTGAAGCAACTCAAGCCTAAGTTCGAGAATCCACAAGATTTAGAGATTGCTAAACGCTTATTTGAACGCGAGGCAAAGATGTTGCATCATTTGGGTGGTCACGACCAAATCCCCCGACTGTTTGCCCACTTTGAACAGGATGGCGAGTTTTATTTAGTACAAGAGTTTGTTGAAGGACAGGCACTTAGCAACGAAATTATTGAAGGAAAGCAATGGAGCCAAGCCGAAGTCATTGCTTTCCTTCATGATAGTTTACAAGTCCTTGCATTTGTTCATAGTTCTCAGGTGATCCATCGCGATATCAAACCTGCCAATTTAATGCGACGCAGTAGAGATCGCAAAATTATCCTGATTGATTTTGGTGCAGTAAAAGCATTGGGGACAAAGGGAACGCCAAGAGCTTCCAACGAACAGACCTCAACTCACACAGTAGTAATTGGTTCGCTGGGTTATATGCCTAACGAGCAACTTGCAGGAAATCCTCAATTTAGTAGTGATATCTATGCGATTGGAATGGTTTGCCTGCAAGCATTGACTGGTCTTAAAGACTGTCTAAAAATCCCCAAAGACAGCCGAACGAGCGAACTGATTTGGCAAGATCTCGTGCATTCAATTAGCCCACAACTCACTGCAATCATTGATAAGATGGTGCGCTATGACTATCGGCAACGCTTTGAGAATGCCATAGTCGCCTTAAATGCTCTATCTGGCATTTTTGCCAATTGTAACAAGACAACAGTCATTACAAATCTAGAGCGCACGCAGCATATAGAAGAACCAGATGGACAGGTTGCAATAAATTCTACCTTTTATGTAGACCGCCCTCCCATCGAACAAGACTGCTTTGAAGCGGTGACAAGATCTGGATCTCTTATCCGCATTAAAGCACCGCGTAAAATGGGGAAATCATCGCTTTTATCGCGAATTTTAGATTGTGCTAAGGAACGAGGCGATCGGGTTGTGCATCTGTATTTCCAGCAAGCGGACTCAGATGTGTTTGGTAATCTTGATTCTTTTTTGCAATGGTTCTGTGCAAGTATTGCGTCGGAGTTGGAAGTTGAAGAAAAACTAGATGAATACTGGAAAGGCATATTAGGCAGTAAAAACAAATGCACAAAGTACTTTCAACGATATCTTCTCGCAGAAAGCAGTACACCACTTGTGCTGGGATTGGATGAGGTAGATCTGACATTTCAATACCCTGATATCGCAGCCGACTTTCTAGGATTACTTCGAGCTTGGCATGAGAAAGCAAAAAACGAAGAGATTTGGAAGAGGTTGCGCCTTGTCATTGTCCACTCAAAAGATGCATACATTCCTCTCAATATTAATCAGTCGCCCTTCAATGTAGGAATTCCCGTTGAACTTCCAGAGTTCACGCGATCGCAGACAGAAAATCTGATTTGCAAACATAATTTGCAATGGAATAATACGCAAATAGAATCACTCATCAATTTAGTAGGAGGGCATCCCTACTTACTAAGACTTGCTCTTTATCAACTCGCACGCAATCGATTGACATTAGATCGCCTACTCAACGAAGCTGCAACTGAAGCTGGAATATACGGAGATCATTTACGTAGACACCTAGCAAACATCGAGGAGGATTGTACGCTTGTTGCGGCGATGAAGCAATTATCTTCTCAACGAGAAAGTGTTCGATTAGAGACGGAAACGGCATTTACTCTGCGAAGTATGGGATTAGTAAAATTTCAGGGCAATAATGTAGTGCTTACATGCGATCTCTATCGTCAGTATTTTCAAGATCGCTTAAAGTAGAACGCATCTATTAACCATCCATTGATTTTTGATATTTATCACATTGAGGAGAACATATGAGTTTGGAGTTTCAGGTTGGTGGAAGTTTGCCAGTAGATGCGCCCACTTATGTATATCGTCAAGCAGATTTAGATTTATATGATGGGATAAAGAGAGGTGAATTTTGTTACATTCTCAATGCTCGGCAAATGGGGAAATCAAGTTTGCGAGTCCGTACAATGAAAAGATTGCGAGAGGAAGGTTATGCCTGTGCTTCTATAGATATAACAGCTATTGGTACGACTGGTATAAGCCCCGAACAGTGGTATGCAGGCATAATTGACTATCTTGTTGATAGCTTTGAACTTTACAATACGTTCGATCTAGATTCTTGGTGGCAAAATCAAAGTCTTCTTCCAGCAGTTCAACGCTTTGCAAAATTTCTAGATTCGGTACTTTTAACATCAGTTTCTGGTGAGATTGTCATCTTCATTGATGAGATAGATAGCGTTCTAAGCCTTGGTTTCAATCTTGATGATTTTTTCGCTTTAATTCGTGCGTGCTACAACATGCGGGTAGACAAAGCAGATTATAGGCGTCTTATCTTTGTAATATTAGGTGTAGCAAGCCCTTCTAGTTTAATTCAAGATAAACAGAGAACTCCTTTTAATATTGGCAAGACGATCCACTTAAATGGCTTTAAAGGGGAGCATCTCAATTAGGCACTGAGCAAATATACTTAGGGGCATAGAAATAACCGTTGAGGTAAGCACAACGATGCTTCAAGACTTGAGCAACATTGTGACGGTTCCATTGAGCACCAGAA
>NZ_CBDDRA010000058.1:0-5834 GCF_965232925.1 Tumidithrix helvetica PCC 7403
TTTACCTATATTTATCTTTTTTATTTCTTCTATCTCAAGAATGAAACAGCCCTGCCCTTGAAAAAGGGGGGCTGGGGGGGATCCTTGGGATGTATAGCGTTTCAGGTTTTCTTATCCCGAAATGACGTTATTCCCTTGAAATTGGTATAACAGATTGGTGGTGGAATCTTGGTTGAGAAGTCAGAATCCTAGGGCTCTTGCCCCTTGGTAAAAGATAAAAGTAGCGACCCATGCTAGCCCCAGAGACCACCCCACCGATAGCAGCGCAAACTTGATACTCTTTGACTCGCTCTTTAGCACGGCAATTGTGGATAGACAGGGTAAATAGAGCAACGTAAACAGCATAAAACTATAGGCTTGAACCCAATCAATTTGCTGCGCGATCGCACCTGCAAGGTCAGCACTTTGCGATTTACTGTAGATGACTGCCAGCCCACCTAGGACAATCTCTTTGGCAATGAAGCCAAAAAACAGGGCAACCGTAAGTTGTGGGTCGATGCCAAGTGGTGCAAACAGAGGCTGCAATGCCTGCCCCAGCATTCCTGAAAGTGTTTGAGCGCTAGCTACGGGCACATTGGTCGGGAGGTTATTTAAGAGCCAGATCGCCACTACGCCAAAAATGATGAACCTGCGCGACCAAAACCAAAAATGTTTGACTTCACACCAAGCCCGAACCAGCATTTGCTTAATTGTAGGAAATCGATAAGGTGGCAGTTCTAGTACCATCGGTTCTTGACTGGGGAACTTACCCTTAAACAAAGCGGCGGTGAGAATGGCGGCAGCAAAACTCAGTAAGTAGAGGCTAAAGATGACCCTAGGCGCAACACTGGCGGTAAACATCGCCGTAGAGATAAACATAAACACATTCAGCCGCGCCGAACAAAGGGAAAATGGAATCACCAACATCGATAGCATCCGCAATCCAGGCGATCGCATCACCCTTGTGCCCAAAATAGCTGGGACATTGCAGCCAAACCCCATGAGCGACATCACAAAAGAACGACCATCGAGTCCCAAGCGCTCCATCAATGCATCCATCAAGAAGGCGGCACGGGAGAGATAACCACTGTCCTCAACGATCGCCATGCAGAGAAAAAACAGAAAAATCACAGGAAGGAATACGGCAACCGTCCCAATGCCATCATACAAACCGTCGATCAAAAATCCTTTGGCAAAGGCTGGCAGTGAGGTAAGCAAAGGCTCTAAGGCATTGTCCTTAAACCAATCCAACCCATTACGGAGCAAATCTTGAAGCGGCGTACCGATCGCGTAGATTGCTTGGAAGACGAGGTACATGGCTCCCAGAAAAATCGGTAATCCCAAAATCGGGTGCAGTAAAACCCGATCTAACTGACTGGTTAAGCGATCGGAAAGCCTGAGAGGAATTTCTACGCTACCATCGAGCACGGCACGAATTTCATCGGTCAATTGGCGATCGGACAAGAGATGCTTGTCGAGGTGTTCGATCTGAGTTGCCGAATCGCTTTGGTTTAGGGTCTTTGCGATCGCAGCGATCGCATTGTGATAGCCAGCGCCATACTTGGCACTGATCTGGAGGACAGGCATCCCCAAACGCTCGGACAAGGTATCTGGCTGCACTTTCACGCCAAACCGAGCCGCTTCGTCTACCATATTCAACAACAGAACTGCCGGCAATCCCATCTGCTTCACTTGCAGGGGTAAGATGATTTGCCGATCGATCTGCGTTGTATTGAGAATAATTAGTATTAAATCTAGCGGCGTACTTTCTAGAAATCGCCTCACGACGCCTTCATCCTCGGAAAACCCATGCAGATCGTAAATCCCTGGTAAATCCACGACCTCGGCAAACTCATCGCCATCCCCCAGTTTCACCTTTCCCAGCATCAGCTCGATCGTGATCCCTGGCCAATTGCCAATGTGCGCGAGCGAACCTGTAAGGCGGTTAAAAAATGTAGACTTTCCGGTATTGGGCATCCCCAGAACAGCGATACGTTTCATGGGTCTTTACCCACTGATCGACGCAATCTGAACCTGAAACGCATCGCAACGACGCAGCATCACTTCCGTCATGCAAATTCGCACATGTAGGGGGCCTTTCATCCAACCCTGTCGTAAGAGATGAATTTCTTGCCCGCAACGAAACCCTAAGGCATAGAGGCGACGTTCGAGTCCAGCCTCAAGATTTAAGGCAACAATTTTGGCAGACTGACCGGGCTTGAGGTTAGTAAGGTTGGTGACAGGCATAGGATAATCAAAAATCCATAGACATATTGAAAGTAATTCTCAATATATACTAATTTCTTAGCGATCGTACATAAAAATTCACTGCATGCCTGTATAGCTAATTAGCCATATCCAAGCCTCTCTCCTCATCGCTCCAAGTCAAACTTCTTCTCATAGTTTGGGTCTTGCGTGCCTAGCAGCTTGTCCCAAAAGGTGAAATACAGCCCGTAATGCATCGTGTACTTGAGATGGTGAATGGAATGATGGTCGGGTCCAATAAACCATTTGCCCAGCCAATGATGAGGGAACGATAGAGGCAAGCGATCGAGCCCCAGATGATTTAACACTGCCCAAACCGTCATCGTCGTCAGTACTGCAATTAGCGTGATGAAATGCAGGGGGAGCACAAAGACAATAACGACCAAAAAGAGCGCCTGCACGATCGCTTCTAAGGGGTCAAAGGCAAAGGATGTCCAAGGTGTAGGGTAGCGCGATCGGTGATGCCCCTGATGCATCCAACGAAAGAGCAGGGGATGGTGAAACAAGCGGTGGGTGAAGTAAAAATAGGCATCTTGGAGCAACAACACAGCGGCATAACTAACCCCTAAATACCACAGCCCATACTGTTGCGCGTCGCTATATAAGCGCGTAATGCCCAAATCGTACCCCGACACGATCGCGGCGGCAGCGATCGCAAACACTGCCGTTGAGAGAACCGAGAGCAGGATATCGTGTTGAATCGACAGCCAAGAGGGAGAGGGATGCCGCAAATGGTTGCGAATCAAAGACTGACTAAATCGCGAATAAAAGACTACATAGGTTCCTCCTGCTACCAGAAAATACCGTAACAAGATAATTCCGAAAAAAGCGAGTCCGTAAAATCCAAATGAGCGATCTAACAATTTATTCTCCTGTCCATTCCCGATCTTCTAGTTCCTTTTGAGGGAGTAACAATGTCGCTTCGATTTCTTCTCGAATTGCCCCTGTGACTTCGCAGTTACTATTCAAGCAATCTACTAAGAGCTGATTGGCATCGTAGTAGCTTTGCAACATTTGCTTTTGCTCGGGGCTAAAGTGCCACTTTTGGTCGATCTTTCGATAACGAGAGATCGCTGACTTTAACTGTTCTCCCCAAGCTTCATGGTGTGCCTTCCACCATTCCTGCCAACGCTCTAGACTTTGATCGGGATTTGGCAATTGCGCCTGAAGTTGTTGCAAGGATTTTTGGAAACCCGCATCAATTACCATGCCCAGAATATTGCTAAGCGCATCACCACAGGCATGAGCGTGGGCAAAATCTGAACTTCGATCGATCGCACAAGAACTCAGCAATTCATCCAATGCCACATCAAAAAACATCCCCTGATCGAGGGTACAGGCAAGGGCAAAGTCAGAGGCAATGTGAGGCGTGCGAGCGAGGGCAAGGTAAAAGGCTCTAATCGTGGCATCTTTTTCGACGGGGGTGATTTGCGTTTTTTGGCTTCCCCACTTCAAAAATTCTTGTAGATAGGGATCTTGAGCGACTAAGGCATCAATTTGTTGCTTCATCAACTGTACCAGCGAATCTGCACTTCGCAACATGGAAGCCGTTAATAAAAAGACTTCGCGCCAATGCGGATCGTCGATGTGCTTGACTAGCCCTCCCAGTGCTTGCTCTAATGACCGCAAATTATGACTTGCCACAATTTTTCGAGCCGTGAAGTATTCTTGAAATGCCAAAGAAGAGAACGAAAAGATGCCGCGCGCCCGTTCTGTGAGTAGCCCATGTTGGGCCTCGATCGATTTCAGCATAGCTTCGCTTTCGAGTTGGAGTTCCTCTGCCTCCAAGACCTCACCTGGTAAATGTCGCAAATAGTCTCCAATATATTGCTCGATCGTGCGTTGCTCAAAAAAGTACTGCCCCTTCTCAAAGGTAACGGCGGCAAGTTGGCTCAGCAGTTTCTGTTTTTGGGGCAATAAAAAACCTCGATAGACATCATCCCGTGCAATCCCTTTGGATTCATCCCATTTGCCCAAAAGCAAATCTAGTCCTTGCTTGTAAAACTCCGTTCGTTTAGCAGGAAATTTAGCCTGACCGTGAAACACCCAGCAAGCGAGATGCAAAAATAGGGGTGTGACCACCAGTTGGCGCAGATGCCAATTTTCGGGCAAGTTCAAATTCTGCATAAACAGGATCGACCGATCCCGCCCAGATTGAGCGGTGGTTTTCGTGAATGCCACAAACCACTTTTGTGCGAAAACGTTAATTTGTTCTTGGGTAAAGGGCGCAATTTCCACATCGTAAAAGCCACGCATTTGCAACTTTTGCGCCGCAGTGCGACAGGATGCCACGAACCGATTTCTGTGATACTTTTCTGAGAACTTGCGAATCTCTCTAAGCACTGCTGTGCTGTCTTGACTTAATACTTCATCCATGCCATCCAGCAATAGCAGTATCCTACCTGATTGCAATAAAACTTCCAGCGCCGATAGATTGGAAACACCTGCAACAAGAAATGCCTGGCGAATGTACTCTAGAAGGCTGAACTTACCATTCTCTCTAGATTCCTCGGCAAAATCTCTCAATAGGATAAAGATCGGAATTTGATGTGCGGCAAATTTGCCTCGATTACACTGAATCGCAAGATATTGGAGAAAGGTGGTTTTGCCCACGCCAGGTTTACCCAGCACTCTCAGCTTTGAGTAGGTTTCGACTACCTGCATTCCCGATATTTGCTTTCGATCGACTGCTCCCAAACCAACGCGGTCGAATGCCTCAGGCCCTAGTCTTTGCAACTCAGCAATCTCAAACCACTGTCGGCTGGCAATCTCTTCCAAAATATTCACATCTACATAGATGTCATCAATGCTGACAGGACGGTTGACATCGAGTAACTGCAAGATACCGCACTGGGTCTGGATGGTTTCCCGATATTGCGATCGCACCTGCTGCACAAGAGCGTCAATATCTGGAGGAGCCGCTGAAGCGGCTCCTCCGGGCTCGGGAAATTCTGCGGGTGGATCGATCGCAATCTCTCGCCAATCTAAATCTAAGATCGAACAAATTTCCATAAAGATATGGCGATCGACAGGTTGTCCAGTGAAGAACCGCCAGATCGGCTGGCGCGTCTTTAAGTTTACTTCTCCTGCCAAATTTTCCTGCGTCCATCCTTTCAGTCCAAACGCGCGTTTAGCCTGCTGAATACCGGGAAGAGAAGCCTGTAGCGATCGCTTGACCATAAAATTAAGAAGCTCATGAATAGGACTTGGAACTCAAACTTTTATGAACGTGAATCATTTTAGGATCTCTTCTATGTTAGTGGATTTTGTAAGAATAAAATAATGCAAATTCCACCGAAATGCTTTAATTACAGACTATTTGGAATTAAATCAAACATTAAATCAAACAGTTTAGTCAGAAAAAATAGAAGTAAATATACCTAGCTCGGTACTTCCAAGCAATCCAAGTTCGCAAAGTTTTGTAACGAACTCAACCAAAAAAAATCATTTCATACAGTCAAAAACTTATTAATACCAATTTAAAGGCGTAGGATAACAGATAGACTAAACTAGAGAAAAAAGTATAAAGGCAGAAGTAAGATGGCAGGGAAAACAGCGATCGTCATCAAAGAAACAGAACAAGAACTAGC
>NZ_CBDDRA010000059.1:0-5806 GCF_965232925.1 Tumidithrix helvetica PCC 7403
GAGATAGTCAATTAAGCTCTTTTCCACGTCTTTCAGACTAAATATAGGTAAACAACCATATATTTACCTATATTTATCTTTTTTATTTCTTCTATCTCAAGAATGAAACAGCCCTGCCTTGCAAAAGGGGAGGATTTAAGTTCCCTTTACAAGGGGGGATTAGGGGGGTAAAAGTAGAGATTTATACGAGATACTAGACTTCTCGAATGCTCTCTTAGGAGCATTTAGGTCATGAGGCATCTATGAACTTTAAGTACTGCATATCTAAGGGAACCCCTTGTATACTTAAGCGATCGTCAGGTTGTCTGAGATTTCTGCAAACATAGGATGGATTGACTTAAGGTTTTTATGGATGTCTCTGCCCTGATCAAAGTTCTCGTGATCCTTTTGCTGGTTGCGACGGGTGTGGCTCTTGTATCTCGATGGTTAAGAGTGCCCTATGTTGCAGGTTTAGTGGTGGCAGGACTTGCCATTACGGAGCTTTTACCCCAAAAGATTGGGCTGAATGACGCCTTGATCTTAAATCTGTTTCTACCCATTCTGATATTTGAAGCAGCGATTAATACAGACATTCGGCGCTTGCGGAGTACCCTGAAGCCGATCGCGCTCTTAGTCGGGCCTGGGGTGATTTTGTCATCGGGAGTTACGGCAGTTTTGTTGAAATGGACGTTGGGACTGCCTTGGATTTCTGCCATGTTGGTGGGGGTGATTTTAGCAATCACCGATACGGTTTCAGTGATTGCCGTATTTAAGGAAGTTCCCGTTCCTTCGCGTCTATCGACGATTGTAGAAGGCGAGAGTCTATTTAACGATGGGGTTGCCCTCGTTCTATTTAGCTTAATCCTGAAGATTCACGACACGGGAACCTTAACGTTTGCGGAAGGGCTTCAAGACTTTTTGCTGGTGATTGTGGGTGGAACCCTAGTGGGGCTGGCTTTAGGCTACTTGAGTGCAGGTCTATTTGTCCGCTCAGAGGAATCCTTTAGCAGTATTTTGCTGACGGTTGCCGTTGCGCTTGGGGCTTTTCAACTGGCTCATCTGTTGCATGTGTCAGGAGTTGTGGCAGTGGTCGTAGCAGGGCTTCTGGTGGGGACGATCGGGCTAACCAGTCATGTCTCTGCATCGATCCGTTTAACGCTGTTAAGTTTTTGGGAATCCGCAGGTTTTATCGTCAATAGCTTCATTTTTTTGCTGATTGGGCTAGAAGTTAACTTGGCAACGCTTTGGCGATCGCTGCCTGCAGTTTTGCTGGCAATTTTTGCCTACCAAGTCGGACGTTTGCTCTCGGTCTACCCGCTTCTGGCGATCGCACGATGGATCGATCGCCCCATTCCCCTCCCTTGGCAACATGTCTTGTTTTTAGGAAATATCAAAGGGTCGCTCTCGATGGCACTTGCCCTCAGTATTCCCACAACGATCGCTGGGCGCGAACAACTGATTGCGATCGTGTTTGGGACAGTGCTCCTATCCTTATTGGGACAGGGAGTTAGTTTGCCTTGGTTGGTCAAGCGCTTATCGCTAATGCCCTTTTCACAGGGGCAAAAACAATTAGAGGAACTGCAAGCCCAGTTAATCGCATCCAAAGCGGCTCAGGATGAACTCGATAGCCTCCTGAGATCGGGCATTTTGGCAAAGTCTGTCTATGAAGAGATGCGCGCTGCCTATCAAGTTAAAGTTGCGGCGGCAGAAAAGGGATTGCGCGAAATTTTTAGTCGTTCGCCTCAAGCAAGCGATCGCAGCACTGGCGAACAAACTAAACTGGATGCCGTGCGTCGCCGCTTACTATTGGCAGAAAAAGGAGCGCTCACCGAGGTACAGCGTAAAGGTTTACTGTCTCAAGATATCGTTCAAAAACGCTTACAGGCTTTGGACGAACAGCTATTAAACCTAGGCGATGAGTAAATGGTTAGCTTGCCTCTGTGCCAATAAAGTTGATGACTTGATGCAATAGTTCTGGTTTGGTGACAATGAGCACGGTTGCGTTGGCCTCTAAAATCGTACTTCCATTCGGAACAAAGAGATCTTCGTGAGGATGAGCCTGATAGCCAATAATCAAAGAACCTGTGGGAAAACGTCGATCTTGAGCAATATCGGCAATCGTACGTCCAACGACATTGGCGTTTTGTCCGACGGGAAGTTTGAGCACCTCAATTTGACCCTGCTCAAAATGCATCATCGATTCGACCTGTGGGTATTCGATCGCATTCACCATCGTCGCCACGGATAATTCCACCGTACTGATGATGTGGTTCGCACCCACAAGCCGCAGAGGTTCCAAAAAGTCTGAGTGACGCATACGCGAGACGATGTGTTTAACCCCATAGTGTTTGGCAAGTGTGACCATCGCTAGGTTGAGCGCATCGTGACGCAGTACCGCCGCAACTGAGTTCGCTTTGCGAATCCCCGCCTCTAGTAAAACTTCTGTACTGACGGCACTTCCTTCAAACGCCATTGCACCTACTTGCTCTCGCACGTAGCGACAGGCAGTGGGATCGAGATCGACCACGGCAACCGTATGACCTAGTTCGACCAGCTTTTGTGCCAAACTCAGTCCGACTAAACCTGCTCCACCAATTAAGATATACATTGCTTTTTATGTGAAATTAATTGCCTGATTCAGCTTCATAGCCTTTACGCTAGTTGTAAACTAAAGTATTGATTTGGCTTTTAAAGCACAGGTTGACTTTATCATCACTTACAATCAAAGAGATTTGCGATCGGTTGAGAGATTTGGGATTCAAGTGATTACGCCCAAACAATTTCTACAACAAATAGTCGGAGAAATCGAGTCATGAAAATAAGTGCTAATATTCCTGATGCTTTGTATCAGCAATTAGAATCTTTTGCCGAAAGGGAGCAAATTTCGATTGATGGATTAGTCGCGATCGCGATATCATCACAAATTTCTGCATGGCTCACCAAAGACTATCTAAAAGAAAGAGCAGAGCGGGGCAGTTGGGATGCATTTAAACGTGTGTTGGCAAAAGTGCCTGATGTGGAACCAGATGAAATGGATCGATTGTAATCGCACCAACAATCTGTAGAGGTTTTGCATTTGCACCACCATTCATAAACCATACGCAGGAAATCTCACTCTGCAAATGCAAAACCCTCTTCTCTTCGCAAATTGTTTCTGCGTTGTGAGGTTTTGGGCGAAGCATTCCCATTTGACGATCTTGGTGAAATGCGTAAACATCTGTGGGAATGCTTTGCCCCTACGAGAATCATATTTGTTTCGCATTTTTTGCGAGAAAAATGTAAAATTGTGGCGTACTTCAAAGGTGCTGTCATGGCTTCAAGGTTCTACTTGTTGGTGTTTGTGGTGATGTCTGGGCTTTTTGGTATGGTGGGGCAGCCAAAGATGCCTTTTGTGACTGCCCAAGCACAAACGATACAAGACCGTAAAGCCGAAGCAGATAAGTTAAACCAACTGGGGATTCAGCAATATCGCAAAGGTCAGCTAAAAGAGGCACTAGCAACATTTCAGCAAGTTCTCTCCATTCGCAGAGAAATTAAAGATCGTTCTGGAGAAGGGACAACGCTTAATAATATTGGCTTGGTTTACGATAACCTCGGACAGTATCCCAAAGCCCTTGAGTATTACCAGCAAGCCCTTAAAATTATCAAAGAAGTTGGCGATCTCTCTACGGAAGGGACAACGCTCAACAATATTGGCGCAGTTTATCGTAACCTCGGACAGTATTCTAAGGCTCTGGAGTATTGCCAGCAAGCCCTTGCGATTGAGAAAGAAATCGGCGATCGCTCTGGGGAAGGAACGACGCTCAGCAATATTGGCGTGGTTTACGATAACCTCGGACAGTATCCTAAAGCTCTGGAGTATCACCAGCAAGCCCTTGCGATTAAGAAAGAAATCGGCGATCGCTCTGGGGAAGGAACGACGCTCAGCAATATTGGCGTGGTTTACGATAACCTCGGACAGTATCCCAAGGCTCTGGAGTATTACCAGCAAGCTCTTAAAATNAGAAAAGAAGTCGGCGATCGCACCGGGGAAGGGATAACGCTCAGCAATATTGGCGTGGTTTACGATAACCTCGGACAGTATCCCAAGGCTCTGGAGTATTACCAGCAAGCTCTTAAAATCAGAAAAGAAGTCGGCGATCGCACCGGGGAAGGGATAACGCTCAACAATATTGGTTATACTCTGAATGCTCAGTCTCAAACTGAAATGGCCATTCTTTTCTTTAAAGAATCCGTTAAGGTATACGAATCGATTCGCAACGATCTAAAGAAACTCAGTCGAGAAGAAAAGCAGTCTTTTACTAAAACCGTTGCCCATACCTATCGCACTCTTGCCAATCTTCTGCTCAAGCAGGGACGCGTCACTGAAGCTTTACAAGTCATAGATTTACTTAAGGTGCAAGAACTCGAAGATTATCTCAAAAATGTCAAAGGGAACGATCGCACAGCAAAGGGAGTTGAGCTATTAGAGCCAGAGAGAGCTATCAGCGGTCAGCTTTCAGCCATCAGCTATGAGAAAATCCCAGAATTGAATCGCGATCTTGCGAGCAAGATTCAGCAGCTTCCTAAATCAGAAATCAATAAAGTTCCTGACTATTTGCAAAAGATTCCCCAAGGCGCAGTTTTAATTTATCCTCTAATTCTCGACGATCGCCTCGAAATTATCGTCTTCTCGGCAAATACGCTCCCCGTTAATCGTACGGTTCCCATTAAAAAATCCGATATGGAGAAACTCGTTACAGATGTTCGTGCTGACATGCGAGACTACACTTCTTGGGACATCAAAAACTCTAGCCCGAAACTCTACGACGTTCTGATCGAACCCATCGAAGCAGATCTCAAACAAGCCAACGCTACCACGATTCTCTACGCACCCGACGGCATCTTGCGCTACATTACCCTTTCTGCTTTGTACGATGACAAACAGTGGTTAGTAGAGAAATATCGCATCGACAACCTGATTGCCTATAGCCTCTTCGAGCCAGATAGCAAACCTCAATCTAACATTCGCATCTTTGCGGGTGCATTTGGCGGTAGAAAAGGAGAAAAACGATTTGGAGTTGATGGATTGCCTGCCACCATCCCCGAAGTCGAAAATATTCAAACTTCATTCCCAAATACGACAAAGCTCGTCGAGCAAGATTTCACAGCCCAAGCCAGCAAAGATAAAGTTTCTGGCAACGCGATCGTCCACTTCGCCACCCATGCCGAATTTAAATCGGGTAGCCCGTTAGATTCCTATGTGTTATTTGGTGATGGGAGTAAGGTGACGCTTGCCGAAATTAACGAATGGAATTTAAAAGACACCGATTTAGTCATTCTCAGTGCCTGCGAGACAGGATTAGGTGGTTCTGGGAATGGCGCAGAAATCCTCGGTTTTGGCTATCAGGTGCAGAGAGCAGGGGCTAAAGCTTCCATTGCTTCCCTCTGGACGGTCTCTGATGGCGGCACGCAGTTGTTGATGGAGTCATTTTATGGCAATTTGCAAAAGGGAAATGTCAGCATGTCAACTTCGCTCAGGGAAGCACAGCTAACCATGATTCGCCGACCCGTAAAACAGGGAGAGATTAATTACAATCATCCCTATTACTGGTCAGCATTTGTCCTGATTGGAAATGGGTTGTAAAGGAAAAAGCGCCTCCATAAAGCAAGCCAACTTGTTGGAACCAAGGGGTTTGATCCCCCTGCCCTATCGCAGGGCTGTTTCATTCTTGAGTAAATAGGAGAAAAGAAGTAAACCTAAAGGCAAAATGAGAGTATTTGCTTGATATTATGGCTTAAATGGCTAATTGCCTCCGTCAAAGCATCAAAACCATGCATTCGCATC
>NZ_CBDDRA010000060.1:0-5672 GCF_965232925.1 Tumidithrix helvetica PCC 7403
TTGACAAAGCCAGATAAGTTAGGTAGCCTAGTAAGGCGAAAAAACGAGAGCAAACGAAAGGAGTTCTCGAGAAAGCGCCAGAACCAAGACAAGAGAATAGTTTGGAAGCCAAAGAGCACTAATAAACCTCGTCAAAACAGATAGACGAAAGAAAGATTTTTCACGAAATCTAATTAGAAAAGAAGCAAAGAGCTTTTAAATTCTACCAAAAGTATTAGAAGCAATTCTATTACATCATGGAGAGTTTGATCCTGGCTCAGGATGAACGCTGGCGGTATGCTTAACACATGCAAGTCGAACGGAATCTTCGGATTTAGTGGCGGACGGGTGAGTAACGCGTAAGAATCTGCCTTCAGGATGGGGACAACGACTGGAAACGGTCGCTAAAACCCAATGTGCCGAGAGGTGAAATATTAATAGCCTGAAGATGAGCTTGCGTCTGATTAGCTAGTTGGAGTGGTAACGGCACACCAAGGCGACAATCAGTAACTGGTCTGAGAGGATGACCAGTCACACTGGGACTGAGACACGGCCCAGACTCCTACGGGAGGCAGCAGTGGGGAATTTTCCGCAATGGGCGAAAGCCTGACGGAGCAATACCGCGTGAGGGACGAAGGTCTGTGGATTGTAAACCTCTTTTGTCAGGGACGATAATGACGGTACCTGACGAATAAGCATCGGCTAACTCCGTGCCAGCAGCCGCGGTAAGACGGAGGATGCAAGCGTTATCCGGAATTATTGGGCGTAAAGCGTACGCAGGTGGCTAATCAAGTCTGTTGTTAAAGCGCAAGGCTTAACCTTGTAAAGGCAAAAGAAACTGATAGGCTAGAGTGTGGTAGGGGCAGGAGGAATTCCCGGTGTAGCGGTGAAATGCGTAGATATCGGGAAGAACACCAGCGGCGAAAGCGTCCTGCTAAGCCATAACTGACACTCATGTACGAAAGCTAGGGGAGCGAATGGGATTAGATACCCCAGTAGTCCTAGCCGTAAACGATGGATACTAGGTGTAGTAGGTATCGACCCCTACTGTGCCGTAGCTAACGCGTTAAGTATCCCGCCTGGGGAGTACGGTCGCAAGATTGAAACTCAAAGGAATTGACGGGGGCCCGCACAAGCGGTGGAGTATGTGGTTTAATTCGATGCAACGCGAAGAACCTTACCAGGACTTGACATGTCGCGAATCTCTCTGAAAGGAGAGAGTGCCTTCGGGAGCGCGAACACAGGTGGTGCATGGCTGTCGTCAGCTCGTGTCGTGAGATGTTGGGTTAAGTCCCGCAACGAGCGCAACCCACGTTTTTAGTTGCCATCATTAAGTTGGGCACTCTAGAGAGACTGCCGGTGACAAACCGGAGGAAGGTGTGGATGACGTCAAGTCAGCATGCCCCTTACGTCCTGGGCTACACACGTACTACAATGGCTGGGACAAAGAGCTGCAAGCGAGCGATCGCAAGCCAATCTCATAAACCCAGTCTTAGTTCAGATCGCAGGCTGCAACTCGCCTGCGTGAAGGCGGAATCGCTAGTAATCGCAGATCAGAATGCTGCGGTGAATACGTTCCCGGGCCTTGTACACACCGCCCGTCACACCATGGAAGCTGGTCACGCCCGAAGTCGTTATCCTAACCGTTCGCGGAGGGAGATGCCTAAGGCAGGGCTGGTGACTGGGGTGAAGTCGTAACAAGGTAGCCGTACCGGAAGGTGCGGCTGGATCACCTCCTTTTAGGGAGACCTACTTTACAAAAGAGAAAGAAGAAAGAGAAAGTGAACGATGCAAAAAGAACACAAGTACCTAGAAACAAAAACACTCAGATGTAAAGCCATCCCAAGGTCGGTCGGAGTTTATTAGTAGGCTTTCAAACTATGTCTGGTTTTTCCAGTGAACAGGAAACAGGAATCAGCAAACAGTAAATAGCTCAAGCAAACAGAAAAAACTCTGTAAGCAAAAGTGAACAGCTGAGAAATGGTAACTGGTAACTGACCACTGAAGCAAGCGAGGGCTATTAGCTCAGGTGGTCAGAGCGCACCCCTGATAAGGGTGAGGTCCCTGGTTCGAGTCCAGGATGGCCCACTAGTCAGTGAAAAGAAAACAGAAAGCAGAAGCGAAGCGTAAAAGCTTCAATAACTGAAGACTGAATAAACAAAACTGATTCAGGGGGTATAGCTCAGTTGGTAGAGCGCCTGCTTTGCACGCAGGAAGTCAGCGGTTCGAATCCGCTTACCTCCACTGAAAGTTAAGAAAAGCAAAAAGCAACTTAACTTACAAAAGAGAGACAAGAACGAGGAATCAACCATGAGTCCAAAATTCTCGTCACCAGACAAGAGACTTCAGCAACTTATCTTGAGAACCAAGAAAGCATGCTGGACTCCGAAGTCCAGACAGAACCTTGAAAACTGCATAGTAATAGTCAAAAGTAACTTTTCAATTTAGAAGTTAGAAATGACAAGAAAACAGTAACCCCCAAAAGGTCAAACTGAATATAAGTCATAGCTAACCAAAGAAACGAAAAAGCAAGTAGACACCAATGTTAAGCGAACAAAAGCAAATTGTGGTCAAGCTACAAAGGGCTTACGGTGGATACCTAGGCACAGGAAGGCGATGAAGGACGTGGTTACCGACGATACACTTCGGGGAGTTGGAAGCAAACATTGATCCGAAGATTTCCGAATGGGGCAACCCTATATACTGCCCGTTGAATACATAGACGGGAAAGAGCGAACTCAGCGAATTGAAACATCTTAGTAGCTGAAGGAAGAGAAAATAAACAATGATTTCCTTAGTAGCGGCGAGCGAACGGGAAAGAGCCCAAACCAGTTGGCATGACTAGCTGGGGTTATAGGACAGCAACACTGTACAAGAGAGATTAGATAAAGTGTGTGGAATAACACGCCAAAGAGAGTGAAAGCCTCGTAATCGAAAATCAAACTTGGCAAGCTGGATCCTGAGTAGCACGGTACACGAGAAATTCCGTGTGAATTCGCGAGGACCACCTCGTAAGGCTAAATACTCACCTGTGACCGATAGTGAACCAGTACCGCGAGGGAAAGGTGAAAAGAACCCCGAGAGGGGAGTGAAATAGAACATGAAACCGTAAGCTTACAAGCAATGGGAGGACGATTTAACGTCTGACCGTGTGCCTGTTGAAGAATGAGCCGGCGACTTATAGGCAGTGGCAGGTTAAAGCGAGAATGCTGGAGCCAAAGCGAAAGCGAGTCTGAAAAGGGCGATAGTCACTGTTTATAGACCCGAACCTGGGTGATCTAACCATGGGCAGGATGAAGCTTGGGTAACACCAAGTGGAGGTCCGAACCGACTGATGTTGAAAAATCAGCGGATGACCTGTGGTTAGGGGTGAAATGCCAATCGAACCCAGAGCTAGCTGGTTCTCCCCGAAATATGTTGAGGCATAGCGGTTGTGATTATAGTCTGGGGGTAAAGCACTGTTTCGGTGCGGGCTGGGAGACCGGTACCAAATCGAGACAAACTCTGAATACCAGATGCACACACAGCCAGTCAGACTGTGGGGGATAAGCTCCATAGTCAAGAGGGAAACAGCCCAGATCACCAGCTAAGGTCCCCAAGCCATCGCTAAGTGGTAAAGGAGGTAGGAATACAGAGACAACCAGGAGGTTTGCTTAGAAGCAGCCACCCTTAAAAGAGTGCGTAATAGCTCACTGGTCAAGTGTTCCCGCGCCGAAAATGAACGGGACTAAGCGATGCACCGAAGCTGTGGGATTAATTAATTAATCGGTAGGGGAGCGTTCTGCGTTAGATAGAAGCGTTAGCGTGAGCAGACGTGGACGAAGCAGAAGTGAGAATGTCGGCTTGAGTAGCGCAAACATTGGTGAGAATCCAATGCCCCGAAACCCTAAGGGTTTCTCCGCAAGGCTCGTCCACGGAGAGTTAGTCAGGACCTAAGGCGAGGTCGAAAGACGTAGTCGATGGATAATCGGTCAACATTCCGATACTGATTATGAGTAGTGAAGAGGGACGCAGGAGATGATCATCAGCCGCGTGATGGATTGCGGTTCAAGCATTAAGGTGATGAGGTCTGGAGAAAACAGACTGAGCTGAGATGTGAGTACGAGAGTCTACGGACTCGAAGTGGTGTAGTCAAACTGCCAAGAAAAGCTCTAAACACGTTAACTCATAATTACCTGTACCCGAAACCGACACAGGTAGGGAGGTAGAGAATACCAAGGGGCGCGAGATAACTCTCTCTAAGGAACTCGGCAAAATAGCCCCGTAACTTCGGAAGAAGGGGTGCCCACCTAAGACGTGGGTCGCAGTGAAATGATCCAAGCGACTGTTTACCAAAAACACAGGTCTCCGCTAACTCGCAAGAGGAAATATGGGGGCTGACGCCTGCCCAGTGCCGGAAGGTTAAGGAAGTCGGTCAGCGAAAGTGAAGCTGGCGACCGAAGCCCCGGTGAACGGCGGCCGTAACTATAACGGTCCTAAGGTAGCGAAATTCCTTGTCGGGTAAGTTCCGACCCGCACGAAAGGCGTAACGATTTGGATGCTGTCTCGGAGAGAGACTCGGCGAAATAGGAATGTCTGTGAAGATACGGACTACTTGCACCCGGACAGAAAGACCCTATGAAGCTTTACTATAACTTGGAATTGGGTTCGGGCTTCTTCTGCGCAGGATAGGTGGGAGACAATGATATTGTCCTTGTGGGGACAGTGGAGTCAACGGTGAGATACCACTCTGGAGAGGCTAGGATTCTAACCCTTACCCATTATCTGGGAAGGGAACAGTTTCAGGCGGGTAGTTTGACTGGGGCGGTCGCCTCCTAAATGGTAACGGAGGCGCGCAAAGGTTCCCTCAGGCTGGACGGAAATCAGCCGAAGAGTGTAAAAGCATAAGGGAGCTTGACTGCAAGACCAACAAGTCGAGCAGGGACGAAAGTCGGCTTTAGTGATCCGACGGCACAGCGTGGAATGGCCGTCGCTCAACGGATAAAAGTTACTCTAGGGATAACAGGCTGATCTCCCCCAAGAGTTCACATCGACGGGGAGGTTTGGCACCTCGATGTCGGCTCATCGCAACCTGGTGCGGAAGTACGTGCCAAGGGTTGGGCTGTTCGCCCATTAAAGCGGTACGTGAGCTGGGTTCAGAACGTCGTGAGACAGTTCGGTCCATATCCGGTGCAAGCGCAAGAGCATTGAGAGGACTCCTCCTTAGTACGAGAGGACCGGGAGGAACGCACCGCTGGTGTACCAGTTATCGTGCCAACGGTAAACGCTGGGTAGCCATGTGCGGAGAGGATAACCGCTGAAAGCATCTAAGTGGGAAGCCCACCTCAAGATGAGTGCTCTCATGGAGTTAATCCAGTAAGGTCACGTGTAGATTACGCGTTAATAGGCTTTAGGTGGAAGCGTGGCAACACGTGCAGCCGAGAAGTACTAATAGACCGAGGGCTTGTCCTCAATTTAATTAAGAACGAAAAGAAGAAAGACAAAGGTGTCTACGATACAAAGGACTATTACTGTGTAGCTTTCAGGGTTCATGAAAGGTGACCCAACAGATTTCTTGGTGTCTATGGTGCGGTGGAACCACACTGATCCATCTCGAACTCAGAGGTGAAACGCTGTTACGGTGAAGATACTTTAGGGGTAGCCCTGCGGGAAAATAACTCGATGCCAAGATTAATATTCTAAGAAAAGAAACC
>NZ_CBDDRA010000061.1:0-3198 GCF_965232925.1 Tumidithrix helvetica PCC 7403
TTTGATGCTTTGACGGAGGCAATTAGCCATTTAAGCCATAATATCAAGCAAATACTCTCATTTTGCCTTTAGGTTTACTTCTTTTCTCCTATTTACTCAAGAATGAAACAGCCCTGCCCTTTTGCAAGGGGGAGCTAGAGGGGGTAAGAGCTTCTCAAACATGCTCTTAGACATTGAGATATTGCGCGATCGCGGTGCGAAACTCACTCTTTTGCTTCACGCCGCGCATCTCACCCAGTTTATCTTTGCGTTTAAAAAACTGAATCGTAGGCGTACCAATTACTCCCGCAGCTTCGGCAATCTCTGGATCGACCTCGATATCAATATCGACAACGCAGATCTGACCTAGAAACTCATCCGTTACTTTTTTGAGCATCGGCTTCATCACATGGCAGGGACCGCAATGGGCTGACGTGTACTTCACCATAATTAGCTTTTCAGTGTCATGGTAAAGCTTTCGCAGGGCAATGCTACCTTGATAATAGGTTTGTGTATCGGTAATGTCATCCGTAAACACGACATCTGGGGTTTCTTCGGCTGTCTTTTCTGCTTCTTTTACGGGCTTCTCTGCTGAGGCATGGAACTCTTCGCCATAACCCTGGACGGATAGCCATCGCTCTGCTTCTAAAGCTGCCATACAACCGCTACCTGCGGCAGTAATTGCTTGTCGGTATTCGTGATCTTGCACGTCTCCACAGGCATAGACCCCTTCTACACTGGTTTTTGTCGATTTGCCTTGGGTGATAATGTAACCCGTGGCATCGAGTTCGAGTTGTCCCGCAAACAAATCGGTATTGGGCTTATGTCCGATGGCGTAGAACAAGCCACCAACGGGTAAATCGCTTTCTTGTTTTGTCGCAGTATTCCGCAGTTTTATGCCCTTAATCGTTTCACTGCCATAGACATTAAGGGGTTCAGTATTCCAATGCACTTCGATTTTGGGATGGGCTAAAACCCGATCTTGCATGACCTTACTTGCCCGCATGCGATCGCTTCGCACCAATAGATGAATCTTAGATCCATACTTGGTCAAGAATATGGCTTCCTCTGCGGCTGTGTCACCACCACCCACAACCGCAAGTTCCACACCTTTAAACATGGGGATCGCGCCGTCACAAATCGCACATGCCGAGATGCCCTTATTCCAAAACTCAGCTTCGCCAAGAAGATGCAATCGCTTTGCGGTTGCCCCAGTGGCAATAATGATGCTATGCGCCTGTACTTCTTGACTCTCAGAACGCACGATAAAAGGACGTTGACTTAAATCGACGTAGGTAACATCTTCTGTGTGAAGTTCTGCGCCACAATTTTCGGCTTGGGCTTTGAGTAAGCCCATCAGTGCCGGCCCCATCACGCCCGTAGGAAAGCCAGGGAAGTTCTCCACTTCGGTGGTTGTCATGAGCTGACCGCCGGGCAGACCTCCTGCTTGAAACCCCTCAAATACAAAGGGCTTGAGGTTAGCACGTCCAGCATAGATGGCAGCGGTGTATCCCGCAGGTCCCGAACCAATAATTACAACATTTTCGACCATTTGCTTACTATCCTGATTCACTAAATGCATTCTTAATTCTATAAGTCGTACTCATTATGACTTTATTCTACTACTTTAACCGAAGTGGTTAATTTTGTGTTAGCCAGACTAAAATTTTCTCTCTAAAGACGGAGTGTGGGTCAAATTTGGTCAAATTAAAGAGAGAGATCGCAAAATTAGGCGGAAAAGACGATCGCTATTGCGAAAGATCGGGGTATAAATAGTATAAGGGGGAGATACAGAACTATGTCATGCTAGATCTCCTTAGGGGTTTAAGGCAAGGTTTTCAAAAATTGACATGACTTCTGATCTCGTTCAGAAGCAGATTTGACACGATTAGGCAAAATGGAATCAGTATAGAATAGGGTCTATATTTCCATAAAGATGAGCCTAACCAAATTCATCACGCTATAAATTAATCAAACTATGGATATTAAGCTCATCAACATCGGCTTTGGCAATATTGTTGCGGCTGGACGCGTTGTGGCGATCGTTAGCCCCGAGTCTGCCCCGATCAAACGTATCATCAGCGATGCTCGCGAACGCGGACAATTGGTTGATGCTACCTATGGCCGTCGTACCAGAGCTGTAATTATTACAGACTCAAGTCATGTGATTTTATCGGCAATTCAACCTGAAACTGTGGCAAATCGATTTGTGGTCAGTAAAGAGAGTCTAGCTGAGTGACAATGAATAGCAGTAGTCAATTCCAAAATATCGAGAACTGCTTGCGTATGGGGGTAGTTCTCACTCCCATCTTGGTTTTAATTACGCGCTACTACGAAGATTGATATATAGGTAGGTAGGTTTGCTAAGTACAGGTCAACTGATTGTGGTCACAGGCCCTAGTGGGGTTGGAAAGGGGACGCTCTTGCAAATCCTTTGCGATCGCCATCAAGGCAAAATCTTATTCTCGATTTCCGTAACTACTCGCCAGCCCCGTGTTGGCGAAGTCGATGGCAGAGAATATTTCTTTTGGACGCGTCAAAAGTTCGAACAAAGTCGGGCAGAGGGCGAGTTTTTAGAATGGGCAGAATATGCGGGCAATCTCTATGGCACGCCCCGTCGAGCCATAGAAGATTGGATTGCACTCGGTCAAATCGTTCTCTTAGAGATCGAGCTCGAAGGGGCAAGACAAGTCGCCCAAACCTTTCCCAGTGCTAAGCGTATCTTTATCGCACCGCCATCGATGGAAGTGTTAGAGCAAAGATTGCGCCAACGGAGCACAGATAGCGATGAAGCGATCGCCAAGCGATTGGAACATGCTAGGAAAGAAGTTGCCGCAGCTCCAGAGTTCGACCAAATCATCATCAACGACAATCTGGAGGATGCACTCCAACAATTAGAGAAAGCAATTTTTTCAGCCTGAAACCCTTAAACCGACGTGTTAAATTTAGCAGCAGCAAGCATCTTGTTTGAGATGTTTGTGATATTTTAGGGTTTTTTGGAATTCAGGAGACTTTGTACCAATTTTGCAATCCCAGTGCAGCAAGGATTTGCATATTCTGAGAGATTGTTATTTCCTTTAGTTTGGACTAATCGGCAGCAAGGCAAGAGCAACAGAAAGGCACGAGAAAATAGAGCAAGAAATTGCAAAGGCTAAGTCAAGCTCAAACATGAAAAGAGAATTAGAAGCTAAATGGCAATTGACACAGATTGCATAGAAG
>NZ_CBDDRA010000062.1:0-3165 GCF_965232925.1 Tumidithrix helvetica PCC 7403
GAGTTTCTGGAAAATCATTATTGTCAATGTCAATTTTGGTTAATTGATCATTGCTCTTTTGGCAGTTTGTGCCAAGCACCTGCTGCCTTTTTTTCTTTTTCTAGTCCAAAGTCCAGTATTTGAGAATCAAAGCTTTATTTGAGAGCAGGCAGCAACTGTCTTGAAAGTCAACTACCACTGGCTGTGCTGACTTAAATGGTTAGAGTGATATTTCCGATTTAATATACATCTCTATTCGCGACAATAGATGCTTTAGCTGATAGGGCTTCGAGATATACTCAGTTGCACCTGCCCGTAAACAACCCTCTTCGTCTCCTGGCATAGCCAATGCAGTCACGGCAATAATGGGTACTGATTGGAGGTTGGGGTTGTTCCGAATTAAGCGAATAGCATCTACTCCATGCAATACAGGCATTTGAATATCCATCAAAATCAGTCCTGGTTTTTCGCGCTCTGCATATCGCACAGCATCTTCTCCATTTTGCACCCACTCAAAACGATAACCGCAATCCTTCAAATAGGTCATCACCACCTTGGCATTGATGAGGTCATCTTCGGCAATTAAAATATAGGGTTGTTGAGGTTTTGTGTCTGTGAGTAAGTTTGACTCAACCAACACTGAGGACGTATATGGAAGACTGATGGTGAAACAACTTCCTTCACCGACCTTACTGCACACAGAAATTGAACCTTGGTGCAAGCCCACAATTCGTTTCACGATCGCAAGTCCAAGCCCCAATCCTCCATGTTTGCGATTGAGTTTGCCATCGACTTGGAAAAAGCGATCGAAGATATGTTCGATTTCCTGTTCGGGAATGCCAATACCCGTATCCTTAATATGAATATAAAGCTTTTGATGGGAAGAGTCTGGTTCCACAGTTAAAAGTATTTGACCACCTTCTGGGGTAAATTTTATGGCATTGCTCAAGAGATTGTCTAGAACTTGTTTTATCCGTTTCTCATCGACAAAAATAGGCTCTAAGTTGGGCGGAATAGTTCTGTTAAGGTAGATGTTTTTCTTTGCCGCTATGGGGGTGCAGGCGTTCAGACTAATTTGGCACAATTGCTTAATCGAGGCTGGATGCATGGCAATGTCTAGTTGCCCCGACTCAATGCGGGTCAAATCGAGGATGTCCTCAATGAGGCTTAGTAGATGTCGTCCGCAGGTTTCGATCGTTGATATCGATTCATATTGCTTGGTATTCAGCGTTCCAAAGATTCCATGCATGAGAATCTCGGACATGCCTAAAATACCGTTAAGGGGGGTTCTTAATTCGTGACTAACGGTGGCTAGAAATTCATCTTTGAGCCTTGAGGCACGGGCTAGCTCGGTGTTGGTTATCGCTAGTTGTTCGTTTTGCTGGCGGACTTGATCTTCGCTGCTCCTAAGTTCGCTAATAACTTCATTGAGCAATGCCTCTTTGCGATCGTTCGTCTCTTCGAGCATGGCAAGATTTGTTTGAGCCCGATGCAATTTCTTCGCTAAAATTCGGTTTTCTTTCTCTAGCTCTCGGATCTTTTGCTGGTATTGTTCATCCATCGATCATTACTCTGCTCCAATTAGAACTGTTACAAAAGTCATTTGATGGAGCTTTGATTCGCAATCCCTGACTAGCGGGGCAATCTCACCATAGGTATAAAAGCCAACGATTGGAATATCAGTTCCTAGGGTATTTTGCCCAAAAAAGAATTCTTTCCCAGTATACGTCCCCAGAATCTGCTGGCGACAGCAGCAAGTGAAAAACAAAGCAATAGCTGGCTTCTCTCCAGGATAGCTGTCGATCGCTTTTTGAATCGATGTTTGCGTAGCATCAAGAATGTTGTGACGACTAGCTTGAGCAACCTGTACGGTTGTATTTAAGGGAACATCTGCCAAGGCACTGACAGTTCCGAATTCCTTGTCATATCCCACGCACCCTCGCAAGTAAAACAATTCGTTTCTCGGTTCAAATACGGCCAAGGGATATTCCGCTGAGGGAGTGCGTCCACCTAAAGAGTGCTCCAAGAAGTTGAGAGCTGGTTCGCCATCAATTTCATAAACGGTTTTCCCTTCTACCTTGGTGACTTGAGCTGGTTTGCCAATGGGTTCCCAGCCGCAGGCAACCCCAGTAGAATAGCGAACATCGCCAAATAGCAATAGCACAGGAACGGCATCTGTTAACACTTCAGTGTCAAAGAACTGATAGGTTGTCTCAAAAGTCCAAGGTTCGGCAGCAAAACCACCGACAATGGGGAACGATTTGCCTAATGCCTGCTGCAAGCTCTCTAAAATCGTGACACAGCTTACAGTAAGGCTTTCAGGTGTAGTGATGCATAGCTGGGGCTTTTGCTCGAAGGTTCCTACTGCCTGTTGGATTGCCTGTTGGGCTGCATGTGATGGATCTTGAGAAACATTTCGTCCCACTCCAGCCTGCATTTCAATCGTATCGCTGCAAAGCAACAGCAATACGATTGAATCTTGCTCAAAGCCAAGAACTGAGGAGATTTCGCCGTAGGATGTACTACCAATCAGAGCAATATTAGGGAAATGAGCTTTGATTTTTTGCAAGATCGACGCATGGTCAAAATCATAGGCTGCGAACAGAATCCCTGCTCTAGGTTGTGGCGCATTATTTAAAGCCACTTGACATTGTTCTAATACTTCAGCGATCGCCATCTCAGAATCAGGATCGCAGCTATGACCAATTGCAGATTTCAACATAGAGTTTCTAGGGCAGTCACTATTTTTTTTATTAACTAGAACGATCCTTCATTGCTTATACCAATTTCACTTGAATTTGCAACAGATCGAGGTTTGAGTTCCGCGCTCCGCGCGGTCTTTCAAAAACAATGTGTCGAATTACTTTTTGAAAATGGTATTACGAACAAAGTATGAGATTTCAAGCCCTTGCAGGCAAGATGCCTGCGCTACAAATTAATTACAACCCATTATAGGATTGCTATATTTTTTAAAGCAGGTTTTTATGTATCTATTATTCTCAGAACTTATACGCAAGGACTATTCGATCGCTTCCTCCAAGTGGGTGATTTAACGACGCACCTTAATTACTGGACTTTGGACTAGAAAAAGAAAAAAAGGCAGCAGGTGCTTGGCACAAACTGCCAAAAGAGCAATGATCAATTAACCAAAATTGACATTGACAATAATGATTTTCCAGAAACTCC
>NZ_CBDDRA010000063.1:0-2538 GCF_965232925.1 Tumidithrix helvetica PCC 7403
CTTAGGGAAAAGGTAGACCAACTTCTAGCAGAATTAACTCCCCAAGTTATAGCATCGATTACTGGATATCCTTTCATTTTGGAAGCCCTATCTGTTGCCAATATAATTTAAATTGGTATAATGTTTGCTTGGAGCTTCAGGTGCATGAGCCAACTACGGGAAAAGGAAATCGATCGGGCGATCGCTGCCATAACCGCCAATCAATCGTTACTGATTCTAGGGGAAGAAGGATCGGGTAAGAGTTGCATCGCCTATGGCGTGCGCGACGCTCTTGAGTCGAACGGCTGGCAAGTAGCGATCGCGGAATATTCAAGTTCGGTGAAAAATACCCTGATCGCGATCGCAGAGCAACTGAATATCGAAATCAACGATCCGCAGACCCGCAAGGCTTTTACCGTGGACGAGATGAAAAGAGCCATTCCAGGGGGGCTGATCGTTGCGAATACTTGCCTGATCTGCGACGATGCCCACCGTTATCCAGTCAGCTTGCGTTACTGGCTCGAAGATTGCATGGCTGACGGAGCCGTGTTATTGATGCTTGCCACCACACCGCCCCGCAAAGATATTTTTTTAAAAATGCCCCGCATATCATTGCAGCCGCTCAATTTCGAGGAAGTTCGCGCGATCGTGCTGGACGAAGCGGAACAGATGGGCATTCGGATCGATGCGTCTAGGTTGGCGGCGTTACAGGAGCGATCGGGAGGAAACCCTCAACTGGCGCGGCGGGTCGTGCGCGAGGAAATGCTGTCCATTGGCGATGGGGAGGCAGGCGACCACCTAGAGTACATCGACGGCACGCCTTTTTTAATTGCGGCGATATCTCTGGTGGCGATCGTGCGCTTTGTCGGACTGGGACTCGGGAACAAATCGCTCTATATCATTGGCGCGATCGCAATGGTCGTGGCAATATCGTTGCGAGTGGTGTTACAGCGATCCAATGCCCGAAGCGGATCGCGATTGTAGGCTGACATAATCGGTAATTTTTAGGCTGTGCGTGTGGGATAGATCTCCTATCAGCCCGATTCTCGGCGTACCCATTGTGGTCATGATTACAGGTAAGTTTCCTGCTTCGGCGATCGCGATCTGCAAGCACTCCGTTAAATATTTGCGAGTACCACCATGTTTGAAAACGTTACTGTCGTTGATAATCCCTTCAATCGAAGCATAGCCGCCGTCGCCATCGGGAGTTAACCTCCCTTGTCCGACCAATGCCAGCGATCGCCGCATTGCAGTAGAAATTCCAGTCTCGGTGGAGAGGTGGGTTTGTGCTACTAGGAAAACGTGAATCCTATGCTCTCTGCCCTTGGCAATCAGAGCGTTGACATGTAAGAGGATATCGTTGAGTCCGCGCTCTGCCTTGAGTTTGGCAGGTAGTTTCTTGAGCGCATCGTGTAACGCAAACCACTCATCAATGATGAGGTAAATATCGAATTCTGGATCGCCAAGCGATCCACCAAGTTCTAAAAGTCTTTGCCCTTTGCTAATGCGATCGTCCAAGATGTCATAAGCGATCGCTACAGCCTGTTTGAGCTGGAGCAATTGATTGAGGATGTCACCCGACAGGTAAAAAACAGTGCGCTCGAATAATTGCAGTCCCAACCAATCCGTCGTCTTTGGATCGACGATGATAAATTTTGCAGTTGGGTTTTGGGTGTGGATCTTCCAAATAATTGCTTTCATGCTGGTGCTTTTGCCAGCGCCACTCATCACCCCGAACATAATATGTAGCGTAGTCCTAGATAACTCCTCTAGAATGTCACCGCGATAGACTTCGGCTTTGGTTCTAGGGGAAAAGGAGGGAACTCTTTCGCTTCGTTCTAGGGGACGCAGAACGATTTCTTTCCCGCGATCGCGACGGTCTTGCCAAAGGCTGTAAAGCCCTAGCATCAGGAAAATAAAGCCGATAGAAATCGCAACAGCCATAGTTTGGGAGTGAATTTATGATGAGTTTGACCCATGCCGCGATCGCGATCGCGGTTGTCAGTTGTGGAGTGGGAACAGCCGATCCAGTCGTGCTGGCAGTGGCGGGATTGAGTTCCCAATTGCCCGATATCGATACGACGAAATCCTATACAGGACTGGTATTTTACCCGATCGCCAAGTGGATCGAGGGACGTTACGCCCATAGAACCATAACCCACAGCTTCATTGCCTCCACGATCGTCGCGGCGATCGCGTTACCAGCATTTTTCTGGATAGACCTCAACTATTATTTGGCGATCGTCCTCGGTTACACAATGGGATGGTTTAGCGATGTATTCACAAAAACAGGCGTGGCAGCCTTCTATCCCAAAACATCGCGTCTGGTCATACCGGGCAATCCCAATGCCAGATTGAGGACTGGTTCGCCTGCGGAATATTGGTTGCTTGCTGTGGCGATCGCGAACGTCATCATCAGTTGCAATTTGATTAGCAACGGGAGCATCTCAATTAGGTAATAAGTAGAAATACTTAGCAAAGCAGAGTGGGATAATAGATCAAAGTTAAGCCCTATAAAACAATGAGTCCAGAAGACAAAGAAAGACTAGAAGCCTGTAC
>NZ_CBDDRA010000064.1:0-1754 GCF_965232925.1 Tumidithrix helvetica PCC 7403
TTATGGGGAGACGAAAACAATCAAGCCGAGGAGACGACCATGCAACGAGTGATAGATTCATGTCCACTAATATATCGCATCGCTCCTTACATCAGACAAAGTATACCCTACAGAAAAGATTAAAGTAAAAAAGAGGAAGAAACTGCCAGATTTAGGGGACGACTATCCAACGAGAGTCAGTCGATGACTACTAACATATTGCATCGCCTCTAAATCCATTCCTACTTCATCCAAAACGAATTCTCAGGGAACAGCGTCAAAACCTTTTCCATAATCTTTTCGCCTTTGAAGTAGGAGGCATCTCCTCCCCAATTAAAATGATGGAGACTAATTTAACATGAACATTGATTATGTTGCCTACATTGGCATCGACTGGGCAGACCGAAAACACGATATTGCTCTCTATGACTGCGCTACAGACACTTGGGAAGAAAGCGTGATCTCAACTCGTCCCCAAGACATCTTGGATTGGGTAAATCAACTGCGGCAACGTTATGGCTCTGGACAAATTGCGGTTGGGTTAGAACAGAAACGAGGACCCCTACTCTATGCCCTCTGTCAGTATGACAACTTAGTACTAGTGCCAATAAATCCCCGCACTGTCGCCAATTACCGCAAAGCCTTTCAACCCTCCCGTGCCAAATCTGACCCAGTGGATGCCCGTATCCTAGTTGAACTAATGCAGAAGCATCAAGACAAACTAGAAATCTGGGTAGCTGGTTGTCCAAACCACCGTGCTCTTAGACAATGGGTCGAGTCACGACGAATGCTTGTCGGCGAGAAAGTACGTCTGACCAATCGGATCGCGGCTGCACTCAAATCCTATTTTCCACAAGTCCTCGATTGGTTTGAAGATAAGGATACGCTTGTATTTTGCGAGTTTCTAGAGAAGTTTCCTGATATTAAAGCATCTCAGTCTGCAACACCTGAGGTGTTGACGCAATTCTTTCATTCTCATCATGTGGTGCGTCAAACTGCGATCGCTCGGCGCATCCAACAGATTCAAGAATCTAGTCCACCGCTGACTGAAGATGTGGCAATCGTTGTGCCATTCCAAGCTCTTGTTCGTGCTTTGATTTCATTGCTAAAGGTTGTATTACAGCAGTTACTTAACTTTGAGCAAAGGATTGCTGGGTTGTTTGAGTCTTTACCAGATGCGGAATTGTTTCAGGCTTTGCCAGGTGCAGGACCTCATCTAGCTCCACGTTTATTAGCGACGTTTGGCGAAGACCGTAGTCGTTTTTCTTCAGCTCAGGCGTTTATGAGCTACATCGGCATTGCCCCAGTTAAGGAGGAAAGTGGTAAGAAACGTTGGGTTCATTGGCGTTGGTCTTGTCCCATTTTTCTGAGGCAAACTTTTGTTGAATGGGTAAATCAAGCTAGACGACATTCGGCTTGGTCGCAGGCGTTTTATCTACAACAAAAACAGGCGGGGAAAAGCCATCAAAAGGCGATTCGAGCTTTGGCTTACAAGTGGGGGAGGATTCTATGGCGTTGTTGGCAGGATGGGAAGCCTTATGATGAAGCGAAGTATCTTGAGGCTCTGCGACGCAAAAAATCTCCACTCATCCAATTACTGGCGGAGTAGAACTCTTTTTGTCTGATTCCTGTGAACGTAATGAGAGGATAAAGGAAAACCAAAAACAACTAGAAAGCCCTCTAGATATTAATTCCTCTTGAAAATATAGAACTCTATAGAAGGGAAGAACTTAAGATTAATCCATCCAATATCGAGAATTCCGAAGAAATGGAAT
>NZ_CBDDRA010000065.1:0-1635 GCF_965232925.1 Tumidithrix helvetica PCC 7403
CTAGCCTGCATTATTCATGAGAACCCAAAAGAGAATAAAAATCAAGAAAAAAGGAAGAGGTATTTTGGAAAGGAAAGAAAAATCTTAATTTAAAAGAGAAAATGCATAGAAAAGAAGCCTTTATCGCTGTAAATCGCCCAAGATTGGCAAAAAAAGACACACCAATCCTCTGGAAGAGAAAAAACTAATTAAAAAGCTGAAAATTAGGATCGCTTAGCCGATGGGAAATCTGACAAATTTCTTGGGCAAAGGGGAAAAAAGCTGAAAGTTGCACTAGTACTCGCCTGACAGAAATCTTGACATAAGCCGCACATTTAAGCAGAGAACCGCGTAAACGTAGGACTTGAGCATTCTTGAATTTTGTTGCAGAAGCAGCTTGTCGAATCGTTAAAAGTAGAACGTAAGCAGCCTGAGCTAAAAATAAGCGAAACTGGTTGGCTACAAAAGAATGACAACTGAGACGACCAGCTTTGATTCCCAGTTTTAACTCTTTGATAGGATGTTCCGAATCAGCACCTCGTTGGATATAGAGATCGTCGTAAAGTTTTTGGCAAGGCAGATCCAGATTGGTAACCACAAAACGAGGATTAGCGCCTTTCTCCAACCATTCTGCCTTCATCACTAATCGACGGGGTTTCGACCAAGATCCAGCCGCATAGTAGACATCATCAAACAAACGAACTTTTTCTCCAGTCTGGCAATACTGCAAACGCGATCGCTCCAGCAACTCAGCAATTTTACGCTTGAGGACATTGTTGCTGGAAAAACCCAAAACGTAACCAACATCTGCATGTTCGCAGACTTTGATAATCTCTGGCAATGAGAAACCACCATCCCCTCGCAAGATGATTTTTACGCCTGCCCAGACCCGTCTTAATCGCCAAAACAACCAACGCAAAATCCCTGCTACACCTTTGCCTGCGTGACTGTTTCCTGCTCTTAGTTGCAAGACCAGTGGATATCCACTTTTCCCATCATTTATCAGCACAGGATAATACATCTGCTGGTCATAGTACCCATGAAAAAAACTCAACTGCTGCTTACCATGGGTCTGTGCATCCCAACCATCTACATCAAGGATAATTTCCTTTGGTTCTGTCCTGTGCCCTGCAATAAAGCGCTCTACAAACAACCGTCTGATGGCGCTGTTGTCCTGTTTGGTTACCTGATTTTCTAATCTTGTTATGGTCGGCTGACTTGCCAGCATTTCCTCCCCTACCATAGGCAATCGCTGACATGCTATTTTCATGATTGGGTCTTGTCTCATGTAATTACTGTCCAACGCATCTTCATACCCATTCGCTAGTTGTAAAACCCTCTGTAAAACTAGCTGTTCCATACTGTGCGTGATTTTGTTGGGGTCGCGTTTATCGACTATCCGTTCTGCCATTCCTGCAATTATTTTGACCCTCTCCTCTGCTTGCCTAGTTAGCAGTATCCCTCCATCTGTACTCAGTTGTTGCTCGGAAAACTTTACTTCTAATCGTTTTTCTTGATAAAAATTGAACTCTGGTTCCAAAAAACACTCTGTCATGAGAAAATATTGCCATTAATATTCTGGAGAGCCTAATTCTACTCAGTTTTAGGCTCTTTTTTTTCTCCACTTTCTCTTCCTGATGAATTATTCAGGCTAGT
>NZ_CBDDRA010000066.1:0-1497 GCF_965232925.1 Tumidithrix helvetica PCC 7403
CTGCTAGTTCTTGTTCTGTTTCTTTGATGACGATCGCTGTTTTCCCTGCCATCTTACTTCTGCCTTTATACTTTTTTCTCTAGTTTAGTCTATCTGTTATCCTACGCCTTTAAATTGGTATAAGGTGGGTGATATTGATTCTGGCTCAACGGTCAGTGGTAAGGCAGGAAGAATCAGTTTAACCACGACGACTGGTAAAATTGAAGTTAAAAATTTGTCGGCGGGTTCTGTTCAGGGTGATGGGAACAACATCGTTCTTAACTCTGCGTTGGGCATTACCACCCAGAACCTGAGCACTAAGTCTGGCGGGATTGCTGGCAATGTTTCCATTACGGCTGTAAATGATATCAAGGTGGGTGATATTGAGGCTAATTCTACGCTGAGCGGTAAGGGGGGAATCATCAATTTAACCACTACGGCTGGGGGAATTGAAACCAATAATCTGTCGTCAGGGGCTATTCAAGGGGATGGGAACAGTATCATTCTTAAAGCTGCGCTGGGTGTAACTACCCAAGATCTGAATACTAGTTCTACTCAGGGAAATAGTGGCAAGATTGCGATCGTGGCGACGAATGAGATTACAACAGGTGCGATCGTCTCTGCGGCGGATGGAAATGCGGGAGCGGTAACGCTGACTGCGAATGGAGATATTGTCACGAATGGCATTCAGGCTCAATCGAATAACGTTGGATCGGGTGGAACTGTCAAAGTTACGAGTCAGTCTGGCAAGATTGATATGAATGGTGGGCAGGTTTCGACTTATGCGATCAATGGTACTGGCGGGAAGGTGACGCTCACGGCAAATCAGACTATTGCTGTGGGTGAAATTAATACCTATGCAAGCTTTGGTAAGGCGGGTGAGGTGATCGTTGAGGCGAATGGAGATATCACGACGACAACTATCTATGCTAGTGCTTTTGGTGGGGATGCGAATAACATTAGGCTGACCAGTGTGAATGGTGGCATTGATACGAACAATTTGGAGATCTCGGCGACTTCGCTTTCGGGTGGCAATGCGGGGAATGTGACGCTGAGGGCGGCGAAGGATATTAAGGTGGGAGATATATTTGCTAGATCTCGTGAAGAGATAACGGGTGTTTGGAATGGTGGTAAGGTAACGCTTGAGGCTAGTGGTGCTATTGAAGCAGGAAATGTCACGACGACTTCTCTAACTGGTAATGCTGGGAATGTTCGCTTTGATGCGAATTTAGGGATATTGGTAGGAAATGGGATCAAGGTAGGGAATATTGATGCTTGGGCAAATAATAATGGAAATGCAGGAAGTGTGAAACTGAATGCTGTAAATGATATTGAAGCTCTGGTAATTAAGTCAAATGTAAATGGAACTGGTATTGGTATTGCTGGGGATGCTTATATTCTGGACTTTGGACTAGAAAAAGAAAAAAAGGCAGCAGGTGCTTGGCACAAACTGCCAAAAGAGCAATGATCAATTAACCAAAATTGACATTGACAATAATGATTTTCCAGAAACTCCAA
>NZ_CBDDRA010000067.1:0-1297 GCF_965232925.1 Tumidithrix helvetica PCC 7403
CGCCCAAGAGATTTACCGCGCAGTTGGGGAGGGATAGCAGGAGAGCCAATCGCGGCAATAATTACAGCAAAGGTTTGAGCGACACGACCAGGTGCTAGGTTATCCTGAGGCGCCTGCCAAGGCAAAGGAGAATCAACACACTCTAGTCTAGCCAACCAAAGTTGCCAAGTCATCAAAGGCATCAAAGCGCTCCAACGTTCAGCCACCTGAGTAGAGCCAAATTGGGGTTGAGTCCAATGTAAACGTTGCTTAGCAAAACGATACCAGTGTTCTAAAGCAAAGCGACGGAGGTACTTCAACCAGAGCGTTGCCAAAGTAGGCATGGTTTTACCCAACCAAGCCAACCAGAGAGGTTGAAACTTACGGTTGCGTCCCAAGGGTTCCACCACCTCAACTCGAAAGAGTTGCATCGGTCGTTCAGCAGAACCACGAAAATGAAAATCACACCAATGGGTTACTCGCACCAAACCGATTTTTGGGTCTGTAACTTCCAAGACTGTGGTTGCCTCAGTCCAAGTTTCTGAGTCATTCAACTTGAATTTATGCCCATGTTTGCACGGTGCACCACGACCGCTATAGACCGGTGGTATGCCCCAAACACAACGGTTTGATGACAAACGCAGCAACAAATCTGCCTCAATGTTAGCCGTCTGCTTTACGAAACTGGCATTTCCATACCCTCGGTCATAGACGGCTAGGGGACGGATTCTCAATTGACGTGTAACTTGTTTGAGTTGGAAGGCGGCTTTACTCGTAGGGGTCTCGAAACTGGTGATCCGCTCATGCCTTAAAGGTAACGCCCAACTTCCACTTGTTTCTGGAACCCATGCTAAGGTGCTATAACTTTGTCCGAGTCCTATGTTCCCATCTTTGCCATGGTGGAATCCCCTCTCCTTCAGGGTAACCGCATCTGGTCGCAACCATACACTTTGGTCTCCTGCCAATAGGGGCTGCTCTTCGCCCGTTATCTCTTCCACCATCAGCTTCATTAGTTTTGCTCGCTCTGGTCGGCTATCTCGCAGGGCTTCATAAATACTTGGCCATTTTCGCCGAAATACTGGACTCATTGACAGACTTACATACGAATTAATGCTCGGACTTGTCAACACGGCATCCATTAATTCAAATACTGCATCTTTTGCTGTCCCTAAGTATTCATAAATCGAGTTGCGAAATTCTTGGAGTTTCTGGAAAATCATTATTGTCAATGTCAATTTTGGTTAATTGATCATTGCTCTTTTGGCAGTTTGTGCCAAGCACCTGCTGCCTTTTTTTCTTTTTCTAGTCCAAAGTCCAG
>NZ_CBDDRA010000068.1:0-1310 GCF_965232925.1 Tumidithrix helvetica PCC 7403
CTAGTACAACAGGGCGGAAATAGGGCTACCCTATAGAAGGTGAGCTAAATGAAAGAGAAGAGCTATGCCCAGATCAGCCCCTACACCCTTAAAGTTAAATGAAACCGAACGTCGGGATCTTCAACAAATCGTCAATCGTCATAACACGCCCCAGCAAATAGCCTTGAGAGCCAAAATCATCTTACTTGCCGACGAAGGATGTAATCATCGGGAAATAGGTAGAAAGTTGTCTATCAGTCGAGACATGGCAAGGTTGTGGCGGGAACGGTGGTTAAGCCTAAGGGAGAAAGAGACTCCAGTCGTAGAGCGATTACGAGATGCTGAGCGATTAGGTGCTCCCGCCACTTTTAGCCTAGAAGAGATTCTACAGCTATTTGCAATTGCCTGTGAAAAGCCTGAGACCTATGGGCGACCGATTAGTCATTGGACATCAAGAGAACTCGCCGATGAGATGGTCAAGCAAGGAATTGTAGAGAGTATCTCACCTCGACATGTGGGACGACTGTTGGAGGAAGCGTCACTAAAACCCCATCAATCTGGTTACTGGTTGAATCCCCCCCCGATCCTGAATTTGACGACAAAGTCGAGGATATCTGTACAACCTATCTCAGTGCCCCACAACGAGCCAAGATAGGGGAACGAACGATTAGCATCGACGAGATGACTGGCATTCAAGCCAAGGAACGTAAAGTTGAGGACTTGCCAATGCGTCCAGGAAAAATAGAACGTCAGGAATTTGAGTACATTCGTCACGGGACGCAAACCTTGATTGCCAGTTTTGATGTTGCCAAGGGGCAAGTCATCTCTGCCACAGTTGGAGAAACTCGGACTGAAGCAGACTATCTTGCCCATGTCCAACAAACCCTTGCTACGGATCCTGATGCTACAAAATGGCACTTGGTCATGGATTGCTTAAACACTCATCAATCCGAATCATTAGTTCTCTTGGTTGCTCAAGTGGAAGGAATATCTGAGGATTTAGGCATCAAAGGCAAGCAAGGCATTCTCCAATCCATGCAAACACGGGCTGCGTTTTTGAGTGACCCTTCTCACCGTATTGTGTTTCATTTCACGCCGAAGCATTGTTCTTGGTTAAACCAAATTGAAATCTGGTTTAGCATCCTAGTACGCAAGTTACTCAGACGAGCTAGTTTCACCAGTCAGGCTGACTTGAAAACTCGAATCCTTGCATTTATTGCCTACTTCAACCGTACGATGGCAAAGCCTTTTAAGTGGACTTATAAAGGAAAGGCTCTGGCAGTTTAACGGTAGACATTTTTACGCCGTAGTGTACTAGTCTTTTTTNTTNT
>NZ_CBDDRA010000069.1:0-1235 GCF_965232925.1 Tumidithrix helvetica PCC 7403
TGCATCTCTAGTGCAGCGTCACAACTTAATTTTAGGGTAAATAGAAGTGAGTTTACAGCGTGCATCATCGATCTTCATCTGCCAATCCACACCCCGTTGTCTCTGGTTGACATCCATAGACCAAGCGGCAGTTTCTTCCTGCAATATTTTGATGTCTTCAAATCGCCTACTATCGATACACTGACGAGTGAGTGAACTCAGTTCATTCTCCGCAATGTTGAGCCAACTGCCATGCTTGGGCGTATGACAAAACTCAATGCGGCGAACCAACTGGCGTGCCCGTTCTGGCTCAAAGGCTTCATAGAATGCACCCTTGGTGTGAGTGTTCAGTGGATCGCAAATGAGAATAACTCGTTCACACTCAGCGTAGCGACCTTCTAGCAGTTGCGCCATTTCAAAAGCCCAATCGACTTTGGTTCGTCTGGGGCGCACACTGACTTCCCGCCATCCTGCCAGTGGCTCCGTCATCATAAAAATGCTGGCGGTTCCTGCTCGTTCATACTCGTAATCGACTCGTTTGCCATGCTTGGCGGGGGCAAGCAAAGGCTTTCGCACTTCTCGGACTAACTGCACGGGTTGCTCATCCATGCAGAGCACAGGACAATTCGGATCATAGGGTTGAGCGTAAGTCTCAAGCACTGCTTCCATGTCCGCTACAAACTCACCGTCGGCTTCAGGGGGAATCACCCAATACTCGATCTTGCGGTTCGTCATCCCGTTTTTTTGAGCGTGCGTCTGAGGGTTTCATGACTGATCCGATCCACTATTTCGAGTTCGACCACTCGGCGGGATAACAAACGCAATGACCAGTTCGCATAACCTTTGGGCGGCGATCCCAGTCGTAGAGCAATAATCTGAGCTTCCTGCTCTCCATCTAGCAGTTTCTCAATCGGGGGATGGGGACGACGGACTCCGTTGAGGGTTTCCTCAAAGCCCTTTTCGATTAAGCGTTGGCGAATATTCTCCACCGTTTTGATCCGACAATCGAAGGCTTCTGCAATCCGTTCGTCTGTCCAGTTAGCTCTTTCCACATCTGCTTTTAGCAAAATTTGGGCACGCCGCACTTTTTGGCTACTGCCCTTCAATTGCTTAATCACGCTACGCAGTTGTTTCCGTTCATCCTCGGTCAATCGGACAATATATTTCTTTTGCATAAAGCTTCTTCGTGCTCTATACAATTTCGCCGATTTGAGCCTATTTGCCAACCCTAATTTTTAGATGTGACGCTGCACTAG
>NZ_CBDDRA010000070.1:0-1049 GCF_965232925.1 Tumidithrix helvetica PCC 7403
TATCGCGGTTTTCATGTTAACGAGGACGGGATTATAGGAGAACCGTCTTGGCATCACAATCTGAATACCATCCTACAATATCCTTCTTCGTCACAGTGTTAAGTGCATCTGCGATCGCGTTATCCAATTCCTCTCGGGTACGAGGTTTGCGAGAACGCAAAAACTCTTTAATTTTTGACCATAAGAGTTCAATTGGCGATAAATCTGGCGAATATTTAGGTAAAAATATCACTTTTGCTCCTGCGGCTTCTACCGCTTCTTTGACTTGTCGATCCAGATGAACATTGAGATTATCCATCAAGAGGATTGCTCCTACCCATAACACTGGCACAAGCATTTGGGTAATAAAGGTCATGAAGGCAAATATATCTGTTCCACCTTCATAGGTCAGTGTTGCTAATACTGCTTTCACAGATATAGCACTAATCATCGTGATGTTTTTGCCTCGATTTTTGGGTCTGCTCCCATGTGCTCTTTCTCCTGACAATGCTCGACCAAATAGTCTTGTCATTCCTAAATGAACACCTGATTCGTCTAAAAATACCATCTGAGCAGGATCGAGATCCCAAGCTGTTTTCTGGTACTCTTGCCTCAATTGTTGAACTTCTTCTCTTTCTTGTTCGTCGGCATGAAAAGTTTTTTTTTGCGGGTCAAGCCTATTTTCTGCAATGCTCGGCACATAGTTGGTTGACTAACTTGTATGTCTCTTTCGCTTTCTAACATTCGACATAATTCTTCTAGAGTGCTGTCATTTTTTTCGATGACTTTTGCTTTGAGCCAAGTTAAGTCTTCTTCTCCGATTTGGGGTTTCTCACCTTTGCCATGAGGTTTGGCTGCATAACTCCCTGTTTGTTGATAGCGTTGAATCAACTGACTTACAAAACTTTTGCCCACCTGAAAGCGTTGTGCTAGTTTTCTTACGGATTGTTGCCCTTCTTCATGTGCTTTGATGATGCATTTTCTCAGGTCTTCTGAATATGCGACTCCCATTCTTTTCCTCTTTTCTCTAATTCTACCTTGTGTCCGTACTTTCTTGAAAACCGCGATAT
>NZ_CBDDRA010000071.1:0-1030 GCF_965232925.1 Tumidithrix helvetica PCC 7403
AAATATACTTAGGGGCATAGAAATAACCGTTGAGGTAAGCACAACGATGCTTCAAGACTTGAGCAACATTGTGACGGTTCCATTGAGCACCAGAAATCTTGACCCGACGACCAATCTGTTTAATCGTTGATTCAACCGAGCCTGAGCCAATTGTAATCCCCTGTTCCTGTAAATAACCATACTCAGGAATGCGATGACGATGATTGCGTAGGTAATCGAGAAAATTGATAGCTCGTTTGAATTTACAACCTTCAAATAGGGCGATCGCTTCATCAACGGAACCTTGCCAGAGCACATCTTCAACCTTAGTTAGACGACGTAAAGAACCGCCAACATTGTAAAGATGCTCTTTCAAATGATACCAGTCTAGTATTTCAAACCTTTGCTCTGATGGTGCTATTGCTTTAAATAAGTTCCAAATACCGTCATGTCCATCACCGAGACAAGAGAATATTTGTGCTAATGGTTGTTTTTGTAACCATTCAACTAAACCTTGATTATTCAGAAAATAGGCAGATACTGTTCCTTGGGCGTTTACGGCTTTGTAGTCTTTCCACTCACTTTTTTTCCCTTTCTCGGTTCGCAATCTTACTTTACCTCCATCTAGACTTATTTCTTCCACACTTTTAGTCATTGTCATCTCTGGAAATTCTTGTTTCTGGACTAACCTCTGTTGACTGCTATGACTAATCTGGATTCCTGTCAATTCTTCAACATTTACGGCTGTTCTTGCGTAAGATTCACTAGCACTTACCAATAGGCAGCATTTTTCTAGTTGCGGACTTAACCTGCTTCTTGCTTTTACTTGCAACTTCTTGGCTTGATGGCTTTTGATCCTTAGTTTGCCGATGCAGCTTTTTATTTGTCTTTCTTTTCCTGCCTTTGTCCCAGTGCTTTTTTCGATAAAAAAATTCCTACGTTTGGACTTACATTTTCCAACATCTGCTCTCTTACTGCTATTTCTATCCCTTCTAGCGTTTTCAACTGCTCTGCATCTTTGGTTTCCGCATTCCGATACAAGATTTCAGCG
>NZ_CBDDRA010000072.1:0-713 GCF_965232925.1 Tumidithrix helvetica PCC 7403
GCAGGGCTGTTTCATTCTTGAGTAAATAGGAGAAAAGAAGTAAACCTAAAGGCAAAATGAGAGTATTTGCTTGATATTATGGCTTAAATGGCTAATTGCCTCCGTCAAAGCATCAAAACCATGCATTCGCATCAAGGTTAGTACCCAAGTTTTGAGCAAAGACAAATTAATCGGAGCAAAACCCGCTTTTTGAGGACTGGAATCTTCCTCATAAACAACATCCTTGACCCAGTGCAAACGATTTTCAATCCCCCAATGTTGACGAATTCCCATAGCAATTTGTTGAGAATTAGGGTCTAAAGAGCTGATATAGAAACCAATACGCTCATAAGGAATATCGCCTCGCATACCCTTGCGTTCAACACTGACTACACAACCCACTTTCGACCATTTAGGATCTAGATCGTCGGGTGGAGCAAACACTTTAACGATCCGTTCGCTTTGTCGATCGCGAGTTCGTTCTATTGATGCATGACTTTGACTTGGCTCTTGCTGCTGTGTGTGTTGCTGAATTTGCTGATAGAGTTTGGGTTGATTGGTTTTAACTTTAATCACATAATCATTGCCACTGTTTACAATGTCTTCGATTGTTTTTTTTGGCAGTGCAGGGCATCTAGGGTAAACACGAATCCTTTCAAATCTAGGATTTCTAGCAGTTCTCGTACCGTTGTAATCTCACTAGTCTTTTTGTTTTCCATCACTTTTACCCCGAG
>NZ_CBDDRA010000073.1:0-707 GCF_965232925.1 Tumidithrix helvetica PCC 7403
AAATGACCCGATACCGACTCAAAGCTAAACTCAAAGTCGCCCGTCCCCAAAATAGCAAGCAAAACCCAAACCAATTAGAGTCATTTAAAAAAACCTTGTCGATGACCTTGTCCTATTAAAACTGTATGTTGAGCAAGAGTCGTCAGAAGCGAGACCCATCCGATACTTTGTCCAAGATGAAAGTCGTTTTGGACTAAAGACAATAGTCGGACGATTGATTACTGCTTTCGGGGTCAAACCCATAGGGCAATGGCAATGGTTATTTCAGGCATACTGGCTTTACGGTGCAGTCGAACCAAGTACAGGAGAGCATGTTTTCTTGGAGTTTTCTCATGTTGATACAGAATGCTTTCAACGATTCTTAGACACATTTGCCCAGACTTACTGGCAGAGCATCAATATTTTGCAACTAGACCGTGGGCGATTTCACACAACCCAAAAATTGCGGATTCCTGAGAATGTGATCCTTTTGTTTCAACCTCCTTACTGCCCAGAATTAAATCCAATTGAGCGTTTGTGGGAGCATCTGAAGAAAGATTTACGATGGCAATCTTTTTCTACTCTGGCTGAACTTAGGGAAAAGGTAGACCAACTTCTAGCAGAATTAACTCCCCAAGTTATAGCATCGATTACTGGATATCCTTTCATTTTGGAAGCCCTATCTGTTGCCAATATAATTTAAATTGGTATNANNNNANCTTGGTGGT
>NZ_CBDDRA010000074.1:0-602 GCF_965232925.1 Tumidithrix helvetica PCC 7403
AACTAAACCACTATGCACTGGAAGTGCATAGGTTTGCCTGGGACTGAAAGTCCCCTTATTCCAGCATACAGTTGTCATTATCCATATTTGATGGATTGCGATGATGTTCCAAGTACTCTGAGACCATTTCATCTGTTATGTTGCCTGTACTCCATGCCCCATATCCTATTGCCCAGAAATGCTTTCCCCAGTATCGCTTCTGTAATTCTGGGTATTCTTGTTGCAGTAATCTTGAGGTTCTACCTTTGAGCCGTCTCACAATGTCACTGATTGCCTTTGATGGCGGATACTCTATATGCATATGTACATGATCCTTGCTCACTGCCCCTTTGAGGATTTTAATATCTTCGGCATCACATATCTGAATAATTAGTTCTCTGCACCGTTTTTGAATTTCTCCTTTCAGTACTTGGTATCGATACTTTGTCACCCATACAATATGTACTGTTAGCCTTGTAATTGTGTGGCTACCACGTCTAGGTTCTACCATTGGCGTTTTTCCCAAGCCTACCCCTTTTTAGACTTGTGTAGCAACTAAAGTCTCGCACTGAAAGTGCGTAGTTTCGACTAGCGTTTTGGGACAATGAATNGAAGAGCTAGCG
>NZ_CBDDRA010000075.1:0-589 GCF_965232925.1 Tumidithrix helvetica PCC 7403
AAGGGTCGGAGTCAAAGTATTCTACCAAACGCGGTGCGCTAAAGGCATCGAGTCGCTCGATAATTTTGGACTCGCCAATCCGAACTTGCTCCTGTTTAAGCACAGTGGGTACGGGAACGACGAGTGCGAAGTCTTTCATGTCGCCCTGATAATCGTTTGCCATCGTCAGAATTGTCCGATCGCGATCGCGGGCAATCACCACTTGAGAAGCTTTGTTATAGAGACTGGCATCGGCTTTGGCGACATAAAAGCCACAAAAGGCTAAGGCTGTAGGCGTGAAACTCAGGAGAAGGATTCCAGAGAGGATACAGCCAATGAGAATTCTTAAGGGTTTCATAGGGATTGGGAATTCAGGTTTTCTTGGATATTACGATTGAACAAAATGCCTAGAAGCCAGAATCAGAAGCATGTTTATGATTCTGGCTTCTAAATTGTGTCTACTTTGCTGTCGCTGTCAACAAAGCAGACTATTTCCAGATTGTGCGCCAGAAAGAACTACCCTGAGTACCAGTTGCAGGTAGCTTTAGCTTGCGGCGGATATCTTGGATATTCCATCCCGTCAACTGTGCCAAAGTTTTTGCCTCTTTTT
>NZ_CBDDRA010000076.1:0-586 GCF_965232925.1 Tumidithrix helvetica PCC 7403
GAATCCAACCAAAACACACCAGCTTTTTGNAATTCCTCAGGGGTGAGCGGATCTGCCGAGCAAGGATCGCAACTACTCATATCCCAAGCGTATTCTAGAAAGGCTACCTTACGATCTTCCTTGACATAGGCAGTCTTAAACATCGACTTATAGAAGTTGCTAAATTCTTGCTTGACATATACAGGAATCTCCGCATCAGAGGGTACTTTTACGGTGCGATAGTTGGTAACTTCCGCTTGTCCTGACGGAGAAAGTACGTACACCAATAAATCTTGCTCCCCAGAAGCATTGATCATGCCCAAACGAATCGGCAGCATAAATTTGGGGGATTCATACGCCATCATGATTGGGCGTAAAAACTTCGAGCCAGTACTCTGTTGTTCTTGCAGATTTACCTTCGCTACAAAGAATTTCATGTTCTGACGAATGTAAGGCTGTAGCAATTGCTCTGCTCCCTCTGGAATGCGATAGCCATTATCTACGAGCCATGTTTGCAATCCATCGGATTCCTCTGCGCTAAGGATGAGAATGTCATACTCACCTACCGTAAATTGCGCTTCGATCGTTACGCCGAGTTCGTTTCTTC